>DIYM01000026.1:11590-29921 GCA_002429045.1 Phycisphaerales bacterium UBA6054
TGCGACCGAGGCGGGCGCGAGCCGCGAGCATGTCGACATCGTGCTCACGCTCGGGGAGGCGTATCTGCGTCTGAGCGAGGACGCTTCGGCGGACGACCCGGACCTGGAGGGCAACCTGGACCGGGCGGGCGGGTTCTTCCGGGCCGCGGACGGCACGTGGGAGGCGATGGATTCTGAGGAGACGCCCTACGTGCGCGCGATGCTGGCGTACCGGCTCTCCCAGGTGAGCCTGATCCGCGGGCGGAGCATGATCCTTCGGGGCGAGTCGCCCGAGTCGGCGCAGGATCTGATCGATGAGAGCATCGCGTTGGCTTCGGGGTCCGAAGCGGCGTTCCGCCGGTTCAGCGAGGACGACCCGGCGAGCTACCGCTCGGCGCGCGAGCATTGGGTCGCGGCGCATCACCTCGGGCAGGCGCACTCGGGCCTGGCGGCGTTGTACGCGGAGGTCGATCGCCCCGAGCTGTCCACGCGTGAGCACGAGCGCGCGCTGGCGGGGTACCAACGCTGCGTCGAGATCGCCCGGCGGATGGCATTGGACGCCGCGAACCTGGAGGCGGTTCGTGACCTCCAGATCTCTCTCAACAAAGTGGGCAACGAGATGATGGCCCTGGGTCGGCTGGATGATGCACGCGAGGCGTATTCGGAGAGCATGCAGCATCGGAGGGATCTTTACGCGTCGGATCCGGTCCAAAGGCACCTGCGGGATCTCGGTGTGGGGCAGTTCAAGCTGGCTCAGATCGACGAGGCCCGCGCGGACGCCGCGGCGACGGACACCGAGCGTCGGGCGTTGCTGGAACTCTCGGTGGCCCAGTACGAGGAGGCGCGCAGGCACTTCCGCGAGTACACCGAGCGGGGCGGGCCCGGCCAGCACCTGGTGGATCTCGTCGGGGGCGAGGTGGAGCGGGTGCGGGGGCTGCTGGGGGGCGGCTGAGGCCCGATAACAAACAACCCGGGTTGTTGGCGTAGGGTAAAAGTCTTACTGGACGCTGGTATCCGGTGCTCGGGCCGGTCATACTTTGTCAAGAGGAGACGAGCAGATGAACAAGATCGAGACCGGCGCGATCGCCGTTGTGGTGGCGTGCCTTGCGGGTTCTGCGGTCGGGCAGGACGATGCGTTCTGGACCGGTGCCGACGGGTCGTGGTCGACGGCGTCGAGTTGGTCGTTGGGTGTGGTGCCGAACAACAACGGCGACCAGACGTTCAATGCGTCGCTGCTCTCGCTCAAGAACCCGTACACGGTCACCCTCGACATCGATGTGGAGATCGAGAGCTTCACGCTCAACGGGCCCGGCGTCGCTCTGTCGCTGGACATCGATCGGGTGCTGACGGTCAACCGGGACGCGACCATCGCGAACGGCGACGTGTTCGGGTCCGGTGGCAAGGGCACCGAGGGGATCAACGTCGCGGGAACGCTGACGCTTTCGGACGCGAATCTGATGGGAGCGGGCGAGTTGCGGGCTTCCGGCGGGGTCAACCTGTTCAGCGCCAGCAACATCGAGATCTGTGACACCTGCGTGACGGGCGGCGGCTCATCGACGCTCGTCGGTTCGGGGGGGATCTCGCTGAACCAGGGCGGTCAGTTCAGCAATCAGGAGGGCGGCACGTTCACGATCGTCGCGGACGCCAACCGTTCGGTCTCCGGCGACGGGACGGGCACGTTCGAGAACCGGGGCACCCTCAGCAGCGTGGCGTCGTCGCGCGGTGTGACGGGGATCACCGATTTCGACAACGTGAACTTCTTGAACACGGGCACGCTCAACGTGTTCTCCGGGCAGGTGAATCTGAACACCGCGAACAACCTGGCTCCCGACGGTATCCTGAGCGACGGCACGTGGAACCTGTTCGACGGCGCGGTGCTCTCGTTCGGCGACAGCGTGTTCGACACGCTGGCGGCTGAGGTGAACATCTCCGGTCCGGACGCGACGTTCTTCGGGATCTCGCTGCTGAACCGGATCGAGGCCGAGGGCAAGCTCGGGATCTTCAACGGGCAGGACTTCGTGGCGGGCACGGGGCCCGCGTTCTCCAACGCGGGCGAGATCGAGGTCGGTGCCGGCTCGACGTTCGACGCGGCCAACAACCCGCTGGGGAACCTCGACGGCGACGGGCTGTTCGGCGGCACGTTTGTCATCGAGGGCACGTTCTTCACCGGCGCGGATCAGATCCGCCTGCTCTCGTCCGATCTGACCCTGCGTGGGGCCGAGTCTGTGTTCTCCGGGATCTCGGCGCTCGAGCGGGTGGGTTCGTCGGGTCGCATCGCGATCGAGGGCGGGCGGGACTTCGACACGGTCGGCGACTTCAGCGTTTCGGATGGCGGGGTCGTCCGGATCGGTCTGGGCTCGACGTTCAACATCACGGGCGAGTTGACGAACAACGGGAGTTCGGGGCTGTTCGACGCGGCCGCGTTCGAGGTGCAGGGCACGCTGGTCGCGACCAACCTGAACATCGTCGAGATCTCGAACGAGTTGATTCTCGACGGTCTGGAGTCTCGGCTGCTGGACGGGAACGGGAACGACGCGATCGCGGGGCTCCGGCGCATCCGCGAAGACGGCGTCCTGCGTTTGCGCAACGGTCGTTCGCTCTCGAACCTGGACGGCCTGATCGTCGACGGCGTGCTGTCCATCGAGGGGGCTCCGCCCGCGTTCGGCGGGTCGCGCGGTGTGCCGCTGGGCACGGTGCGGGTGGACGGGGAGACCCGGTTCGGGGCGAGCTCTGTGCTCGAGATCGGCATCAACGGGACCGAGGAGTCGATGTACGGGCAGCTGTTGTCCGGCTCGGTCGAGGTCGCCGAGGGCGCGACGCTCTCGCTGGTCGTGGATCCCGCGGCGGCGATCGGGCTGGGTGACGAGTTTGTGCTCGTGCAGACCAACGAGATGGCCGGGGAGTTCACGACCGTCATCGGGCTCGACCTGGGCGATGGGCTCTCGTTCGAGGTGATCCAGGACGGCTCGGGTGTGTTCGCGCGGGTCGTGCCGGCGCCGGGGGTCGGGATGGTGCTGATGGCGCTCGGGCTGGGCGCTGCCCGTCGGCGTCGCTGACGCGGTTCGTGCCAGGCGTTTGGGCGGCCCGGGATCGGGCGTTGGTGGTGGGCGGCCGGTATGATCGGCGGCATGGACGCTGCGTTGCTCACACTGGCCGCGGGAGGCGGCGGGACGGTGCCGATCGCGATCGGTCTGCTCGTTTTGCTGGGCGTGGGCGCGCAGTGGTTGGCGTGGCGTCTGCGTGTTCCGTCGATCCTGCTGCTGCTGCTGTTCGGGATCATCGCGGGCCCTGTGATGCGGTCGGTGCTCGGAGAGGGGCATCTGCTGGCGATCGATCCGGATTCGATTTTCGGCGCGGATTTGCTGCTCGCGTTGGTTGGGGTGTCGGTCGGGCTGATCCTGTACGAGGGTGGTCTGACGCTGAACTTCCGCGAGTTGCGGAAGACGTGGCGGCCGGTGACGCTGCTGGTGACGATCGGTGCCGTGGTGACCTGGGTGGTGGCCGGGTTGAGCGCTCGGTGGGTGCTGGGGCTGAGCTGGCCGGTGGCGGTGCAGTTGGGCGCGATCCTGATCGTGACGGGCCCGACGGTGATCGGGCCTCTGCTGTCGCACATCCGCCCGTCGGGGTCGACGGGGTTGATCCTGAAGTGGGAGGGGATCGTGATCGACCCGATCGGGGTCGCGGTCGCGGTGCTGGTGTTCGACGTGATCTCGCTGCCCGCGGACATGTCGGGCTTCGGGGCGGTGGCGAAGGTGATCGGGCTGACGATCGTGTTCGGGACGCTCTTCGGGGTGGTCGCGGCGATCGTGCTGCGTGAGCTGATGACCCGCTTCCTCGTCCCCGACTCGCTCCAGAACCCGGTGTCGTTGATGCTTGTCGTGGCGACGTTCACCGCGTCGAACCAGGTGCAGCCCGAGTCCGGTCTGCTGGCGACTACGGTCATGGGGATCGTGCTCGCGAACCAGAAGAAGGTCGATGTGCACCACATCCTCGAGTTCAAAGAGAATCTGAGGATGCTGCTGATCGCGTTGTTGTTCATCGTGCTGGCGGCGCGGTTGCGGCTGGAGGACCTTCAGGCCCTGAGCCCGCTGGCGGTGTTCGGGTTCTTGGCCGTGCTGATCGTGATCGCACGCCCGGCGTCCGTGTTCTTGGCGACCGCGGGCACCGGGATGTCGTGGCGGGAGCGGCTGTTCTTGTCCTGGATGGCGCCCCGGGGCATCGTGGCGGCGGCGGCGTCATCGGTGTTCGCGATCGGGCTGACCAACGCGGGCGTGGAGGGCGGCGAGAAGCTGATCCCCCTGACGTTCGCCGTCATCATCGGGACGGTGGCGTTCTACGGGCTGACCGCGCCGGTCGCGGCGCGCTGGCTGGGTGTCTCCGACCAGAACCCGCAGGGCGTGCTGTTCGTGGGTGCGCCGCGTTGGGCGAGGCTGCTGGGCAAGCTGCTCGACGACCGGGGTGTCCGTGTTGTGATGATGGACACGAACCGTTCGAACGTGTCGTCGGCGCGGATGGGCGGGCTCGCGGCCGAGCACGGGAACGTGCTGACGCTCGGCGATCTCAGCGAGCTGGACATGCGGGGCGTGGGGCGTGTGTTCGCGGTGACGCCCAACGATGAGGTCAACACGCTGGTGCTGCAGCGTTTCAAGGGGTTCTTCGATACGGCTGGGCTGTACCGGTTGGCGCCCAAAGCCTCGAAGCCGACGGAGTCCGAGGACCGCCGGTTCCGCGTGCTGTTCGACGCCGAGGCGCATCACCAGATGATCGAGACGCGTGTCGTGGCCGGTTGGGTGTTCAAGGCGACGACGATCTCGGGCGAGTTCACCTACCGGGATTTCCGATCTTTGTACGGCCCGACCATGATCCCGATCGCGAGCGTGTCCCCCGGGGGCGCGGTCTCGTTCGCGACGGCCGGCAAGGCGATCGCGCCGGTTCCGGGTGACACGGTGATCGCGCTGGTCGATCCGGACGAGTTGCTCATGAGTCCGTTGGGCCCGGACGAGGGGGAGGACCCGGGGGAATCGGCGGCGTCGAACGCGGGGTGATCGGTCTCGCCTAGCGCTCGGGGGATTGCCCGAGCCTGCCGCTGGGCGGGGTGGCCCAGTGCATCTTGGCGAGCAGGGTGCGCCAGTAGGTAACGCCCGGGTCCGCGACGAACCGCGCGTGTCGCGAGCCCCCGCGGATGCGGACGGTGTCGCCCTCTTCGAGGAGGTGTTGGACCTGGCCGTCGAGGAGCATCGTGGTGCCCGAGCACTCTTGGGCGTTGATGGAGCGGACGGTGATCTCGATGGGGACGTCCGCGCTGAGCACGATCGGGCGGAAGCTGAGGGAGTGGGCGGCGATGGGTGTGATCGCCAGTGCGTCGACGCCCGGGGCGACGATGGGCCCGCCGGCGGAGAGGTTGTACGCGGTCGAACCGGTGGGCGTGGAGACGATCAGACCGTCGCCGGAGACGGTGGGCCCCGTGCCGGCGTCGATGCGGAGGTCGAGGGTGATCATCCGGTAGGGCGGCCCGGCGGTGACGACGCATTCGTTGAGCGCGATGCCGCGGGACTTGGTGTTTCCCCGCGCGTCGACGACGGTGCACTCGATGGTGCGGTGGGTGTGGGTTCGCAGTTCGCCGCCGGTGAGGATCTCGCGGGCCTGTTCGCGGAAGGGGCCGAGCTCGTAGCCCGCCATGAAGCCGATCTTGCCCGCGTTGATGCCCAGGAGGGGGGCTCCCAGGTGGAGGCAGGCGCGGGCGGCGGAGAGGATGGTGCCGTCGCCCCCGAGCACGACGATCAGATCGACGTTGTCGGGCGTGCAGCGGTCGTCGATCGCGTCGGGCAGCTGGTCTGAACGGACCTCGGCGATCAGTTCGGCGTGCTGTTCGATGAGCGCGCGGACTTCGGACGCCGCTCCGGTGGCCTGCGGCTTGGCGTGGTTGGTGATCAGCAGCGTGGAGCGGGTCACGGCGCGGGTCCGATCGCGATGGGGGTGGGATCGTGGGCTGAGCAGCGCTCAGGACGAGGGGACGGCTCTGCCGCGGGTCGCGGGCTCGGTCGGAGTCTCGGTCTCGGTCGCGACGAATGGTTGGTTGCGTTCGGGGTCCGCGGCGTAGCGGATCATGCGTGCGATGCCGCCGGTGTCGAGGCCGACCTCGGCGAGTTGGAGGGCGCGAGAGTCCTGGGCGACCCATCGGTCGGGCAGCCCGTGCCGGACCACTCGGGATGTGTCCAGGCCGAGTTCCTGGGCGGCTTCGATGACCGCGGTGCCGAATCCACCGATCGTCGTGTGGTCTTCCAGGGTGAGGACGGGAACGTTGCGGTTGAGCAGTGACCTGATGAGCGCGGTGTCGATGGGCTTGGCGAAGCGTGCGTCGTAGACAGCGACGTTGTAGTCGCCCGCCAGCGTGTCGCGGGCGGACAGCGCGTCGATGGCGGGCGTGCCGAACGCGAGCACGGCGACGTCCGGTGCGTTGGCGTCGAGGTCGGCGTGCTCTTCGGTGAGCAGGCGTGCCTTGCCGGGCTCGAACGGCGGGCACGGATCGGTGACGCGTTCGGACACATCGTCGCGCGGGTAGCGGACGGACGAGAGCCCGTCGTCCCAGGTGCGCATGAACTCGAGCGATGCGCGGAGGCTGGGCTCGTCGATGGCGGCCATCAGGACGGCGTTGGGCAGGGTGCGGAGGATCGATACGTCGCAGAACCCGTGGTGGACGGCGCCGTCTCCGCCGACGAGCCCGGCGCGGTCGAGGCAGAGGCGGACGGGCAGACCCTGGAGTGCGACCTCCTGGAACGCCTGGTCGAAGGCCCGCTGGAGGAAGGTGGAGTACACGGCGAAGAAGGGCTTGAGCCCGGTCTTGGCCATGCCGGCCATCATGTCCATCGCGTGGCTCTCGCAGATGCCGGTATCGAACGAGCGGGCGGGGTGCTTGTCGATCGCCCTGGCGACGCCTGTGCCGTCGGCCATGGCGGCGGTCGCGACGACGACCTTGGCGTCGCGGTCCATGACTTCGGTGATCGCGTCGCCGAACGCGCTGGTGAACGAGCGTCCGCCGGACTTCATCTCAACGCGGCAGCCGAGCTGTTCGGTGCGTTGGACCTTGAAGGCTTTGGGCGAGTGGAACCTGGTCGCGTCCTGCTCGGCGATGTCGAGGCCCTTGCCCTTGATGGTTTTGACATGGAGCACCATCGGGCGGTCCATGTCTCGTGCCTCGGTGAGGAACTCGATGAGCGTTGGCAGGTCGTGCCCGTCGATGGGGCCGACGGTGAGCAGCCCGAACTTCTCGAACCAGGAGTCTTCGGCGATGGCGGCTTTGGTCATCTCGCCCATGCGGTGGTACGCCTCGCGGAGCATGCCGCCGCCGGGGACGTGCTTGAGGAGTTCCTTGGCGCCCTTCTTGAAGTCCCCGTAGGTGTGGCTGACGCGGACGCGGTCGAAGTACTGGGCCATGGCGCCCTGGGGCTTGCTGATCGACATGCCGTTGTCGTTGAGGACGACGAGGAACTGGCGGTTGAGGACGCCCGCTCCGTTGAGGCCTTCCATGGCGACGCCGTTGACGATCGAGGCGTCGCCGATGATCGAGACGACACGGCGGCCGCCCGGGTTGGTCTTGGGGTCGTAGCCCTCGGCGTTGAGCGAGTCGCCCCGGGCCATTCCCACGGCGGTGGAGATGCCGGTGCCGGCGTGCCCGACCGAGAACAGGTCGTACGGGGACTCGCTGGGCTCGGGGAAGCCGGACATGCCCTGGCGGGTGCGGAGCTTGGAGAGCAGCGGGAGGCGCCCGGTGAGCAGCTTGTGCGGGTAGCACTGGTGTCCGACGTCGAAGAGCAGGCGGTCGAATCCGAAGTCGAACACGCGGTGCATCGCGATCGTGAGTTCGACGACGCCCAGATTGGGGGCCAGATGCCCCCCGGTCTGGGAGACCTGGTCGATGATCGCGCCCCGGATTTCGGCGGCCAGCTCTTCGAGCTGCTCGAGGGTGTAGTCACGGACGTCGTCCGGGCCGGTGAGTTGTTCGAGCAGTGCCATGTTGGTCTCGTGTTCGGAGAGCGGGGTTCGACCGATGCCATTCTAGCGTCGGAAGGGGGTCTTCGTGTGTGTATGGAGAACGCGTCGGGGATGTTCGGGGTCGGTGTCGCGGCACCGACAGTTGGCCGGAGAGACGGTGCCTATCGGTCCCTTGAAGCCATCTGACGGCTGAGGGCGATGAGCGGCTCGGCGGGCGGGCCGAGGGGGGCGATCAGGGCTTCGGATTCCGCCTGCAGGCGGGAGATCTCGGCGCGGGATCCGTCAACGCCGAGCAGGGCGGGGTACGTCACCTTGCCGGCGTCGGCGTCCTTGCCGGTGGCCTTGCCGACCGACTCGGGCGAGCCTTCGACATCCAGGAGGTCGTCGACGATCTGGAAGATCAGCCCGAGGCGTTCGGCAAACCCCGTCATGGCGGAGAGGCGGTCGGCGTCGTCCGGTGAGCCGGCGCCGAGCATCGCGCCGGCTCGGCAGGCGGCGCGGATGAGGGCCCCGGTCTTGTTGCGGTGGATCAGCTCGGTGCGTTCGAGTTCGGAAAGCCCGGCGGGCAGGCCGCCCAGCGAGTCGTAGACCTGACCGACGATCATGTCACGGGTGCCGGTCACGAGTTCGCGGACGAGCGCGAGGCGCAGCTCGGCGGGCTCGGTGTGGCACAGCCGGTCGCAGGCGTCGAAGGCGAGCGTGAGCATCGCGTCGCCGGCGAGGAGGGCCATCGGCTCGCCCGAGTGTCTGTGGAGCGTGGGCCTGCCGCGGCGGAGGTCGTCGTTGTCGAGGCACGGCAGGTCGTCATGCACCAGGCTGAACGCGTGGATGAGCTCGACCGCGACCCCGGCGGGCAGGGACGCAGCCCCCCGGCCGCCGACCGCTTCGGCGCAGCGCCATGCGAGCACGGGGCGGAGCCGCTTGCCTCCGCCGAGGAGCGCGTAGCCCACCGCGTCGAGCAGCGTTCCGCGGAGCCCGCAGGCGCCCGCGTATGAGCGGAGCGCGTCGTCGATCGCACCGACGACGCCCGCGTGGGATGGGCTCGCGTATCGATTCGGGGTCGGGGGCGGCATCGGAGCGATGGTACGCGCGGGCCGGTATGATCCGCCCATGCTCGCGTCGATCGCCGAGATATTCCGCGCCGGCGGATGGGTGATGTACCCGCTGCTGGCGTTGTCGCTGCTGGGCGGGACGCTGGTGGTCGAGCGTGCGATGTTCTGGCTGATGAACGCGGGCAACGCGCGTCGGTTCGGGCTGTATCTCGCGGACCTGCAGGCGGGGAACCGTTCGGGCGCGATCGCGCGGGCGCGGGACGACAGGGGGGCCCTGGCGCGTTTGGTGCGGATGCTCGGGTCTTCGGAGGGATTTCCCAGCGAGGGGGTCGCGGTGGCGGCGGTGGAGTCGCTCCGCCCGCCGATCGAGCGGTTCGGCGCGACGCTGGGGGTGATCATCGCGGCGGCCCCGCTGCTGGGGATCCTCGGCACGGTCACCGGGATCATCGAGAGCTTCGATCTGCTGGGCGAGGCGACGACGGTCTCGGACCCGACGGCGGTGGCGGGTGGCATCGCCGAGGCGCTGTACACGACCGCGTTCGGGCTGACGATCGCGCTGCTGGTGGTGTTCCCGCACGCGCTGTTTAGGGCGCGCTCCGAGCGGACGCTGGCCCGGCTGGAGGCGCTGGCCGGTGCGATGGCGGACGCGGGCGAGCCGGGTTCGAGGAACTGATCCGACTCACCTGTGCGGTCACTCAGCAGGCGGGATGTCATCGAACGGGACCTGCTCCGCGCACCCGGCGGCTTCGTAGAGCTTGCGTTCAATGGCGAGGTTGTGGGTTGTTTCTTTGTGCAGGTGCGGGAATGCGGCTTCCGTTGTGACGGTCAACGCCGCCTTGCTGCACGCGATGGACCGGCGGAGCAGCTGGCAACGGTCCTCGCCCGGCAGAGCGGCGAGATACGCGTATGTAACGCTGAGGTTGTGGCGGGTCGTGGCCCAGTTGGTGGGATGGGCGTCCCTTGTGTAGATAGTGAGGGCGTTGGTGTAGGCGTCGATGGCATTGCGAAGGTTGTCGGACCGGTCACCGGTGGGCATCTGGGCCCACGCGGTTCCACAATTGCCTTGGGTCATGGCCCAGTCGGTGGAATCCCGGTTGAGTAGGGCGAGTGTGCCGGTCGCGATGTCGATCGCGCGATGCCGGTGGGCACCGACATCACTCTGGCGTGCCGACACGTGGGCGACCGTCACGCTGTTCCGGGCGCCGATGTCGATTGGCCGCAGGGCTAGCGCCTGTTCGTACGGCTCGACGGCTTTGTCCGGCTCGTTGGCCTGGTACCAGTTGTCGCCTTCGAGCGTCAGGATCCGGAACGCCTCAGCAATAGGATCTCTCTTGAGTTCCTGGATGATCGCGTCCGCGGCCTCGTGATTTCGCAGGGCGATCTCGGCGACGGCTTGTTGCTCTTTGTCGCCGCGTTCGCGCAGGAGCTTGGCCTGCTCGATCAGCTCCGGCGGCCATTCCTGTTGGGTCGGGTCGGTCTGAGACTTCTTGTTCTCCTCGATCTTGTCGAGGAGCCGCTGTTCCATCGCGGCCAGGTCGTCTTTGGTGGCTTGCTCTTCCTGCGCCGCTTTGATTTCTTCGAGGGTCGCGCCGATCTCGCCGAGCGTGACCTCGCCGTCGAAGCCGATCGATCGGAGGGCGTCGGTGACTTTGTCGGCGATGATCTGCTTGTCGTTGGCGTCGAGCTTGGCCCAGACGAAGCGGCGGCGGGTGTGGATGTCTTCGAGCATCGCCAGGCCGGCGGCTTGGTCTTTATGGAGTTCGGCCAGGGCGTCCTGCACCTTGGCGAAGTGGGCTCTGAGTTCGGCTTCGCGGGCCTGGACTTCGTTGCCTTCGACGACGGCTTGGCGCCAGCGGACGTAGCCGACGCCGCCGAGGCAGATCAGGGCGGCCGCGACGGGGGCTCCGGCGGCGGTGAGGGCCGCCGCGGCGGGCCAGCCGTTCGCGGCGACCTGGCCGCAGAGCTGCGGGAGTCCTTTGTACGTGTCGGTGAGGATGGCTTTGGCGATCGAGGCGGGCAGATCGATCGCTTCGCTGAGCACGGCGCCGGCTGCTTTGCTGTGGTCGCGTTTGGCCATCCGTCTCCCCGGTCGGATTATCGCCCGTTGGCTTGGGCGATGACCAGCTCGTAGATCGCGGCCGCGTCTTCCGCGTCGTAGATGTTCTGGCGGAAGTCTTCGTCGGTCATCATGCGGCTGACCTGGGCGAGCGCCTGGATGTGGTCGCTCGTTTTGTTGGGCGGCGAGGCGAGCAGGACGACCAGGCGGACGGGCTGGTTGTCGATCGCCTCGAAGTCGAGGGGGAGCGCGGGCTTGCCGATCGCCATGGTCAGCTCGGAGATGCCCTCGCACTTGCCGTGGGGGATCGCGAGCCCGTGCCCGATGCCGGTGGTGCGGGTCTGCTCTCGGGTCCAGACGGCGTCCTTGAGCGCCTCGCCGTCGCTCACCCTGCCGGCGTCGACCAGGAGGTCGACGAGCTCGCAGATCACCTCGTGCTTGCCATCGTTCTCCAGCGGGGAACGGACGCATTCAACGGTCAGGATCTCGCTCAGCTGCATTGCACCGTCCTGGTCACACACGGGCCGGGCGGGCCCTGTTGGGAGACTGGGGTGTCGGCGGACCCGACGATTCCCACGCGGCCAATCCTACCCCCGGTCGCCATCCGCGGTCCGGGCGTCGAGGACCCGCATCTCGGCGGCGTAGGACGCGTCCCGGTAGGCGGCGGGGTTGCCCCCGGGCAGCCCCTCCGGGAGCACCGGGCGGTCGCGCTCGAGCGTGAGCGAGAGCGAGCGTGCGGCCCAATCGGCCTGGCGCCGGTTCTCCTCGGGTTCGAGGCTGCAGGTGGAGTAGACCACGCGTCCGCCGTGCCCGACCATCCCGGCGGCGTTGGAGAGGATCGCCCGCTGGGTGGAGATCAGTCGGGCCATCGCGTCGGACCGCACCCTGTAGCGTGCTTCGGTGCGCCGGGGCAGCACGCCCGAGTTCGAGCACGGCACGTCCGCCAGCGCGAGGTCCGCCCAGCCCCGCCCTCTGGCGGCGAGCTCGTCGGCGTGCGCGACCTCGACGCGCGGCTGACCGGCGAAGACCGACCGCAGCGAGCGCAGCCGATCCTCGTCGATCTCGCACGCGACGACCGTGGCGTCGGGGAACTTGGCGAGCAGTTGCCGGGTCTTGGTGCCCCGCCCGGCGCAGAGGTCGACGACGGTCTCCTCGCCTTCGTCTTCGAGCCCGTCGACCACGTGCGAGGCGGCGGGGTCCTGGACCGCGAGCGATGGATACTCGCGGAGGGTGTTTGCGAGTTCGGCACGCCCGCCAACATAGACGGCATGCGTCTGGCTGTCGTGACGTGTGAACCGGTCGTCGGATTCGATCCGGCTCCGGTCGTCGCACCGGCAGACTGTGGGTGGGTGAACCAGGGTGTGCATCGCGAGGACGCCGAGGTCGGCGTCGAGGCGTGACCACGACTCGATGAGTTCCAGCGGGAGCGAGCAGGCGACGCCGAGCATCTCGTAAGGGTCGTCCGGCAGGCGGATCCGTTGGAGGCGGATGGCACCGCCTGCGGACAGCGGGACGGCGTCGGGGCGGTCGTCCCAGTAGGGGAGGCGTTCGGCGCGGGTCTCGGCGACGCGGCGGAGGATCGCGTTGACCATCCCGCCCGCTTTGAAGCGGATGTGCCGCTTGGCCCATGCGACGGTCTCGGAGATGGCCGCGTGGTCCGGCACGCGGTCGAGGAAGTACAGCTGGGCCGCCCCGCAGATCAGGGCGGCACGCATGCGCGGCTCGAGCGTTTCGATGTCGCGTTGCCCGGCGGCGCTGACGAGATACCCGAGCGTGATCCAGCGGCGCAGTGAGGCGTCCAGGAGCATGTGGGCGAGGGCCGCGTCGCGCGGGTCCATGCCCCGGGTGTCAGGATCGATGGGGTGCAGGTCGGGCATCGCCTCGGCGTGCTCGGAGAGCACCCGGAGGGCGGCATCGCGCGGGTCGGTCGGGCGGTCGCCCGCTCTCAGGGCTGGGGCTGCGGTCATGGATCGGGCTGAGCCGTTGGGCTGGTCCATCACCTACGGTACGCCGTCTGCTTGTGTGACCTCGAACCATGCCCAACGACCCAGACGCACCAACCATCGCCGACCGACCGTCGGGCATCCTGGCGGGGCTGCGCATCCGCAAGAAGCTGATGGTGCTGCACACATCGTTCTCGCTGTCCCTGGCGGTGATGCTACTGCTGGCGTTGCGGCCGGCGTTGACGAAGGTGGTGGTGCAGGGCGAGCAGGCTCAGGCGGAAACCGCGCTGGTCTTGCTGCGTGCGAAGGGCGCGGATCTCCGGGACGTGGATGTCCGCGCCGAGGGCGGCGGGCGGATCGCGGTCGAGGTCGGGGCGCCGGGGGTGCTCGGTCTGTCGACGGCTCAGGCGGCGTCGATCGGGACGCGTGGCGTCTTGCCGCTGCCGAGCACGGAGGAAGGGGGTGGTGTCGCCGATCGGTTCGGCGACGCGTTCGTCGTCGTCCGCAGCCGGAACGAGGCGGTGCGTTCTGCGGTGAATCTGGTGTATGTCCTGCTGATCGTCTCGCTGCTCGCGGGCTACGCGTTCGTGGTCGCGATGCTCGAGGCCGTCGTGCTGCCCCGCCACGTGTACGGCCCGATCCGAGCGGTGCTCAGCGCCGACGAGGCCGTTCGCCGCGGGGACGAGAAGGCCGAGCTGATCTCCGCCGGGCTGATCCCCGCGGACGAGCTGGGCGAGATCATGCGCTCCAGGAATGATTCGATCGCCAAGCTGCGCTCCAACGAGCGGCAGCTGGCGTCTGCGTTGGCCCGCATCGAGGACGGCGCGGCCGATCTCCGGAAAAAGAACCACCTGCTCGAGGCGGCGCGCCGGAACCTGGAGGGCGCCGACCGGCTCGCGTCGCTCGGGATGATGTCGGCGGGCATCGCCCACGAACTCAACACGCCCTTGGCGGTCGTCAAGGGGCTGACGGACAGGGTCGGCGCGGGCGAGCCGCTGAGCGAGGCCGAGCGGACGCTGCTGACCCGTGTGGTGGGGCGTCTGGAGAAGCTCTCCGAGGGTTTGCTCGACTTTGCCCGGGTGCGCCCGCCGGTGCTCGAGGAGGCGGAGCTCCGCTCGGTTGTTGATGACGCGTGGTCACTGATCCGGCTTGACCGGGGGATTGTGGTGCCGGGGTCGGCGGTCTCGTTCGTCAACAGGGTGCCGCCGGGCCTGATGCTCCGCTGCGACCCCGACCGGATGGTGCAGGTGTTCGTCAATCTCGTCCGCAACGGGGTGGTGGTGATGCGTGAGGCGAGGGCCGATGTGGCGCGGGTCGCCGTCACCGCACGGATGACCGTCCGTGAGTCTGAAGATTGGGTCGCGATATCGGTGATCGATTCGGGGCCCGGGATCGCTCCCGAGGTCTTCGAGCGGCTGTTCGAGCCGTTCAACTCGACCCGCCTGGACGCGCAGGGCACTGGGCTCGGGCTCGCGGTCTCGGAGGGGATCGTGCGAGAGCACGGGGGCATCCTCGTCGCCCGCAACGCCACGCCTGCGGACCTGGCCGAGGACCCGGAGGGTACCGGGGCGATCTTCGAGATCCTCATGCCAGCCGACCCCGCCGGCTTGTTCGGCACGATCGAGTAACATGCGGTCCCGTTGATGGGACGCCAACGAACTCCATGATGGACGCACGAGATGCCCGACACCGAACGCGAGAACGCACCCCGGACCCAGAGCGAGTCCCCAGAACCGCCCGCGTTGGACATTGTTTCCTTCGACGATGACGCCGATTTCGGCGAGTTCATCGCGGCATCGCTCGCGCCGGACGGGCATGCTGTCCGGGCGGTCCAGACGCCAGAGGCGTTTCTCCGGGCCTGCGAGAAGCGGCTGCCGGACGTCGTGCTGCTGGACATGAACATGGGGGCGTACTCGGGTGAGGACGCGTTGGGCATGATCCGCGAGAAGTGGCCCAAGCTGTGCGTGATCGTGGTCACCGGGTTCCCGTCGATGGACTCGATGCGTCAGACGTTCAAGCAGGACGTGTTCGATTACATCACCAAGCCGTTCTCTAAGGACCATCTCCAGCGCGTGCTTGCTCAGGCGGCCGAGGCGTTCGCGTTGGGGCAGCGGCCTCAGGACCGTCTGCGGGCCGAGCTGGGGCGTCAGATCCGCCTGGCGCGGACCGAGCGGGGCTGGACGTTGCGTGAGCTGTCCACCGCATCAGCGGTCTCGGTCTCTCAGCTGTCTTCGATCGAGCGGGGCACGCATCTGCCGAGCCTGGAGTCGCTGCTCGCGATCGCCGACGCGCTGGGGCGAACCCCCAGCGCCTGGCTGGATGCGGCCGGATTCTGACCGCGCGGCCCGGGGCGGGCATCCCGGCGGACCTACCCTTGCCTCCCGTGGCGCAGCCGACCAAGACCATCCTGTTCACGGCGTTCGAGCCCTCGGGCGACGATCACGCTGCGGCGGTGATCAGGGCCCTCAAGCGTGTCCGCCCCGACGCGGATATCCGCGCATGGGGAGGACCCAAGATGCAGGCGGCCGGGGCCGAACTGATCGCCCGGACCGGGGATGACGCGGTGATGGGCGTGCCCGGGCTCGCGAAGATCCGCGAGCACAAACGCATCAACGCCCGGATCGAGGCGTGGGTCGAGAACAACCCGGTCGCGGTGCATGTCCCCGTGGATTCGCCCGCGGCCAACTTCCCGGTCTGCGCGATCACCAAGCGGGCGGGGGCGAAGGTCATCCATTTGGTCGCGCCGCAGCTGTGGGCGTGGGGGCCCTGGCGGATCAAGAAGCTCCGCCGTCTCACCGACCATGTGATGTGCGTGCTGCCGTTCGAGCAAGACTGGTTCCGCCAGCGCGGCGTGAGGGCCACGTTCGTCGGGCACCCTCTGTTCGATCACATCCCGCCGGACGGCGAGCTGGACAGGCAGATCGAGGGCTGGCCGGACGCGTCGCCCAAGCTGGCGCTCATGCCTGGCTCCCGGCCCTCGGAGATGCGGGCCAACTTCGGGCTGATGCTGACGGCGTACAACAGGCTGGCCCGCGAGCACCCCGGCATGCGCGGCGTGGTCGCGGCGACCCGCCCGGAGGTCGGGCCGGTGCTCAAGCAACTCGCCCGTGACGCCAAGCAGGACTGGCCCGACACGCTGGATCTGCGGTTCGGGTCGACGGACGCGGTTGTCCGATGGTGCGACCTGGCGATGGTCGTCTCGGGCACCGTGACGCTCCAGATCGCGCGGCAGCACAAGCCGATGGTCATCGTCTACAAGTCGTCCCGGCTCATGTGGTCGCTCGTCGCCCGCTGGATCATCCGCACGCCGTTCTTCACGCTCCCCAACCTGGTCGCGGGCCGAGAGATCGTTCCCGAGCTGGTGCCGCATTTCACCGGCGCCGAGCCCATCGCGGATCGGGTCGTGGAGATCCTCGAAGACCCGGCGACCGCGGATCGGATGCGTCGGGACCTCGGCGAGATCGCGGAGAGCTTCGCCGGTCACAATGCGGCGGAAGAGGCCGCGGCGATCATCGCGGAGACCGCGGGCGTCGCCTGATGGCTCTCAGCCGTTCACCCGGATCGGGAACAGGCCCACGCCGCACCACGCGTTGCCCGCCCGGTCTTCGATCGCGGCACCGGTGATCTCCGGCGTGCCGATGGGCACATCCCGCGACAGCAGCGTGTGCCCGGCGGCTGCGAGATCGTGCGTCGCGATCTGCTCGGTCTCGGCGAACAGCAGGAGCAGCGAAGCGGCGTGCCACACCGCCGCGTCGCTGGCCAGCTTGATCGTGTCGCCCATCACGCCGCGCACGATCTGATCGGCGTACGCGCGATTGGGCCCGGGCACCCCGTCGACATAGGCGTGCTGTGCGACGGACTTGATTTCCAGCCAGAACGCGTCACCGGCCGCGACGGTGCCGTCCGATCGCCCCGTGGCGATCTCGTGGGCGACGGGCGCGAAGAGCGTGTCTTCGGACGCGGCGAGGATCGCCTGCTCTTCGGCGGGGTCCTCGAGGCGTTGGCCCGTCTGGGGCAGCAGGACGAGGTCGCATCGGGCGCGGTCCGACTTGCGGACCGCCCGGGTGTGCTCGCCCGGGTAGAGCACCTCTCGCTCGACCCCGAAGCCCAGACGCCCGATCGCACCGGCGATGTCGGGGTGCAGATCGATCTCCCGCCTGGCGTCGAGCCCGACCACCGCGTGCTCCTCGGACAGGGCGGCGTCGGCGGATCGGAGCCCGTCGGTGATCCCCCCCGCGATTTCCGAAAGCGGCCACATCCGCCCTAGCCTATCGCGGGCCGGTGCTGGCGGGTTGCAAACCACGCCGCGATCCGCGATGATCTCCGCTTCACGCCCGCCGATCCTCGCCGGGCGAGCGGTTCTGACCTCCCCCCGGAGTAGCCTCTCCATGCAAGGCATCAACGATTTCATCGGAAATCTCAACGGCGTCCTGTTCTCCGACTACACCGTGTACGCGCTGCTCTTCACGGGCGTCCTGTTCACGGTCTGGTCCGGGTTCGGTCAGTTCAGAGCGCTGACGCACGGCGTGCAGGTGATCCGCGGCAAGTACGACGACAAGAACGACCCCGGCGCGATCAACCACTTCCAGGCCCTCTCGGCCGCGCTGTCCGCGACGGTCGGTCTGGGCAACATCGGCGGGGTCGCGGTCGCGGTCGCGCTGGGCGGGCCCGGGGCCGTGTTCTGGATGTGGATCATCGGCATCCTCGGCATGTCGCTCAAGATGACCGAGGTGACCCAGTCGATGCTCTTCCGTAACACCGACGACCCCGAGAACCCCCACGGCGGGCCGATGTTCGTCGCCAAGAAAGGCTTCGCGAGGTGGGGTCTGGCCCCCATCGGGACCGCGGTCGGGGGGATCTTTGTCGTCACGCTGATCATCTCCGCGATCACCGGCGGCAACATGTTCCAGGCCTGGAACGTCGCCGACATCACGCACACCTACTTCCAGATCCCGCAGGCGGTCACCGGCATCATCCTGACCGTCGTGGTCGGCGCGGTGATCATCGGGGGCATCAAGCGGATCGGGAACGTCGCCGGACGCATCGTCCCGGCGATGTGCATCATCTATGTGCTCGCGGCGCTCATCGTGCTGTCCGTCAACATCGCCGAGATCCCGGCGATGCTCGGGCTGATCGTCAAGAGCGGGCTGCCCCCGCAGCTGGGCGGCGCCGCGCCGGACCCGATGGGCGCGTTCCTCGGGGGGACGTTCGGGTACGCCGCGATGTGGGGCGTCAAGCGTGCCCTGTTCTCGTCGGAAGCGGGTCAGGGCTCGAGCCCGATCGCCCACTCGGCGGCGAAGACCGACGAG
>DIYM01000159.1:0-3126 GCA_002429045.1 Phycisphaerales bacterium UBA6054
GTGCGCCGCGCCTGGTGCTCGGTCCGCTCGGTCACCGACGCGAGCCTTGCCTCGATCTCCGCCAGCCGTTCGTCGATCGCGGCGCTCGCTTTCTCGAGCCGGTCGGCCTGCTCGGAGGCGTGTTCGGCCACCGCCTGGAGCCGTGATTCGATCCGGGCGGCCGATTGCTCGAGTCTCCGGGCCGCGTCGTTCACGGCGACGTCGGCCTTGGTCTCAACCCCCCGCGCGACCGCGTCGGCGCGCGCCTGAGCGCCCGACAGCGCCTCCTCGGTGGCCTGCCTGGCTTGCGATTCGAGCTTCTCGGCATCGGGCAGGCTCTCACGCGCGACCCGCATGAGGTGCTCGGCACGGTCCGCGCGCTCGTCGATCAGCTTGACGACCCGCGCGCCCGCCTCGACGCGCGATTTGATCAGCTCCGCGGTCTTGTCGCACTTGACCGTCATCTCGTCCGCGTCGGCGGCGAAGTCCTGCAGGTCCCGGGCGCCCTGGCGGGCGTCGTTGATCAGGGACTTGAGCGTGTCCGCGTAGCGGGCGAAGGCGCCCGCATCGAGCACGCGGGGCGAGAGGAACATCTCCTCGGCCGAGGGCATCGCGTCGTTCGGACGGGGCTCGACCATCGTCTCGGGGTTCGCCAGGCGCAGGGTGTCGCGTCCGGAGGGATGTCGGTTGGTCGTTCGGGCGTCGGGCATCGATGGGCTCCGGGCGCACCCTGCGCCCGCCTCAACGTCGGCCGATCCGCGTGCCGGTCTCCAGGATTACGGCCCGATAAGCCCGGTTCCCGGGCCGGGGAGGGCCACCGGAGGGAAAGGGCGCCCGCACGCGTAGACTCGGGCATGCCCGATCGCTCCCGACCAACCGAGTTCACCGACGCGACCCGCGGAGAGCGCCTCCAGCGGGTCCTCGCCGACGCGGGGATCGGTTCGAGGCGGGCCTGCGAGGCGCTGATCGAAGCGGGGGAGGTCGAGGTCAACGGCGTGCTGGTCGCGTCGCTGCCCGCCTGGGTTGATCCTGAAGAGGACCGGATCGTCGTCGAGGGTCGGCCGCTGCCCAAGCCAGAGCGGAAGACCTACCTGCTGCTCAACAAGCCGCCCCGGACCCTCTCGACGCTGAAGGACGAGCCCGGGGCGGACCGGCGGACGGTCGCCGAGTTGGTCGACCACCCGGCGGTGAGTCACCTGTTCCCGGTCGGGCGGCTCGACTACGACACCGTCGGGCTGGTGCTGATGACCAACGACGGAGACCTGGCAAACCGCCTGACGCACCCCCGGTTCGGGGTGCCCAAGACCTACCGGGTGCTCGTCAAGGGCGCGTTGGACGACGACGCGGTCGCGGATCTCGAGCGTGGGATCTATTTGGCGG
The DNA here is from genome assembly GCA_002429045.1 of Phycisphaerales bacterium UBA6054. GTDB lineage: Bacteria > Planctomycetota > Phycisphaerae > Phycisphaerales > UBA1924 > UBA6054. The sequence continues at coordinate 1,360 of DIYM01000159.1, forward strand.
AGCGGAAGGCCGGTGCGACGGTGGGGGCGAAGCGGACGAGCCGCGTCGAGATCGGGCTGATCCATCAGGACCGGGAGGGGACGGTGCTGGAGTTGACGCTGCGTGAGGGGCGGAACCGGCAGGTCCGTCGGATGATGGCCGCGGTGGGATTCCCGGTGCGCAAGCTCGAACGGGTCGGGATGGGGCCGATCCGGCTCAAGGGCGTCGCGCGGGGGGCGTGGCGTGAGCTGACCCGCGATGAGGTGTGGGCGTTGCGACGGGCGGCGGGGTCCGACGGGCGCGGCGGCAACAAACCCTCGAAACCATCACCGGGGAGCGCTTCGGCGGGGGCGGGGCGGGGGAAGAGGGGCGATGGATCGGGCGCGGCTTCACGCGGGGCCCGGTCGGGCCGATACCCGTCCAAGCCGGACGCGCGTCCGGGGATCGGAGAGGCTTCGGCGTTGGGCGAAGCGTCCGGGCCGAAGATCCGTCGCCGGACGATGAAGAACGCGATCAACCGCGCCACCCACGACAAGGCGCCCGAGCGGGTCCGCGGGCCCGGCGGGGAGTCGGGGGCGGAGAGTGTCAGGAACCCCGAGGCGTCGCCCGGTTCGGGGCGCCCGTCGGAAGCGGGACCCGGGCGCGATCAGAGCAAGCCCGCCCGGCGTGGCAAACCCAAGCGATAGCCAAGCGTGGCAAGGATGTACCGCTGACCAACGAGCCGACCAAGCCTGAGGATGAGCTGGGCCATCGGGAGCAGTTCGAGCGGATCGTGGCGGTGGTGCGCCGCGGGATCCGCGGGCTGTACAAGACCGGCATCACCCGGATGGCGGCGGCGCTGGCGTACCGGACGATCTTTTCGATCATCCCGATGCTCGCGATCGGTCTGCTGATCTTCGGATCGGTCGTGTCGGAAGCGAGCGTCGAATCGGGCGTGCGTCGCGTGATGGAGTTCGCGGGGATCTCGCAGATCTCGGTGAACAGCGACGGCGCGGATGGGTCCGAAGCCGAGCCGGTGGTTGATCGTCAGGACGGTCAGGACGGGCTGCCGACGTCGATGCCCGAGGCGTTGGCCGAGATCGAGCGATCGGCGGGGATCCCGCCCGGTGATGGCCAGCCCGACCCGATCATCGCGCAGGCGGAGATCGACGAGATCATCGCGGATCTGGTGGTGCGGGTGAACCAGGCGTTGCAGGACCTCCCGACGGGCTGGATCGCGCTCGTTACGGGCTTCGTGCTGCTGTACGCGGCGTTGTCGATGATCATCGAGGTCGAGAAGTCGTTCAACCAGATCTGCGGGGCGCCGGGCGGGCGATCGTGGCCGAGACGTCTGGTGCTGTATTGGACGATGCTGACGCTGGGGGGCGTGCTGCTGGCGGCCACGTTCTTGGCCGGGGATGCGCTGGCGGATGTTGTCCGTGGTTCGAAGGGCGGTGCGTTGCGCTCGAGCCTCGCGGGCTACGGGGTGTCGGTGCTGATCTCGACCGTGCTGCTGCTGGCCGCGTATTGGCTGATCCCGAACATCCGGCTGAAGTTCCGCCCGGTGCTCGCCGGCGCGTTCATCGCCGCGGTGTGCTGGGAGCTGGGCAAGCTGGGATTTACCGGGTACCTGCGGTACTCGACCGGGTACGCGCAGTTCTACGGTTCGCTGGCGCTGCTGCCGCTGTTCCTGCTTTGGATCTACGTGACATGGGTGATCGTGCTGCTCGGGTTGCAGTCGGCGTACACGTTGCAGCACTTCAGTCGGCTGGTCCGAGCGGGGGACGAGGACCGGCGCGACGGCCCGCG
>DIYM01000159.1:3197-3483 GCA_002429045.1 Phycisphaerales bacterium UBA6054
GCCCGCGTCTGGTCGACCCGGCGGTCGCGGTCGCGGTGATGGCCAGCGTGGTCGGATCCCACGCGAAGGGTCTGACCCCCGACGCGGGTGCGATCGGCGACGCGATCGGCACCGAAGCGTCGGTGGTGGACGCGCTGGTCCGTCGGCTCGAGCGGGCCGGTCTGCTCAGGCGTGTGACGGGAAACGACGGCGATGAGGGGTGGCTTCCCGCCAAGCCGGGCGACCAGATCGGGGCCGATGAGGTGCTCGAAGCGGTGCGCGATCTCGACGCGAGCCGCTCGGCGGG
>DIYM01000159.1:3538-14511 GCA_002429045.1 Phycisphaerales bacterium UBA6054
GCCGCTCGGCGGGTGTCGTGTCGGGGTTGCTGGGCGAGTTGTGGTCGGCGCGCTGCGCCGCGGCGCGGGGTCGCACGATGCAGCCGCCCGGATCGACAAGCAGCGATGCCGGATGACAAGGCGTTTGTGACCGGGCGTCACAAACGCGTGGACACTCCTGAACGTGGACCGCTGCGTCTGCGTGCCAAGATCGACACGGGCGATCGGACGAGCGCCAACGGTTCGGCGGTGTTCTCGGAGTCTTGATGGGACCGGCAGCCTGATCGAGCGATTCGACCAAGCGGTTGCTCTACCAGCACAGTTGGGGAACTCCCACGCGGCGTGGCATCGGCGACGATCCCGAACAGTGACGGATTACTCGGGCGAGCGTCTGGTTCGCCCGCCGCGTCGGGCAACCCGTGCCGGTTTGTGCGGTATCGATGGCTGCTCGCCCGAGTGGGCGGCACAGGAGGCACACCATGGATCAGGGGCGTCGGGCGTTTCTCAGGGCATCTCTCGCGGGATCGCTGGCGACCCAGTTCGGATTCCTATCCGATATCAGTCACGCGGCGGCGGGTTCGATCGAGTTCCAGCCCGGCGCGATCCGATTCGGAACGGAGATCGACGCATTGGTGAGGCTCATCCACGCGACGCCGCGTGATGCGTGCGTTCCGGTGTTTCTCCGTCGTTTCGAGTCGGGCTTGACCTACCAGCAGTTTCTGACGGCGTTGTTTCAGGCCGCGACCCAAACCGGGGATCTGCACCAGATCGCTCAGATCTACGGTGCCCACCGGACGGCGAGCCGGGTCCCGATCGAGCAACGCCTGCTGCCCGCGTTCTGGGCGCTGGATCGGGTCAAGCGCGGGCAGGATCTGGATCGGAGGATGCGTTCGCTCGATGGTTCGCTGCCCGAATCGGCTCGTGCCGAGTCGGCGTTGCGCGACGCGATGGACCGGCATGACCCCGATCTGGCCGAGCGTGCCGTGGTGGCGGTGGCGCGGGCGAAGGGCGGGCGATACGCGATGCACCGGCTCTGGGACGCGGCGCCGAGGAATCTGTCGCAGACGCTCGGGCATCTGCCGATCGGGGTCGCGAGTTCGTGGCGGACGCTGGAAGCGATCGGTTGGGAGCACGCCGAGCCTGCGTTGCGATACATGGCGATCGAGATCAGTCGGTTCAGGGGCGATGGCACGTTCGGTCCGAACATGGATCGTGTCGCGGCGGCGCTGGCAGGGTTGCCGGGAGACTGGGCGGCGACACGCGCTGACCGGGCGTTCACCCTGGAACTGTTCGGGCTGCTCCGGGCTGGGCAAACCGACGACGCGTGCGACCTGGTCGTCTCGTCGCTGGTATCTGGTCGCGCCAAGGCCGGGGCGGCGTGGGACGCGATCAGCCTGGCGGCGTCGGAGGTGCTTTTCCGGCATCGGACCGGCGGGAACGTGATCGGCGGGAACCTGGTGCACGCGGTCACCTCCACGAACGCGCTCCGCTTCGGCTTCGATCTCCGTCAGGACGATCGCACCAGGTTGCTCTGCTTATTGCAGGCGGCGGGGGCGACCGCGGACTACTTCGTGGGCGCCACGCTCCGCGCGGGGCGGCTCCGCGACATGCACCTGATCGAGGATCTCGACGCGAGTGCCGATCTGGAACCGGTGACCTACGAGCAGATCTTCGCAACATTGCCGGTCAAGGGCGACAGCCGTGGAGAAGAACACCCGGACGAGCGGCTGGCAAGCGACCGCGCGTGCGGGCTGGTGTTTGCCAACATCCAGTCGTCGGGCGCGGACCGAGAGTTCGAGCGGGCGGCGTCGGGATACTTGGTGTCCAAGGCGTTCGAGGATCCGCACGATATCAAGTTCCCCATGGCCGCGTTCGAGGACGCATCGAAGGTCAGCCCGCAGTGGCGACCGTATCTACTCGCGGCGTCGGTCCACGCGCTGCACGGCAGCCAGAGCCCCGACAACCCGATCCTCGCGCGGGCCCGGGCGTCGCTGTGACGTTCAGCGTTGCTCGAGAACCAAACAAAGCACGAAAATTTGCGAGTGGATCGAATCTCGTGTCGGTGAACCGCCTAGCATCAAGGCTCCCATGACACCACGCGCGTTTACCGAGTTTTCGATCTATCTGCAGCAGCGTCCGGGCGAGTTGGCCGGGGTGCTCGAAGCCGCCCAACTGGCGGGTGTGGAAATCCACTCGGTGTCCACTGCCGAGCATCTGGACCGCGGCTGCGTGCGGATCATCGGCAGCCCCGAGGAGGCCCTGAGCCAGGTGTGCGAGCGGCTGGTGGAAGCGGGGGTCGGCCCGGTCGTCGAGTCTCCGGTGGTGGGCGTCGAGATCGACAACCGCCCGGGCGTGGTTCGTGACCTGGCGCTCTTGATGGCCGACAACAAAATCAACGTCCGGTATTGCTACCTGATCCCGGCGATCGGCGGGAACGGCTCGGCGCTGTGCGTGTTCCGCCTGGATGAGCACGAGCGGGCGATGAGCGTGATCCGCAACGCCGACTGGCCGACCAAGGGTGCGTCCGGCGGCGAATCCGCCGCGTGATCAAGCCCGAGCCGCATCGGAACCGCCCGATCGGCGAAGGGCAGGGGCGAGAGGGTTGCTATCCTTGTGCTGGTCCTGAAGGAGTGCCGAATCATGGGTCTTGAAGCCGCCATCCCGACCGACAACATCCTGACCACGCAGCTCCGCCATGTGGTGAACTGGGCCCGCCGGTCGAGCATGTGGCCGATCCCGTTCGCGACCGCCTGCTGCGGGATCGAACTGATGGCGACCGCGTCGAGCCGGTACGACATCGCCCGCTTCGGGATGGAGCGGATGAGCTTCAGCCCCCGCCAGAGCGATCTGCTGATCGTGGCCGGGCGCATCAGCACCAAGATGCTGCCGGTGCTCCAGCGGATCTACGAGCAGATGACCGAGCCCAAATGGGTGATCTCGATGGGGGCGTGCGCCTCGACCGGCGGTGTGTTCGATACCTACGCGACCGTCCAGGGCTGCGATCAGTTCATCCCCGTGGATGTGTACGTTCCCGGCTGCCCGCCCCGCCCCGAGCAACTCCTTGAGGGCTGCATGGCGATCCAGCGTCACATCGATCAGGACGGCATCCCGCCCAGGGGGGGCAAGCGTGTCCCGCTGGGGATCACGGTGGCACCGACCCACGCCGTCCGTCCGCAGCCGGTTCCGCTCGGGCTCGACCGCTGACGCGTTCGGCAGGTCGTCGTGCCTCGTTTGGTGCGTGCTGAGCGTGGATGGGCGGCCTGGCAGGAACACCGTCTTGTGTAGCACCCGGTGCCTGGGGCGTTGTGCCTCGCGGCTGGCATCCGGCGCTGGCCGGTGTCTCGGGCCTCGCCCCTGCTCGCAAAAACAGCCCCGTGACCGGGGCTGTTGTGGATCGGTTGTGGATCGATGGTTTGGTGGTTCGGGCTGTTCTAGTCCCAGCGATCAGTCAGACCGTCTGGAGGGTGCGCCCCATGCGGCGGCGTCGGTTGAGCAGCTTGCGGCCCGATTTGGTCTTCATGCGGGCGCGGAAGCCGAACTGACGGCGGCGCTTGATCTTGCTGGTGCGTCGTGGGTAGTGCATCGCCATCGCCGAACTCCTTCGAGACTGCTCCCGCGGCGTGATCCGCCGATCCGGGCCGCAACGCTAGGCCGGGTTGGGCCCCGCGTCCAGTTTGGGTCGTCGGGTTCGCCCGTTGGGCCGTCCAGATGCTCTGGGGGGCGGGTTCTCTCCCTCAGAAAAGACTGGAACCGGGCTCGCACGGACGCGATGATACTCTGGTAGCCGGTTCGCGCTCCCTCGTCCGGTGTCTGTACGGTCAGACACGGAACGAGCGATCGCTGGGCCGGCGGGCGGCATCATCGTTGCGCGGGCGTTCTGCCCGTGCTGTTGCGCGTGCCGCGTTGGAGTGATCGTATGGATGATGCAGCCCGCGCCGAGATCGAGACGGCGCTCGGACACAGCTTCGACGACCCGGAGACTCTGCGGCTCGCGTTCCGTCACGCGTCGGTGTCCGAGTCCCGCCAGGACTCGAACGAACGCATGGAGTTTTTGGGCGACGCGATCCTGGGCATGATCGTGTGCCGTCGGATCTACGAGCGGTTCCCGGATTCGCTCGAGGGGGAGATGACCAAGATCAAGTCGCTGGCGGTCTCCAGGAAGACCTGCGCGAAGATGGCTCGTGAGTTGGGGCTCGAGAAGCACATCGCGGTGGGCAAGGGCATGCTCACGCACGACCGCCTGCCCTCGTCGCTCGCCGCCGCGGTGCTGGAGTCGTCGGTCGCGGCGTTGTATCTTGACGGGGGGATGGGCGCGGCGAGCCGGTTCCTCGAGCCGTTGATCGACCCGCTGATCGACGCGGCGATGGAGAGCGGGCACCAGCACAACTACAAGTCGGTGTTGCAGCAGCATGCCCAGCAGGACTTCGGGTGCTCGCCGCAGTATCTGATCCTCGACGAGAAGGGCCCGGACCACGCCAAGGCGTTCCGCGTGGGCGTGGAGCTCAACGGCGTGCAGTACGACGCGTGCTGGGGGCAGAGCAAGAAGCAGGCCGAGCAGCAGGCTGCGTTGCACGCGCTGTGCGCGCTGGGGCTGATCGAGACCGACGAGAACGGCAAGAACCGGCTGTGCGATTGCAAGGCGGAACAGGCGGGCGCGGTCGATCGCGGGGCGGTCGGGGCTGTGGATTGCTGAACGGCTCCTGCTTCCGGCACACGATCGATCGGGTCATTCCGCCGGCACGAGGTCCACAACCAGCGGCAGGTGATCGGACGCCGTGCTGTCCTCGGCCCGCAGCCCGGTCGCGACCAGCGAAGCCGGTGACAGGCGGCGGGTGTCGAGCGTGAACGCTCGCACGATCTCGGTCTTGGTCTCGTCCACAACCGCCCAGTCGAGGCGCCCGGGTGAGAAGCGGCTGGATTCCTGGATCCACGTGATCGCGGACGGGTCGCCGAGCGTGAGCGTCTCGGCGGGTGTGAGGTCGGACCCGTCGGAGGCGAGCCCGACGCGGATGATGTCCAGCGGCGTGCGGGTTCCGACGAGGTTGTAGTCGCCCGCGATCGCGACGGCGGCGTCCGGGTTGGCCTGCCGCACCGCGGAGACCGTGGCGTTGATCGAGATCGCTTCGCTGATCCGGCGTTGGTCTTCTGAGGAGTCCGCGCCGCCGCAGCACTTCAGGTGGACGGACGCGCCGAAGAACGGGCCGATGGGCGTGTCGATCATGGCCCCGAGGAAGCGCGAGTTTGGGCGCCCGCCCGGCACGTTGAGGAGATCGGGCACGACCTCGGTGACGGGCAGGCGCGTCGCGATCGCGAGCCCCTCGCCCGGCGTGGGCGCGATGACGGTCCAGCCGGCGCCGAGATTCACGTCGAACCAGTTCTGGATGACGGGCTCGGAGATGTTGAACCATTCCTGGAAGAGGATGATGTCCGGGTCGATCGCGGTGATCATGCGGTCGAACGCGCGGGGGTTCCCGAGCGGGGAGGAGAACAGCACGTTCTGGGCGAGCAGGCGGATGCCGCCCGAGGGTTTGCTGGGCATCGCGGTGGTGTTCGGCGCCGGGGGCTCGAAGGCGGGGATCGCGGCGCGTGACTCGTCGGACCAGAGTATCTCCCCGTCGGCGTTGACCTGATCGACGCGGATGACGACGCGGTCTGAATCCGCCAGTGCTTGCAGGGAGTCGCGATCGAATCGGGCTTCGTACGACTCCGATGCGAACGTCGGCAGAAAGAAGAAGCCGAGCGCCGCGTGTCCGGTGACGGTGCCGTTGCCCGCGGCGTCGTAGAACACAACTTCCGAGCCGTTGCCGATGCCGCTGCCGAAGGGCGGCGAGAGGGTCGCCATGGCGTCAACACCCAGGCGGCCGACGCGACGCCCGGTCTTGGGGTTGTTGTCGGCGTCGATCATGAGCCGCGTGCTGAAGTCGGCGGCTTGGATCGCGGCGCCGGTGATGCCCGGGTCGAAGCGCACGAAGAGGTGCTCGCTCGTGGCCGCGACGCGGACATCGCCCGAGCCACGCCATTCGTCGGTGCGTCCGTCCATCACGATGGCGGCGGGGCGGGCGGCCGCTTCGGTGCCGGGCCTGGGCGCGGCCCGTGTGGAGAGCGGTTGCGCGGCCGCGCAGCCGAGCAGCGAGAGCGTGCCGAGCGCGACGGCGGGTGAGAGCATCGGGTTCGTGTTGGTCATACCCGAGGATATCAAGCCGCGGCGTTGGGTCCGCCCAAGAAACCCTCCGGAAGCCGCCAACTCAGCCGATCCGTGGGCGTGCTCTGTTGACCCCGCAACGCGGGTGCCTATAGTCCAGACACAGTTTGCGGGGTGGAGCAGTCTGGTAGCTCGTCGGGCTCATAACCCGAAGGTCGTTGGTTCAAATCCAGCCCCCGCTATTCGCCAAGCCCCAGGGTGATCGACCCCTGGGGCTTTGTCGTGCCGCCTCGCAGCACGGCTTTTGCCCGCGTCGATGATCGCGCTCGGCTCGCGGCACGCCGGCCGGGCAGGGCGCTCATCGCCCGATGAATCGCTTGCAGAACCGCTCCGCCGAGGCCCTTGTTTCACCCGCGAGTTGATCGAGCACCGGGTCGAGCACCGACTCTTTGATCACGCGTGCTTCGTTGGGCCGGATGGTCACGATCGGCCCGGGCCACGCTGCTCGGTTTTCTCGTTCGTGATGCAGCGCGGTCCGATTGACCGCGTCGAAGAGTTCATGCACCGGGAGGTCGACGCCCTCGCGTACCGACCTCCATGCGGCGAGCATCGCGAGGGGGACCGCGATGTTCCGGGTCGCGTCGGCGGCGGCGTTGTACCACTCGTCTTCCTTCTGGCACCAGTACAGCGTGTGGTCGGCGAGCCAGCCGCACGCCGCGGCCGGCCACGCGCCGCCGAGACGGCACGACGCATCGACGATCGCGAAGCACGTCTCGGCGCTGGGCTCGGAATCGGCGTTCGAGAACCGTGCGTGGCGGGCGCAGTCGGCCACCAGCACAGAGGCGCAGAGCACCAGCGTTGTGATGCGTGTGTTGGGACGGTCGATCCCGTCGTCCCGGCGTGCGTAGGAAGGGCGGTCGGCCCGAGTGTACCAGTAACCCCATCGGGACAGACTGAGCGTTTCGTCGACCCACCCGTCGTCTTCCGCGGGCCACGCCTTCGCGTCTAGGAACGCACGCATCGTGCTGAGTGACCCGTCGTACGCTTGCCCCTCCGCTCCGGCGATTCTTTCCAGGAGATCCGGGTCCCTGCGGAGTGTGGCGATCACGAGACCGCGGAGCGCGGTCTCGTCCGGCTCGCACAAGCCAACTGCTCTCCACAGCGCTCCGAGCGGATCGGATTGGCCGGCGGCCTCGGTCATGCAAGAACACGATATCGGGGCATACGGGCGTCTGTCGATGATCTTTGGACTTCGGTGACCGGGTGCTCGGGCTGATCGATTCAAAGGGCTCCGTCCCGGAGGGGCGTGACGAGTTTGGGTTGTGATCCTGCGGTCCGCTGTTGTAGAGGGCGACTGGGGGTCACCAGCATCTGCGCGGGGTTCTGTCGGCGCAAAAACGCAAGCCGCGCCCCTTGCAACGCGAGTGCGCAGGGCGCGGCTTACGCCTGTGGAAACCGGTTAGGGTGAGAAGGGCAGCGACGAGTGGTGGAGGTTGATCCTGAGATCCCCGTCATCATCCAGGACGTAGCCGAAGGTGTACTCGACCTTGGTGACCGAGCCGTCGGGGCCTGTGAAGAAATAGTTGCCCATCGCCATGGCCGAGTCGTGGTCGGTGTACACGGCGTTGTTGTCCCAGCGGACGTTGGTCCAACCCTTGATCGCGAAGCCGCTGTCTTCGGAGCCGGCTTTGCCGATGAAGTAGTCCAGGGCTTCGCCGAACGACTCGCGGAACTGATCTTCGGCGGCCAGGGTGGGCTTGAACATGACGTCGGTCTGCCCGTACGCATAAAGCGTGTTGATGTGGCGCGTGGCGCGGGCTTTGTAGTCGCCGCCCTGCGAGTGCACCCGAGAGATATCGACGATGCCCTGTCCCCATTCGCGTTGCGCGGCGATCACATCGGCCTCGCTGATCGAGCCGTGGTGATGCCCGGCGGAGTGGCTCGTGGACTGCGTGCCCGCGCAAGCACCCAAGAACAGCAGTGATGCTGGGGCGAGCGTGGCGAGTACAGCATGGGAAGTTTTCATTCGGATCCTCGGGTCTTTTTGACCGCTGCGCGCCCCGCATCCCTCGGACCCACGCCGAGGCTGTGTGGCGCAGAGACAAACTCAGACGGATAATATGAGAATGAAAATTCATTATCAATGTTGCCGGCCCGAATTTGCGTGCCCTTCGCAGCGCGATCGCCCGCGCTCTCAGCGGATTTTCGGATCTGCAATACAGACTTATCTTGTTCATGATGCGGCACGTCGGCGGGCACAGCCGCGGATATGGCCGAGCCGGGCTCAAGCGCAGGCGGGTTGCGCTGCGGCGGTGTTGGGCGCGGGCGTGCGCGGGCAGCACGGTCGCCGAGCGACCCGCTGCGCACGGTCGGCGTGCCGGGTCGCGGACGGGCTGCGCTGCACATCCCCGGGAGCGGCTCGAACGCGTCGCTGACCGGTCAGCCCGGCAGCGTGCCCGTGAGCGTGTAGCGGAGGACGTCGGCGACCTGCTGCGGTGTGGAACAGGTCGCCAGAGCGGCGGCATCGATCTCCTTGAGCGCGTGCCGGTGCTCGGCCCCGTGGAGGGTGATCAGCGGGGTGCCGTTGGCGACGGCCTGCCCGGCGTCGAACGCCGCGTTCCATTGGCGGTACTTCTCCCCGAAGCGGACGACCACCATATCCGCCGCTCTGAGTTGCGTGCGGGTGCGGATCGCGTTGAGCTTGGCGCTCTTGTGATCGTGCCAGAACGGGTCGGGTTCGTCGCCGAGGATGCGCACGCCGCAGTCGTCGGACGCGTCGTGGTCCTCCACGGGCCCCGTGAAGACGATGCCGAGATCCGAGCATCCCGCGCGGACCTGTGCCCGCCAGTCGCTGTGGATTTCACCCGCGAGATAGACCGTGGTTTGGCTCATGCGGCATCGTAGCGAGGCGTCGGTTTCGCGTGGCACCGGTTGCGAATCGCCCGTGCGTTCCCGGCGGGCGAGGATCCGCGGAGGTATGCTCTGATCGCAGAACCGTTCGGAGGCGAAGCGGCACCGATCCATGAAACTGAGCACCGTCCATGTACTGCTGTTTTTCCGGGAGCGCCGCACGCAGCGGAACATCCGGGCGCTGTTCCGTTTCATCGCGATCCTTGCGTCGCTGATCGCTATCTACAGCGTGCTGTTCCATTTCATCATGGAGTACGAGGGGCAGAAGCACAGCTGGATCACGGGGCTGTACTGGACTCTGACGGTCATGTCCACGCTGGGCTTCGGCGACATCACCTTCGAGAGCGATCTCGGGCGTGTTTTCTCGATGCTGGTGCTCGGCACGGGCATCGTGTTCTTGCTGGTGCTGCTGCCGTTCACGATCATCCAGTTCTTCTACGCACCGTGGGTCGAGGCTCAGGCCGCGGCCCGGACGCCGCAGTCGTTGCCCGAGGATACCGGCGGGCATGTGGTGATCACGCATCACAACCCGGTGACCGAGGCGCTGATCGGCAAGCTCAGGCAGTACGACTACGACTACGTCTTGCTCAACGACGACTTCGATGACGCGTCCCGGCTGCACGACATGGGGCTGAGAGTCATGTTCGGTGCGCTCGACAACCCGGAGACGTACCGGCTCGCGCGGGTGGGGTCGGCGGCGATGGTCGTCGCGACCAACGACGACGTGAAGAGCACGAACGTGACGTTCATGGTGCGGCAGGTGTCGCCCGGCGTGCCGATCGTCGCGACGGCCGCGACACGCGCCGCGGCGTCCATCCTCGAGCACGCCGGCGCGACCAACGTGTTTCAGCTCGGCGCCATGATGGGGCGATCGCTCTCGCGGTGCATGGTCGGCGGGGACGCGGTGACCCACATCGTCGGAGAGCTCGAGGAACTCCGGTTCGCCGAAGCCAACGCCCACCGCACGCCGCTGGTCGGCAAGACGCTGCGAGAGAACCGCCTCACAGACCTCGGGGTCAGCGTGATCGGGCTCTGGGACCGCGGCGAGTACCACCACGCGACCGCCGACACCGTGGTGGGCGAGCACGCGATCCTCGTGCTTGCGGGCTCGGCCGAGCAGTTGGCCGCGTACGACGAGGCGTTCGTCATCTACAACAACTCGATCGATCCCGTGCTGATCCTCGGCGGCGGGCGGGTCGGGACGGCCGCCGCCGAGGCGCTGTCCGACCGGGGCGTGGACTGGCGCATCGTGGATGTCGACGCCGCGAGGATCACCGACAGCGACCGCGGCGTCGTGGGTGACGCGAAAGACCCGGAGGTGCTCAAACGCGCCGGGCTGTTCGGGGCGCCGGCGGTGTTGATCACGACCCACGACGACAGCCTGAACATCTATCTCACCATCTATTGCCGCTCGGTCTGCCCGAGCATCCAGATCATCAGCCGGGCGACGCTGGAGCAGAACATCGAGACGCTCCACCGCGCCGGCGCCGATTTCGTGCACTCCTACGCGTCGATGGGCTCGACCGGGATCTTCAACCAGATCAAGGGCGATCGCATCGTGACCGTGACGGAGGGGCTGGAGATCTTCCGCCTCCAGGTGCCGCCGGCGCTCGACGGGAAGGAGCTGGCAACGTGCGGCGTGCGCGAGGAGACCGGCTGCACCATCGTGGCGCTCCGGGGCGACGACGGGAGGTTCGCGGTCAACCCGTCCCCGTCGACCAAGCTCGTGGCGGGGCACGACATGGTGCTCGCCGGGAGCCAGGCGTCCGAGACCCAGTTCCGCGAGCGGTATCTCGGCTGAGGCGTATCCAGGCCGCACGCGTGCCGGGCGCTAGGAGATGATCTTGCGTCGCTGGCGGACGTAGTCCCACAGCACGAAGCGGTCGAGCTCTTCGCCGCCCACGAACACGACCCGCCCCTCGGTCTGCTCGGCGAGCCGGCG
>DIYM01000156.1 GCA_002429045.1 Phycisphaerales bacterium UBA6054
GCCCGGGGGGCGTCGGGCCCGGGGAGCCGAGCGGGCGTTCGGTCGGTGAGCGGATGCTCTCGGCCGACGCGGTGCCCCCGCGCAGCGGGCGTCCGGGCACGCCGCCCCGGAAGGTCCTGATCGTGCTGATCCCGAGGCTGATCCCGCCGCCCGGGCCGGAAGGCGTCAATGATGACACCCCCGGCGGCTGATCGCCGCCTGATCTTCAGCGTTCTGTCGCTGTCCCGGAGAAACGCCCGATGCCCGAAGAAGTCGGACTCCCGCTCGCGATCGTTCTGCTGGTGGTGGGTCTGGCGATGCTGGTGTCCGGGGCGGACGCGCTGGTCCGCGGGGCGGCGGTGCTGGCCAGACGCATCGGGATTTCCGAGTTCGTCGTCGGCGTGACCGTCGTGGCGTTCGGCACCAGCGCGCCCGAACTGTTCGCGTCGGGCGGCGCGGTGGTTCAGGGGCAGACGGACATCGCGATCGGCAACGTCGTTGGTTCCAACATCGCCAACATCCTGCTGATCCTCGGCGCGGGCGGGCTGATGATGCCCATGCTGATGAACAAGGGCGTGCGCTTGGTCGAGATCCCGGTGATGGCTGGCATCACGCTGGCCGGGTGGGTGATGCTGCTCGACAGCCGGGTCAGCCGTATCGAGGGCGTGCTGCTCGTTGTCGGGCTGGCGGTCTACATCTACTCGGTTGTCAAACGCGGCAAGGTGGACGTGACCGAGGAGATCCCCGACATCAGGGGCACCGTGCTGCGTGACTTCGTGCTGCTCATCGCTGGCATGGTCGGTCTGGCGTTGGGGGCATGGGCGTTGGTCCGGGGGGCGGTGGTGATCGCGGAGAGCGCCGGTGTCCCGTCGGGCATCATCGGCGCCACGGTGATCGCGTTCGGGACCAGCCTGCCCGAGTTGGCGGCGACCGGGCGGGCGGCGCTCGCGAAGAAGTCCGATATCGCGGTCGGTAACATCATCGGCTCCAACGTTTTCAACCTGCTGTGCGTGATGGGCATCTGCGCGCTGCTCCGCCCGCTGGTGATGCCCCCCGAGATGGCGGTCCACCTCCACGCGATGGGGGGGGTCACGCTGGCGCTGGTGGTTTTCGCCCTGTTGCGCGGCGTGATCGGACGTGCGACGGGCGGCGTGTTCCTCGCGGGCTACCTCGTTTACGTCGGCTTCCTCGCTTACACGATCATCTCTGGCTACTGAGTTTTGTCGTGATCCGCGGCGTATTCGCGTGTGCGCGCCAAGCGCGGGGCGTGCGGATCCGATGGTGTCGTCGGAGGACGCCCGGCTGCCTGACCGCCGGGCGATGTCTGTATGCTGCGAGTGCCAATGTCTCAAGCCGAGCCCGGGATGACGCTGGCGATGCCGGTCTACCACCCCGAGCAGATGTCCACCGTCCTGCTGCGGGCCGGTGCGCGGCTCGAGCGTCGGAGCGTTGACCGGATGCGTGAGATGCGCGTCCCGCAGGTCTGGATCGAGTACCCAAGCCTGAGCATGATCTCGCGGTTTGTCTCGCCCAGCGTGATGCAGTCGCGTGCGTTGATGTCCGACGAGGTCTGCGCCGCGTTGGATGCCGCGAGTTCGGGCGCTCACGCCAGGCTGGATTTCCCCGCGTACAAGAAGGCGATGGGCGGTATGGTCCACAAGCTGATCCACAACACCGACTCCGCGATTTTCGTGGGCGAACTGGTGGACGCGGGCCAGCCCGCCGTGCGCCACGGCGCGAACGTCGGGTTCATCTCGTTGCTCATGGGGCTGCGTCTGGGCTTCTATCTGATCCGCGAGCGCAAGCACGCGACCGGAGCGGTCGCCAAGGACGTTACCAGCCTGGGCGTGGCGGCGATGCTGCATGACGTGGGCATGACCAGGCTGCCCCAGGCTGTCCTGCAACGGTGGCGTGAGACGCGCGACGAGTCCGACCCCGAGTGGCGTCAGCACGTCAAGCTGGGCTACGAGATGGTGCGTGGCCAGATCGAGCCCAGCGCGGCCGCGTGCGTGCTGCACCATCATCAGCGGTTCGACGGCTCGGGGTTCCCGAAGCGCAAGACACTGCAGGGAGACAGCGTGCCGATCGCGGGGGAGGACATCCACATCTACTCCCGGATCATCGCCGCCGCGGACATGTACGACCGCGCGGTCAACCCGTGCTCGGACCCGGGAGACGAGGAACTGAACACCGCCGGCGTGCCCCCCGTGGTGGCGTTGAACCGTTTCGTGCGCGGCGACGCTCGGGGGCTCATCGATCCTGTGGTGCTCAGGGCGTTGCTGTCGGTCTGCCCCGCGTACGGCCCGGGCACGCAGGTGCGGCTGTCCAACGGCGTAGAAGGGGTGGTGACGGACTGGTCGTCGTTGGACCCATGCCGACCGGTGGTCCACGAGATCGGCACGCTCGGCGATGACGAGCCGGGGGAGCGGTACGACCTGCGTGAGCTGACCGATGTCCGCGTGATGGAGACCGAGGGCGTGCCGGTGTGCGACTCGAACTTTTACCCCGAGTCTGCGCAGGAGTTCGATCTGATGCACGTCGAGAAAGCCATGATGAACGGCGCGGTCAGCCGGGAGCTGACACCGGGCGATTCCGGCTCGTTCGAAGCGTTGCGTCCTTCGGCGTGAGCGCGGTTCATTCCGACGCCGGTTCGGCTGCGGGCTGGGCCGCGGCCGATGTGCCCGAGGGTGTGGCCGACGCCGGGCTCGCGGCGTCCTGGGAGCGGGCCGCGGCGCGTCGGCGCATCATGGCGCGGTAGTCGATGGTGGGCTCGCCGTTCTCGTCGATGATGTAGCCCGCCGACTCGATCGCCGCCTGATCCCACTGGTTCGCGTTGATGATCTCGCCCGGGAGCGGGTCGCGGAGCAGCACGCTGGTGCCGGGCTCGAGGCCCGCCGAGATCTCGGCGTCCGCGTCGCTGGTGCGTCCGAGCATCACGGGCACGCGCTCGAAACGCCCGACGCCCGCGGGGCGGAGCACGTAGCGGACCGGCCCGTCGTTGAACACGGCTTGCACCGGGACGGCGACAACATCGTTGACCCGCCCCAGCTCGATGCGGGCTTCGCACCTCATGGTGGGCTTGAGCTCGGCGGTCCGGGCGGCTTCCTGGTCGAGATCGATCTTGACGGTGTACTCGCGCCGGTTGGGGTCGCGCCACCCGCCGGACTCCGCCAGGACGCCGACCGAACGGACCACTCCCGGGATCGTCCGGTCGATCGCTTCGACCTTGACGGACACCGACTGCCCGGGCCGGACACGCCCCGCGATCGACTCGTGGACCTTGACCGACGCGGTCATCTCGGTGGTGTCGGGTAGCGCGATCAGCAGGTCGTTGTTGCCCACCTCTTTGCCAACGGCGAGCCCGCCCTCCGACTGCCAACGCCAGTTGTTGGTCTGCACGCTGGACCCGTAGACCACCAGCCCGTCGCGGGGCGCGACGACGACGCAGTACCCGAGCTGCTCGTTGAGCTCCCGGAGCTTCTCTTCGCGGAGCTGGAGCTGGCGTTGCCGGTTGACGGTGTTCGCTTTCTTGGAGCGCAGGTTGATCTCGTTCTCTTCTTTCACGCGCTCGAGCTCGGCGGCCGCTTCCTCCACATCGCGCCGCTTCTGCTCGGCGTCCTTGTGGTACTGGAAATCCTCGTAGACCGTGCGATCGAGCTCGGCGGTCTTCATCGCGGACACGGCCTCGATGTAGGCGATCTCGTCGCGGTCGAGCTCATCCTTGCTCAGGAAGTCGTTCTTGTACAGCTCGATCGAGTTGTCGTACTTGTTCTTGAGACGCTCGAGGTTCTTGGTCGCTCGCTCGACCGCGAGATCGAGCTCCTGCCGCTTTTTGATGACATCGCCCGACTCCCATTGCTCGTAGGTGAGGTTGGCGATGGAGAGGGTCGACTCGGCGGCGCGGAGCTTCGAGTCGTTCTCGGACTGCTGGATCTTCTCGCTCGCCAGGGCGCTCTCGTGGTTGGTGCGGGCCTCGATCAGCTGGAGTTCGGCTTCGGCGATGCGGTTGCGGATGTCCTCGTCGTTCAGGCGGACGAGCACGTCGCCGGCGGTCACCATCGTGCCCTCTTTGATGATCTCCGTGATCGTCGAGCGGGACTCGACGCCGTTCCGGAGTTCGAGCTGGTTCTTGGCTTCCAGTTCTCCGTTCGCCAGCGTGGTGATCACGAAGGACCTCACGGATGCCTGGGCGAGTTCGACGGTGCTCGCCGGGCCGGCGTCCTCGTCGCTGCTGTTCGTTGCCGCGACGATCCCGACGCCCGCGAGGACGAGGGCGGTGATCGCACCGACGATGCCCCAGGTGCCGATCCCCGGCCGCGTGGCGCGGCACCCGGTCCGGTGTGCAGGGCGGCGATGGGTGCGGCGTTGGTTCTGTGGCATGCGTCGATCCTCGTGTGTGAACGTGTCCGCCGCTGCGTGGGCGGTCGCGGTGTCTGGGCGGGCGTTGATTCTTACCGGCGTTCGCCGCCCGGGTTCCGCCCGATCCATCACGGAGCGAGGAACACGCCCGGGCACCGTCGCCAGGGCGTCCGGGGGGAGGCGGAGCGGGGGCGGGCCCTGGCGTGTAAGGTCGACGTATGACGGAATCGCGCCGCTGGCTGGTCGTGGCCGCCGCTCCCAAGGAGGTGCGGGCGGTGATCGATGGGATCGACCCCGCGGGCGGGCCCGCGATTCGGGTCCCGGAGGTCTGGTGTTCGGTGCGCGTCGGGGATCGCGCAAACGGGGCGGAGGTGGTGCGGACGGGCGTGGGGAAATCGGCCGCCGCCGGAGCGATCGGCGCATTGTTCGACCCGTCCTGTCACGTCGGGGTCATGTGCGTCGGGATCGCGGGGGCGCTGCCCGGTTCGGGGTTGGGGATCGGGTCGGCGGTCTTGGGGAATCCCAGCGTGCCGACCGACGAGGGCGTGCTCACGCCTCTGGGTTTCATCCCCCTCGGCGAGATGGGTTTCGGATCCGACGCCCCGCCGGTCTACCCGGACCCGGAGACCCGTTCCGCGTTGACCCCGGTCGTCGACGTGATCGGCGCGATCGCGACGGTCTCGGTGTGCTCTGGTGAGGACGGGTGGAGCGCGGGGACGGCAGACCGCGCCGGCGATGGGCTCGCGGAAGCGATGGAGGGCTCGGCGATCGGGATGGCCGCCCGGCGCATCGATCCGGACGCGCGGTTCGCCGAACTCCGGGTGATCTCCAACACGACCGGAGACCGCTCGCGCCAGGAGTGGGATCTGGACGCGGCGCTGGCGCGGCTCGGGGAGGTCGCGGGCGAGGCGGTCCGGGCGTTGCACGCCGGCGATCCACGCAAGGGTCGATAACAGGACACGGGCGGTGCCCGGGCCCGGGCGGGGGCCCGGCCGGTCCGGTCTGTGCGGTCTGCCCGGTCCCGCAGGGTTCGGCGGCGGTCGGTCGGGGCACCGTCGCGCGGGCTGCCCTCAATCGCGGGAGCCATCGGCCCGAATGGACCCTTGAGGAGCGGCTTTGCCCGGCGCTGACGGGCTGGTTCCGCCCTCGGACCCGACGCCGGGTGGAGGTAGGACACGGGATGCTCAAGCCGCGCCTGGACAAGCTGACCGCATCGCTCAAGGGCATGGGCTCGATGCGCCCGGTGGGCTTCCCGCTCTCGGTCGAGTTCGGGGTCGGCTCGCTCAAGGTGCTGCAGTTGGCTCCGGGCGACACGCCATCGATCGTGGCCGCGGCGCAGCTCGACACCCCCGAAGAGATGCTCGAGAACACGAGCAAGCGGCTTTCGTTCCAGATGGACGCCCTGCCCAAGGTGATCAAGCAGGGCAAGTTCAAGACCAACCGCGCGGTGTGCGCCGTGCCGGCGGGTCAGATGGTCTGCAAGCCCGTCCAGATCGTGCCTTCGAGCGAGATCTCTCTCGACAAGCTGGCGGCATCGGCGCTGGGCGCGCAGCTCAAGTGCGATCCCGAGGCGTTGCTCGTCCGTTGCAGGGCGGTCGAGGGCGCCAAGCCCGGGGGCAAGCAGGAGGTGGTGTGCTTCGCGGCGGCGCGCGACTTCGTCGCCAGGCTGATGGGCGCGTTGAAAGCCGCCAAGCTCGAGCCTGTGGGCATCCACAACGAGTTCCAGGCCGCCCTCCGGGCGATCGATTCGATCTCGGTGCCCGGCCAGCCGATGACCGAGACCAGCGGGAACGCCTCGCTCGTGCTCGACCTTGGCACCGCGACAACCAAGGCGATGATCGTTCACGGCACGAAGCTGGTCTTCGCCCGCTCGATCGAGATGGGCGCCAAGCACTTCGACGATGTCATCATGGATCAGATGGACTGCACCCGGGTCGAGGCGACCCGGATCCGCCTCGGGCTGGCCCGCCTGGCGCCGCAGCACGCCGCGGTCGGGACCGGCGGGGACGCCG
>DIYM01000162.1:0-23796 GCA_002429045.1 Phycisphaerales bacterium UBA6054
CCCCGGCGGGGGCGTGCGAGCGCCGGGCGGGGGCGTCCGCGGACCGGGCACGCCGGGCGTCCAGCGTCCCGAGCCACGCACGGTGACGTTCACAGGCATCGTCAACGGCACCGTCATCAGCGTCGGTGCCGGCGGGTTCGGCGGGCATTTCTACTGGCCGTCCTACGGCTGGGGTTGGGGCTGGGGACGGTGGAACCGCTGGGGATGGGGCTACTACCAGATCCCCGATCGCTACGCCGGCACCGTGGACGGGCCGCGGGACCGTGAGTTGGAGGGTGGCGGCCCCGAGGCGGAGCCGCTCACCCCGATCGAGTCCGCGCGGGCCTGGATGTACCAGGGCAACGCCGACGAAGCGGCCCGCTGGTACCGCGAGTATCTGGAAGAGAACCCCGACGACGCCCGGGTGATGCGTGAATACGCCGCCGCGATGCAAGAGAGCGGGCGGATGCTCGACGCGGTCGCGATGATGGCGTACGCGTACGACCGCGACCCGGGGCTTGCCAACGAGGCGATGCCCACCCGGATCTGGGGTGATTCTGCGTTCCGTCTGCGTGATGCCGTGACCGATTCGGTCAAGTATGGGCACCGCGTCAGCTCGGGCAACGTCTGGCTGCTGGTCGCGGTGTTGATGCAGGCGGAGGGGCGGGACCTGGTGGCGCTCAAGATGATCGAGCGTGCCGTCGCCGAGGGGCTCGACCCGGATCTGGCGGACCGGATGCGTCTGCGGCTGTCCCATCGCTGATCGGGCGGGGTTGGGCGTGCCGCGTTCAGTCGGCCCCGAGGAACAAATTGTGCGCCGCCCGGGCGTTGCCCCGGGCGGTGGGGCGGGCCTATGGTGCAGGCCCAGCACACCGCGTGCCGGGACAACGTGAACCGGATGAACCACCGAGGGTGACGCCAGCGAGGCCGGGGCGTCAGGATCCAGCGGTGGGAGGTGGAGACCGATGGCCAAGCGCGAAATCGTACATCAGTTCAAAGTGATGGCCCCGGGTGGTCAGGCGACGCCTGCTCCCCCGCTGGGCCCGGTGCTGGGCGCCAAGGGTGTGAACCCCGGGCAGTTCATCCAGCAGTTCAACGCCGCGACCGCCAAGCTCAACGGCAAGGTGGTGGGGTGCATCATCACGTCGTACTCGGACCGCTCGTTCGAGTTCGAGGTCAAGTCCTCGCCCGCGTCGGTTTTGATCAAGGAAGCGGCTGGCATCGAGAAGGGCTCGGGTGTGCCTCACACCAACAAGGTTGGCAAGATCACGTCCGAGCAGGTCAGGAAGATCGCCGAGGAGAAGAAGGCCGATCTGACCGCGGGTTCGACCGAAGCAGCGATGCGCATCATCGAGGGCCAGGCCCGTTCGATGGGCGTGGTGGTGGAGGGCTGATCCGATGCCGAAGATGACCAAGCGAGCCAAAGAGAACGCGGCGATGGTTCCGGCCAACCCGGTCGAGCCGAGCGACGCGTTCGTGACGCTCAAGAAGTTCAAGGGCCCGAAGTTCGATCAGGCGGTCGAGGTCTGCATGCACCTCGGCGTTGACGTCAAGCAGGCCGACCAGATGATCCGCGGCTCGGTGTCGCTGCCCAAGGGCATCGGCAAGAGCAAGAAGGTCGTCGCGTTCTGTGCCCCCGAGCACGTCCAGGCGGCGCTCGACGCGGGCGCGATCAAGGCTGGCGGCGAAGACCTGATGCAGGAAGTCGAGAAAGGCTTCATGGACTTCGACGTGGCGATCGCCAGCCCCGACATGATGCGGGTGATCTCCAAGCTCGGCAAGGTGCTCGGGCCGAAGGGTCTGATGCCCTCGCCCAAGAACGGCACCGTGACGCCGAAGGTCGCCGAGGCGGTCAAGGACTTCGCGGCCGGCAAGGTCGAGTACCGCACCGACAAGGGCGGCAACATCCACGCCGTCATCGGTCGCTTCAGCTTCCCGGAAGCGGACCTCGTCGAGAACTACAACCACTTCGTCGCCACGATCGAGAAGGCCCGTCCTTCGTCGGTGAAGGGCGAGTACGTCAAGGGCATCACCGTCTCGGGCACGATGACCCCGGGCGTGAGGGTCGCGTTCCAAGAAGCGGAAGCGGGTGCATAAGCCATGAGCAAGCCAGTCAAAGACATGATCATCGAGGATTACAAGGACCGCTTCGGGGAGACCCAGGACGCTCTTGTGATCGGGCTGCGTGGCATCGAGTCGAACGACACCAACGCGATCCGCGGCGGGCTCGCCGAGAAGTCGATCAAGGTGACGGTCGTCCGCAACAAGCTCTTCGGGCAGGCGTTCGCCGGCACGGGTCTCGAGCCGCTCAAGGAGGTCCTGACCGGCGCCAACGCGGTGGCGTACGGCGCCGAGAGCGTGGTCGAGGTCGCCCGCGAGATCGTCGAACTCGTCAAGACCTTCCCGGATATCGAACTGAAGGGCGCCGTTCTCGACGGCGAGTTGTTCGAGGGCGAGTCGGGCGTCGAGCGCCTCAGCAAGTTCCCGACGCGCGACGAGGCGATCGCCAAGGACGTTTCGATCATCCTCGGCCCGGGATCGTCGCTGATGGGCGCGGTCAAGGGCCCGGGCTCTGGCGTCGCCGGCATTCTCAAGGCGATCCAGAGCAAGCTCGAAGACGGCGAGACGATCGCCAAGGTGTGAGAGCGCCGAGACCTGAGCGTTTGAATGAGATCCGTCGCCCGAGACAGGCGGCGTGATACGGGACATCTACCCCAGCGACTGGCCCGGCTGCCGGTGACGATCGAGAGATCGTGTGCCGGAGGGTTAAAGAGCCGAATGGTTCGGCCCCTCTCGGTGGGACGGTGAAAGGCAGCGGCCCTGAACCGGGCGTGCCTGAGATTTGTAAGGAAGTGAACCCATGTCTGACGAAGCCAAAACCTACGACGCGGCCATCTCGGAACTCGGCGACAAGCTCGCCGGTCTGACCTTGAAGGACGCGGTTGATCTGGCTGACTACATGAAGGACACCTACGGCATCGAGGCCGCCGCGGGCGGCGGTGTCGTGATGGCGGCTGCCGGCGGCGACGCCGGTGGTGGTGCGGCCGAAGAGAAGTCCGAGTTCGATGTCGTCCTCAAGGCGGTCGGCGGGAACAAGATCGGCGTCATCAAGGCGGTCCGCGAGATCACCGGGCTCGGGCTGAAGGAAGCCAAGGAGATGGCCGAGACCGCGGGCGCCAAGGTGAAGGAAGGCCTGGGCAAGGAGGAGGCCGAGGAGGTCGCCAACAAGCTCAAGGAAGCCGGCGCCGAGGTCGAACTCGCCTGATCCCATTGGGCCCTGCTCCGAGCGGGGCCGCCAAGAACAGCGGCCGATCGGGCGGAAACGCCCGTTCGCCGATTCCGGGCGGGCGGTCGCCCGGGGGCAAGGCGGAACTCGGTCCGGGGAATGTGCCTCCCCGGGGCGGGCCAGCAGAGGCGGAGGCTGACGCGGTGAGAGACCGGTCGGCATCGAAGCAGCGGGTGAATCGGTCCGGGTTTTGTTCCCCGGGCACGAGTGGAGCCGGTGCGTCCGTGTGTCTAGACTCTCGGATCGGCGGAAACTGGGGCACATCAAATATTTAACTGAATCGCACGCCCGGGCTGATCCGGCGGCGGCGCGATCGGAACCATCTCGCGAGGACCCTGATGGCAGCGACCAAAGTGCGCAGGATGCAGCGTGAACGCACCGTCCGCAGCTTCGCCAAGCGTGGCGACGGTGCGGGCATTCCCAACATGTGGGACGTCCAATCGGGCGGATACGACCGTTTCCTCCAGACCGGCGCGGACCCGGACAGCCGCGATCCCAACATCGGTCTCGAATCGCTCCTGCATGAGATCTTTCCCATCGAGTCTTACGACGGGACCATGCACCTCGAGTACATCTCGTACGACCTGGACCAGCCGCGCTACACCTCCGACGAGTGCCGCGAGCTGCGCCTGACCTACGGGCTGCCCTTCAAGCTCCGCCTTCGGCTCAAGCGCGAGACCCACGGCGACCTGCCCGAGGAAGACATCTATCTGGGCGAGTTCCCGGTGATGATGGGCGGCGGCGAGTTCATCGTGAACGGCGCCGAGCGCGTCATCGTGTCCCAGTTGCACCGTTCGCCCGGTGTCGACTTCTCGATCGTGTCCAGCGAGGGCGACCGCCCGCTGCACTCGGCCCGGATCATCCCCGAGCGCGGCTCGTGGATCGAGTTGGAGGTCACGAAGAAGGACGTGCTGGCGATGCGGATCGACCAGTCCGCGAAGCTGGCCGCCACGACGTTCCTGCGCTGCCTCGACGAGTCGGTCGCGTCGACCGACGCGATCATCGGTCTGTTCTACGAGGTCACCGAGATCAAGGCCAAGGACGTCCACGAGGACGACTGGGCCGCGGCGTCGATCATCGACACCGAGTCGGGCGAGGAACTCGTCCACGTCGGGCGTCAGATCGGCGAGGAGGCCGCCGAGGCGGTCCGCGCCAGCAGCCTGAAGACCATCCGTGTCGTCCAGAACCCGTCGGACACGCTGATCCTCAACTCGATCGCCGAGGAGAAACTCGAGCAGTTCGACGAGGTCCCGGGTGTCAACAGCGACTTCGACCGCGCGATGCTGAAGGTCTACACCCGCCTGCGTCCGGGCAACCCGCCGCAGGTCGAGAAGGCCAAGCAGCTGTTCGCCGAGAAGTTCTTCGACGACAACCGCTACCGCCTCGGCTCGGTCGGGCGTTTCCGCATCAACCGCAAGTTCGACATGGACACCCCCGAGGACCAGATGTTCCTGCTGGGCATCGACTTCCTCAAGGTGGTCCAGTACCTGCTCGACCTGCGCTCGAACCGCCTCGATCCGGACACCGGGCGCCCGGTCGCGCACGTGGACGACATCGACCACCTGGGCAACCGGCGTCTCCGCACGCTGGACGAGCTGGCGGTCGAGGAGCTGCGCAAGGGCTTCCTCAAGCTCCGGCGCACCGTGCAGGAGCGGATGAGCGTCAAGGACCCGGAGGAGGTCGCGAAGATCGCCGACCTGGTGAACTCGAAGAGCGTGTCCAGCGCGATCGATTTCTTCTTCGGGCGCAGCGAACTGAGCCAGGTCGTCGACCAGACCAACCCGCTCTCGACCCTTGTTCACGAGCGTCGCCTGTCGGCGCTCGGCCCGGGCGGGCTGAACCGCAAGCGGGCGGGCTTCGAGGTCCGCGACGTCCACACCTCGCACTACGGGCGTGTCTGCCCGATCGAGACGCCCGAAGGCACCAACATCGGTCTGATCGTCTCGCTCGGCATCTACTCCGAGGTCGATCAGTACGGCTTCCTCCGCACGCCCTACCGCAAGGTCGCCAAGGGCAAGGTCACCGACGAGGTCGTGCACCTCCGGGCGGACGAGGAGATCCGCGCGGTCCTCGCCCCGGCCGACGCGATCAAGCCGGGCGGGCAGCTCGACGAGGGCAACGTCCTCGCCCGCGTGGACGGCGAGCTCACCCAGGTCGACGCGTCCGAGGTCGACTACGTCGACGTCTCTCCCAAGCAGATCGTCGGCGTCTCCGCCTCGCTGATCCCGTTCCTCGAGCACGACGACGCCAACCGCGCGCTGATGGGCTCGAACATGCAGCGTCAGGCCGTCCCGCTGCTGCAGGTCGATCCGCCCTGCGTCGCGACGGGCATGGAGAAGGACGTCGGGCAGTACTCGGGCATGCTGGTCAAGGCCAAGCGTTCGGGCACCGTCACCTACGTCGACTCGCAGCGCATCATCGTCGACAACGCCGACGAGTACGTGCTCCGCAAGTTCGTGGGGCTCAACGAGCGTACCTGCCAGAACCAGAAGCCCATCGTCAAGCCCGGGCAGAAGGTCAAGGAGGGGCAGGTCATCGCCGACGGCGCCTCGACCCAGGAAGGCGAGCTGGCGATCGGGCACAACGCCCTCGTCGCGTTCAACACGTTCGACGGCTACAACTTCGAGGACGCCATCGTCATCTCGGAGCGTGTGGTCAAGGACGACGCGTTCACCAGCATCCATATCGACGCGTACGACGTCGAGGTCCGCGAGACCAAGCTGGGGCGCGAAGAGTTCACCCGAGATATCCCGAACGTGTCGGAGCGCATGCTCCGGAACCTCGACGAGAACGGCGTGATCCGCGTCGGCGCTCGTGTCGGGCCCGGAGACATCCTCGTCGGCAAGGTCAGCCCCAAGTCCAAGACCGAGCTGACTCCGGAAGAGAAGCTCCTCCACGCGATCTTCGGGCGTGCGGGCGAAGACGTGAAGAACGACTCGCTCGAGGTGCCCGCGGGCACCAACGGCATCGTCATCGGCACCCGCAAGTTCTCCCGACGCGTCCACATGAACGAGGCGCAGAAGAAGCAGCTGAAGGCCGAGATCGAGGCCTACGAGTCCGAGCAGGACGCGCAGGCGATCAAGCTGTTCAAGGAGATGACCGACTCGATCAACGCCATCATCGGCACGGAGATGGTCGACCCGATGACCCGCCAGAAGGTGGGCGCCTCGGACATCCCCGAGGTCATCCTCGAGCAGGTCAAGACCTTCAACGTCAAGTGGATCAAGGGATCCAAGGACCTGAAGGAGGACGCCGAGAAGATCTACCGCCAGTTCTGGCCGCGCATCGAAGCGATCGAGGCCGAGAAGCAGCGCAAGGTCGCCCACATCAAGCGGGGCGACGAGCTGCCGAACGGCGTGCTCGAGATGGTGAAGGTCTACATCGCCGCGAAGCGGACGCTGTCCGCGGGCGACAAGATGGCCGGTCGCCACGGCAACAAGGGGGTCATCGCCCGCATCGTTCCTGAGGAGGACATGCCGTTCATGGACGACGGCACGCCGGTCGACGTCATGCTCAACCCCCTGGGCGTGCCCAGCCGCATGAACGTGGGGCAGATCCTCGAGACCCACCTCGGTTGGGCGGCTCAGGTGCTCGGGTTCCAGGCGGTCACGCCGGTCTTCGACGGCTGCACCGAGGACGAGATCCACGCCGCGGTCCGCGAAGCGAACGAGCACGTGAAGCGGCGTTGGGCGGACATGGAAGAGAAGGGCGAGTGGCCGCACCACCGCGAGTTGCTGGCCGAGATGCCCGCGGGCGGCAAGGTCCAGCTCCACGACGGTCGCACCGGCGAGCCGTTCCACCAGCGCACCACCGTCGGCTTCATGTACCTGCTCAAGCTGCACCATCTGGTGGACGACAAGATCCACGCGCGTGCGACCGGGCCCTACAGCCTCATCACCCAGCAGCCGCTGGGCGGCAAGGCCCGCACGGGCGGGCAGCGCTTCGGCGAGATGGAGGTCTGGGCGCTCGAGGCATACGGCGCCGCCTACATCCTGCAGGAACTGCTCACCGTCAAGTCCGACGATGTTGAGGGCCGCACCAAGATCTACGAGTCGATGGTCAAGGGCACCAACACGCTCGAGGCGGGCATGCCCGTCGCGTTCGACGTGCTCTGCAACGAGCTCAAGGGTCTCGGCATGAACGTCACCCTCGAGAAGAAAGAACTCGAGGGCGGCAGCCTCCTGTGACGGGCACGCCCGTCGCGTATGCCCGGCGGGGGCGACCCGCCACGACGGCTCCGGCCACGGTTTGACAGACACTCCCCTTTCCGCAACCGCGGGAGATAAGACTGATGATGGAAAACGTCTACGAGCGTGTGAACGACTTCTCGGCTGTCAAGGTGACCCTCGCGTCGCCCAACGACATCCGCGCCTGGTCCTACGGCGAGGTCAAGAAGCCCGAGACCATCAACTACCGCACCTACCGCCCCGAGAAGGACGGGCTGTTCTGCGAACGGATCTTCGGCCCGGAGCGAGACTACGAGTGCGCCTGCGGCAAGTACCGCGGCACCAAGTACAAGGGCTACATCTGCGATCGCTGCGGGGTGAAGGTCACGCACTCGCGTGTCCGCCGCAAGCGCATGGGCCACATCAACCTGGCCGCCCCGGTCGTGCACATCTGGTTCTTCAAGTCCATGCCCAGCCGCCTGGGCACCCTGCTGGCGATGAAGACCAGCGACATCGAGAAGGTCGTCTACTACCAGGACTACGTCGTGACCAAGCCGGGCGACACCGAACTGACCTTCAAGCAGGTCCTCACCGAGGACGAGCACCGCGCCGCGCTCGATAAGTACGGCAACGAGTTCACCGCGCACATGGGCGCCGACGCGGTCCGCGTGCTGATCGAGATGCTCGATCTCGACGCCGAAGCCGACGCCATCCGTGCCGACCTGGCCGCGACCCGCAGCAAGCAGAAGACCAAGGACCTCGCCAAGCGCCTCAAGCTGGTCGAGCAGATCCGTGGCTCGGAGAACGACCCGTCCTGGCTGATCATGGATGTCGTCCCGGTCATCCCGCCGGACCTGCGCCCGCTGGTCCTGCTCGAGTCGGGCAACTTCGCGACGTCCGACCTCAACGACCTCTACCGGCGCATCATCAACCGCAATAACCGGCTCAAGAAGCTGATGGACCTCAACGCCCCCGAGGTCATCATCCGCAACGAGAAGCGGATGCTCCAGCAGGCGGTCGACGCCTTGTTCGACAACGGGCGCTGCCGCCGCCCGGTGCTGGGCTCTTCCAACCGCGCGCTCAAGTCGCTGACGGACATGATCAAGGGCAAGCAGGGGCGCTTCCGCGAGAACCTGCTGGGCAAGCGTGTCGACTACTCGGCCCGCTCGGTCATCGTCGTCGGGCCCGAGCTCAAGCTCAACCAGTGCGGTCTGCCCAAGAAGATCGCGCTGGAGCTCTACCAGCCGTTCATCATCCGCAAGCTCAAGGAGCACGGGCTGGCCGACACCATCAAGTCCGCTAAGCGCATGCTCGAGCGTCGTGATGCCGAGGTCTGGGACATCCTCGAGGAAGTGATCTACCAGCACCCGGTGCTGCTCAACCGCGCCCCGACGCTCCACCGCATGGGCATCCAGGCGTTCGAGCCGGTGCTCGTCGAGGGCAACGCCATCAAGATCCACCCGCTGGTCTGCGGCGGCTTCAACGCCGACTTCGACGGCGACCAGATGGCCGTCCACCTGCCGCTCTCGGTCGAGGCCCAGGCCGAAGCCCACGTGCTGATGCTCTCGACCCACAACGTGTTCTCGCCGGCCAACGGCGCACCGATCATCTCGGCGTCGCAGGACATCGTCATGGGCGTCTACTTCATCACCACCAGCCCGGTCGACTTCGAGAAGGTCGATCCCAACAGCATCCCGCGCTTCAAGGACCGCCACGAGGCGATCCTCGCGTGGGAGTCCGGCAAGATCGACGTCCACGACGCGATCTCGGTCCGTCTCGAGCGCTTCGCCGAGGTCGCCAGCAAGGAGCGCGGCCCGGTCGAGCCGATGCCCGACAACCGGCGCATCGTCACCACCGTCGGGCGCGTGCTCTTCGCGGATATCCTGCCCGAGGGCATGCCCTTCTACAACTGCTCGATCGGCAAGAAGGGCTGCGCCCGCGTCATCGACGATACCTACGACTACTGCGGCCGCGGCGCGACCATCAACCTGCTCGACGCGATGAAGGAAATCGGATTCAAGCAGTCCACGGTCGCTGGCCTCTCGTTCGGTGTGACCGACCTGCGCATCCCGCAGGAGAAGACCGACATTCTGGCCGCCGCCCAGAAGAAGGTCGACCGCGTCGAGAAGAACTACGACCGCGGCATCATCACCGCCCGCGAGCGCTACAACCAGTTGCTCGACATCTGGTCGCACTGCCGCGAGGAGGTGACCAAGAACCTGGTCGAGACCCTCAAGCACGACCGCCGCCACGAGGACGGCTCCTACGCCGACATCGAGAAGGGCGAGGGCGCCAAGTTCCTCAACCCGGTCTACTTGATGTCGGACTCCGGCGCGCGCGGGAACATCTCCCAGATGCAGCAGTTGGCGGGCATGCGCGGCCTGATGGCCAAGCCCTCGGGCGAGATCATCGAGACGCCCATCCGCGCGAACTTCCGCGAGGGGCTGTCGATCCTCGAGTACTTCTCGTCCACCCACGGCGCCCGCAAGGGGCTGGCCGACACCGCCCTCAAGACCGCCGACTCGGGCTACCTGACCCGCAAGCTCTGCGACATCGCCCAGTCGGTCATCATCACCGAGCATGACTGCGGCTCGAAGCGCGGGATCATGAAGCGTGCGATCTACAAGGGCGAGCAGATCGACGTCCCGCTCCGCGAGCAGATCGTCGGGCGTGTCTCGGTGAACGCGATCGTGAACCCCGTCACCGACGAGACCATCATCCGCGCCAACGAGATGGTCTCTGTCGAGGCCGCCAAGAAGGTCGAAGACCTCGGCATCGAAGCGGTCATGGTCCGCTCGCCGCTGACCAGCGATTCGATGACGGGATGCTCGGCGCTCGACTACGGCATGGACATGTCGTCCGGGCACCTGGTCGAGGAAGGCATGGCCGTCGGGATCATCGCGGCCCAGTCCATCGGCGAGCCGGGCACGCAGCTCACCATGCGGACGTTCCACACCGGCGGCATCGGCACGCGTTCGGTCTCGGAGACCGAGTACCGCGCGATGAACAACGGCACCATCGACCTCCGCGACTGCAACCCCGTCACCGCCAAGGACGAGGAAGGCACCGACTGCCTTGTTTCGCTGAAGCGGAACGGCGAGCTGGCGATCCTCGACGACAAGGGGCGCGAGCTCGAGAAGACCAAGATCCCATACGGCGGGTTCATCTACGCGGCGCAGGGCGAATCCGTGAAACGCGGCCAGTCCCTCGTCAAGTGGGACCCGCACCGCACGCCCATCCTCGCCGAGAAGGGCGGCACCGTGCAGTACGTCGACCTCGAGCTCGGCGAGACCTTCCGCGAGGAGGACGCCGGCGCGGGCGGCAAGGCGAAGGTCGTGATCGAGCACAAGGGCGATCTGCACCCGCAGATCAACATCGTCGACAAGGACGGCAACATCCTCGACTTCCACTACCTGCCCGCGAAGGCACGCATCGAAGTCCAGGACGGCCAGGAGATCGAGGCGGGCTCGATGGTCGCCCGCCAGCCCCGCGCCGCGGCCGGCTCGCAGGACATCGTCGGGGGTCTGCCCCGTGTCACCGAGATCTTCGAGGCCCGCAAGCCCAAGGAGCCCGCGTTCATGGCCGAGATCTCCGGCCGCGTCGAACTCCACGCGGAGAAACGCAAGGGCAAGATGACCATCCGCGTCATCTCCGATTCGGGCATCGAGAAGGACCACCACGTCCCCGCCGACAAGGCGCTGCTCGTCCACACGGGCGACTTCGTCCAAGCCGGCGATTCGCTGACCGAGGGCCCGCTGGTCCCGCACGACATCCTCGCCATCAAGGGCGAGGAAGCCCTGTGGCAGTACATGCTCGACGAGGTGCAGAACGTGTACCGCGCCCAGGGCGTGCCCATCAACGACAAGCACATCGAGCTGATCCTCTCCCAGATGCTCCGCAAGGTCCGCGTCGAGAACCCGGGCGACACGCACCTGCTGCCGCACGAGGTCATCGACAAGGTCCAGTTCCGCAAGTTCAACCAGGACATCACCAAGATGGTCCGGGTCACCGACGCGGGCGGCACCACGCTCCGCGTCGGGGAACTGATCCCGATGGACGTCATCAAGGAAGCCAACGCCAAGGCCGAGGCCGACGGAACGGAGATCGCCAAAGCCAAGCGGGCCCGCCCCGCGACCGGGCGCACCCTCCTGCTCGGCATCACCAAGGCGGCCCTCTCCAGTGACTCGTTCCTCTCGGGAGCGTCCTTCCAGGAGTCCACCAAGGTGCTCACCGAGGCCTCGCTCCGCGGCGCCGAGGACCACCTCATCGGGCTCAAGGAGAACGTGCTCCTCGGGCACCTCATCCCGGCCGGCACCGGCTTCCACAAGCACCAGGACATCCGCGTCCGCCCGCTGGTCGCCCCGCCCGAGGACACCGACGCCGAAGCCCTCGAGCAAGGCATCGAGGACGCGTACGACGAGATGCCCGCGGTCGAGGTCAAGGTGACCGACTCGCCGGCGCCGACCGTCTCGGACAACTGATCGGTCCAACCCGGTTCAACAGCCCCACGCCCGCGTCGCACGGACGCGGGCGTTTTCTTTGGGAGGTCGCCCGAGCGTCCGAGCCCGGCCGATGGTTGCCTCCCGCCCTCCAGTTGTGCATGCTCAGGCGGACCCCGCCTGGGCATCTTCGCTGGGCGGGTCGAGCAGCGAGATCACGCCCGGGCTGATGCCGAGTTCGCGAAAATCATCGCTCCACATCACGGGCAGCGTGTCTCGCTCCAGCACGACCGCAGCCCGGATGTACGGGGTGCACATCCCGCACGTCGATCCGCACTTGGTTCTTTGGCGTGTTTGACGGATCTTGGAGGGGTCACCTCCGCACATCTGGCGGAGTTCTGCGAGCGTGTACCCGTGGCAAACGCAGCCGCGAACCTCACCGATGCATGTTTGCAACGCGGTCCGGTTCTCGTCGGCGTGGCCCTCCCCTCGCCCGTTCGTGATGCCAAGGCCGATGTTCAAGCCGCTTCCCGACGCATGGGTTCGATCCGGGCGAACGCGGCTCGGATACCTGGGGTGTGCCAGTTCGGTGCGAACGGCTGCATCGGCCATTCGGAACCCCCAGTTTAAGCGATCGAGCAATCAGCAGGGCGCACCGATGGCTGACATCGATGCCCATCGCCTCGATCAGGGCTTTGTCAGGGGGCGGGCGATCGGCTCGTCTCAGGCCCGTTCCTCAATCACCGCCTTGACGATCGCTTCCCTGTGATCGAACGCGGTCCGCCCGGTCCGGACGGTCAGGCGCACGTACGGCTCGCACATCCCGCAGCCGGTCGTGCATTTGAGCTCGGCCGCCAATCGGCTCATGATCTCGTCCTCGGGCATCCCGCGGGCGGCGACCAGTTCCTCGATCCGCGCCCGGATCGTTGTCAGGGGCACCTCGTGGCAGACACACCGATCGACGAGCGCCATCACCACCGCCGCCAGTTGGGGACATAGTGGGGGTCGTTCGTCTCGCTGACCGAACCGATCTTGTGCTGTTTGAGCGATCGGGCGTCCGGGTCGTGGCTCTCTGGGTTGACGGACCCGTCGGCGCGGGCCACGACCGCCTGCCCGAACCCCGCGTCGCGCTGGTCGTGCCTGAACGCGGTGGTGGGGGACAGGTTGACCAGCCACCGTCCGCGACGGGCCTGGTAGAGCATCGGCGGGTCGAGCAGGGCGCTGTTGCTCGCCTGATCGGAGTACAGCGCCAGCAGCGAATCCCCGAACACGAACAGGCGGGAGGGGCTCACGAAGTCGTGCAGCGCGGGCCAGCGGCGTCGGCTCAGATCCGTGTAGCCCGATGTCGGGGGGGCGAGCGCATACGCGTTGTACCCGTACGTCGTCGTGAACCCGCCCGCGCTGCCCTGCTCTCTGTACGAGCCCTCGGGCTGGGCCGGGCACTCGTACGCCGACCGGTCCCCCGGCGCCGCGTCGAGATAGGGCGAGAGCGTGCCGCGTGTGTGATCCAGCAGGCCCGTCTCGAAGTCCTCGGCTCCGTACCAGTACACGCGCTCGGAAGCGCCCGGAGACGCGTGCGGCG
This sequence comes from Phycisphaerales bacterium UBA6054, assembly GCA_002429045.1. Classification (GTDB taxonomy): domain Bacteria; phylum Planctomycetota; class Phycisphaerae; order Phycisphaerales; family UBA1924; genus UBA6054. Next base: position 13,453 of record DIYM01000162.1, read on the forward strand.
CGGGCTTGCCGGCGTTGGAATCCACATACATCGCCCACGCCATCCAGAGCTGACGCTGGTTCGACATGCACACGACCCGGCGGGCCGACTCGCGCCCCCGCCCGAGCGCCGGCAGCAGCAGGCCCAGCAGCACCGCGATCACCGCGATCACCACCAGCAGTTCGATCAGCGTGAACGCGCGAGCGGGCCCGCCGGCACGGTTCCGGGATGGCCCGCACCGGCTGTTCATCGGATCGAATGCTCCAACGCCAGCAGCAGGTCATAGAAGTTCACGAGCCCGTCCCCGTTCAGGTCCGGCAGCAGGCCCGAGCCCCACAGCGTGAGGATCGTCTGGACGGGCATCGAAGGGGCTCCGAACGCGAACACGCCGTCGAACCCGATCGAGTACAACTCCGCGCCGCTGATCGCGGGCGACGCGCCCGAGCCGTGGTGCCACTCGACGACGAAGCCCGGCTCGCCCGGGAGCTTCGAGAGATCGACCATCGCCATCGCCGGCGACGCCCCGAAGAAGCCGTCCGAGGAACCGCCCGGATCCGGAGACACGCCGACGTAGGCGTGGGCCGTGCCCGCGCCCATCAGCACCGCCGGCTGGATCGTCCAACCGCCCAGCGAGAGAAACTCCTCTCCCGGGTCCCAGCGCCCGTTGCCGTTCGTGTCGTGGAGGGTCTCGAGCGCGGAGTCCCACAGAACCGCGGCGTCGCCCCAGGGCAACTCGGCGATCAGTTGCAGGCTCGGCACCGACCCGAAGGACGGGAACTGCGGGCTGAACGGCACCCCCCCGGACACCAGCACCAGCCCGCCGTCGATCGGCACCGGCACCGTGTCCGTGCGGTTCGTGGGCACCGACCAGACCCCGGCGCCCGAGTGCCGGTCCACGCGCACCGTGCGGGCGCTGAACTGACCCCCGGTGAACGAGTACGACGACGCGTACACGCCGTCCCCCTTGACACCCACGCCGCCGAAGAAGCCGGACGGGTTGTTCAACTCGTAGCGCCAGAGCGGCGCGGGCGTGAGCGTGGTGTCCGCGTCGAACGCGAGGATGGTCCCCTGATCCCACAGTGTCCCGCCGGACGCCGTCGAGACGTACACCCGCCCGTCGACGTACGCGGGCGTGTTGCCCGAGGTCTCCCCGCCCAGTTCCGCCGACCAGACGATCTCGCCCGGCTTGAATGGGTTCCTCTCGGCGTCGAACGGGCTCAGGTTCACGCAGAACAACCGCCCCCCGACCGAGGACGCGAACGAGTAGTCCGTGATGAACACCCGCGTCTCGCCCGGGCGGTCGTCCACGATCGTCGGCGACGCGTTGACGATGATCCGCCCGAGATCCGTGCTCCACAGGGGCAGGCCCGTCCCGAGATCCAGACCGATCAGCGTGCTCCCCGAGCCGACGACGACCGTTCCGGTGGGCACGTCGATCCCCGGGGCGGACCACGAGTCCAGCAACGCCACGGGGATCGGCGCCTCCCAGACGAACGACCCGTCCAGTCTGGAGATCGCGATCACCGAGTCGGCGCCGGTCGGCCTTGCGCTTTGGATGCTGGCATGCGGTTCGCCCGGTTGCGTCGCCCGTGCGACGCGCGCGCCGGCGTCGCGTCCGTCCGCGCCCCACGCGGGGCCCCGGGCGAAGGTCTCGAACCCCAGCCCGACGATCAGGTCGCTTCCGACCGCGAGCGCGGTCTGCCCGTAGAAGACGAACGCCCGTTCGCTGTTTCCGTCGAACACGAAGCGGGGCGTGACGATGCTGCTCGGGCCCATCGCGCTCGCGGGCGCCACGCTCACGTTGTCCGCGTTGCCCGCGAAACCGGGCCAGGCCCGCCCGTCGCGGACGAGCGCGCGGTCGGTCCGCGTCCGGTCGGGGCGCGGCTCCAAAGTCGGGGGTACGGCGGCGCTCGGCGGTGTCAGTCCGAGCGCCGCCGACCCCACAACGGAGATACCGGCAAGAGTTGAGATCGATCGAACAGCGATGCGCTTCTTCAAGACTCGGCCTTCATCCAAAGCCCGGCCGATGCGACGAGCAACCGGCGGGCACAGTCAGCAATCCAAAGCCCCGGATCGCGTCTCCGGGATCCGGGGCCCACTCCGCTCCTCCGCGGGGCACTATGCCTTCCGACGCCGGGGCCACATCAGGCCCGCTCCGAACGCCAGGACGCCCACCGCGCCCGGGGTCGGCACCGCCGCGACCGCGTCGATCTCGAACGCGGTCGAATCGCTGTTGACGAACCTCACAAACTCCGCCGAACCGAGCCCGGTCGCGGAGATATCGATGCCCACGCCGCCGCCCGACGAGCCGTATACGCCCAGCAGTTCTGCGTATGTCAGCCCCGCCAGGTCCGCGAGCCCGATGGAAGGATCCATCGCCCGCTGGAAGTCGGTCGGGACCGAGCCGGGCGACGCGGGTGTCGTCACGTCGTAGTCCTGGTACCCGAGCGTGGGGAACAGATCGATCGCGGTTGTCGAGGCGAGACGCCAGTCGACGCCGTCCGCCGATACATAGACCTCGGCGATCCCGCCGCCGCCGAACAACTGCGGATCCGACCCGAGCACGCCGGTCCCGTCGTTGCCCGGATCGGTATCGAAGAATGACTGATCGATGAACCCGGCGTTGCCGAACACGATCAGATCGACGCCGAACGCGTGCGACGCGTCGTCGGTGATCGCCGTGCCCATCCGCAGCGTCAACTGCCCGCCCGAACCGATCGACACGATCTCGTCGCTGCCGAACGCGGGGTTGAACGGCGTCACGCCCGACGGGAACACGCCCTCGCCCGTGAACCGCTCGGCCGAGCCGAGCGCCGTCGACGAATCGGTGAACCCCGTAGCGGCGTTCGATCCCTCGTCATACGAGATCACCTCGACCGCGAACGGGGACGCCAGCGCCGAAGCGCAGGCAAACGAGATCGAAAGACAAACACATGGTCTCAACACAGACACACTCTCTACTCTCGCGCGGGCCGCCCGTCGCCGCATCGTGCGGCCGGCAATCGCCCGGGTGTTCGTTCTGAATCGCGCAGAACGCTCCCCGGATCAACCAGGGCTCTCGCGTGGGTTCGTGCTTGTGCAGGGGTGGGCGCAGGGGAGGGCACGCCGACCGCCGCCAAGCCCCAGATCGCGAGGGCCGACAACAACGGCTGGTGGCAGGTCTTCCGGCTCCGGGCTCCGTCCGCCGAAGGTCTTCCCGGTCTCCCGACCAGTGACCCGTTCTTGGAATCCCCCGTTTCGGGATCAGCTCAAGAACGCTCGGCGAACATCGGCACCCGTTACGGCGGCGCGTCCGCGGTGGCTTCTCACCACACTTCCCTTTTCACCGGGGCCCGTGCCCCGGCACCATCAGCAACCCAAGCGTATCGAGCCCTCGATCCCTGTCAATCGCCCTCAATCGGGTGCGGGCCGAAAAGTTCGGTAAGCCACTCTGGCAAATCGACTTAAGAATCAAGAAAAGACAGGCGTGGACTTATCCACACCCGAACCCTCGGGCGTCGCATGCGCGAACGACCCGCCCGGACGCATGCACGCTGAGCCAACCATGCCGTCCTTGCGCAGGGCGTACATGGTCACGTTGAAGTTCGGCTCGCCCCGGCCGTTGAGCAGATCGCGTCGCTTGGTGCGGGCGGCGATGTGGCGGAGCACGAAGAGGCAGGCCTCTTCGGGCGTCATGCCCTCTTCCATCTTCCGGACCGCGAGGAACGAGCCGCACGATTGGATGACGGCTTCGCCCCGCCCGGTCGCGCCGGCCGAGCCGACCTCGTTGTCGCAGTACATCCCCGCGCCGATGATCGGCGAGTCGCCCACCCGCCCGGGGATCTTGTAGGACAGTCCCGAAGTGGTGGTGCACGCGCCGACGTCGCCGTCGCTGTTGACCGCGCCGCAGTGGATCGTGCCCGTCGTGTGCGGCACGCCTTCGATCCAGTCGACGTGGAAGCCCGGTGATTGATCGAGCGCACCGATCGGCTGGCCGTCATCGTCGGACACCGGGATGACGAGTTGGTCTTTGTCTAGGCGATCGTCGCGCGGGTTGAGGTTGTCGCGCCAGCGCAGCCATGCCCTGCGTGCCTTGCCGGTCAGCAGGTTTTCCTCTTCGAATCCCAGATCGAGCGCGAACCGCTTGGCCCCCTCGCCCACGATCAGGCAATGGTCGGTGCGGCGCATCACTTCCAACGCCACGGCCGCCGGGTTCTTGATCCCCTCGATCGACGCGACCGCCCCCGCCTTGTGCGTCGGCCCGTGCATGACCGACGCGTCGAGTTGCACCACGCCGTCCTCGTTGGGCAGGCCCCCGTAGCCGACGGTCATGTCGTCGGGGTCGTTCTCGTTGATCTCGACGCCCCGGACGGCCGCGATGAGCGGGTCCGTCCCGCCCGACATCAGCTCGAACGCCCGCTCAACCGCGGCCAGCCCGTTCCCGGACGCGATGGCCGCGGGCTGCGAACTGGACAGCCCAATCGGTTTGGCCGACGCCCCGAGCGCCGTCCCCGCGACCGTCGCCGCCGAGATCCCGAGAAACGAACGACGCGGCAGACCGGTGGGTGCTTTCTTGTTCATGCATCAAGTATCGCACAGAAGCGCCGGCCGGTCACCTCTACAATGCTCCCTTGCCCACACCCGTGATCATCTCACTGCTCATCCTCGGCGCGATGGTGCTCGTGTCGCTCGTGCTCGTCCAGAAGCACCTGGCACTGTGGATCCAATGCAGGCTCAGCGGCTGCGCGGTGACCATCGCGGACCTCATCGGCGTCAGCCTGCGCCGTCAGAAACCAGAACAAATCGTCGCCTCGCTGATTCGCTTGGAGAAGAAGGGCGTCCGGCTTTCGTTCCGAGAGATCGAGCGGCACGCGACCGCTGGTGGTAACGTCCTCCGAACCGCCGCCGCCATGATCGAGCAGAAGAAGCACAACCTCGGGCTCACGTGGGAAGAACTCTGCGCGATGGACCTCGCCGGGGAAAACCCGGTTGATGCCGTGAAACGGATCGTCGGCGAGACGACCGAGACGTGATCCAATCGCTCCTGAATCAACGCTTCGGTCTCGACCGCCTGCGCCCCCTCCAGGCGGACATTATCGATCGGCTCATGGATGGCGGAGACGCGCTCGTGGTCATGCCCACCGGCTCGGGCAAGTCGCTGTGCTTCCAACTGCCGGCGATCGCGATGCGTGAGGAGTGCGGCGGCGAGGGCGTGGGGCTGGTGTTCTCGCCGCTGATCGCGCTGATGGAAGACCAGGTCGCCGCACTGCGGGCCAGGGGGATCAAAGCCGGCTGCGTGAACTCCACCGTGCCCAAGCCCGAACGCACCAAACGCATCGAAGCCCTCGCACGCGGCGAGTACGAACTCTTCTACGCCACGCCCGAGCGCATGACCAAGCCCGAGTTCCGCGACGCGCTCGACCGCGCGCCGGGCGGGGTGAACCTGCTGGCCGTCGACGAGTGCCACTGCATCACCAAGTGGGGGCACGACCTCCGCCCCGCGTACCAGCGTGTCGGAGAGTTCAGGCGGGCGCTGGGCGATCCGATCACCGTGGCGCTGACGGCGACCGCGACAAAAGCGGTCCGCGAAGACGTCCGCGCCGTGCTGGGCGCGACCGAGTCCTCCATGCCGCTGTTCGCATCACCGATCGATCGCCCGAACCTGATGCTGCGGGCCGAGGAAGTCTGGGACGACGCGCAGAAGGTCGAACGGATCGCGGACATCGCCACGCGCAACCGCGGCACCGGCATCGTGTACTTTACGTTGATCAAAGACCTCGAACGCCTGTTGCCCGAGATCCAGCGGGCGGTGGGGGATCGGCGCCGCGTGGAACTCTACCACGGCCGGCTCCCGCCGCACACCCGTCGGCGGAGCTACGAACGCTTCGCCAAGGCGACGCCCGACGAAGGGCTGCTCCTGTGCGCCACGCCCGCGTTCGGCATGGGTGTCGACAAGCCCGACATCCGGTCCGTCACGCACGCCCAGATCCCGAACTCGGTCGAGGCGTACCACCAGGAGGTGGGGCGCGCCGGGCGGGACGGCGACCCGAGCGAGTGCACCCTCCTGTTCAGCCAGGACGACCTCGCCGTCCAGCAGGAGTTCATCCGCTGGCAGAACCCGACCCCGGACATGCTCGTCCGCGTCATGAGCGACATCGAGGCCAAGTTCAGCCGGGATGATTTCGACAGCGACGACATCCGCCTGACCACGGTCGGCAAGGGGCACGCACACGGGCAGGGGGGCGGTATCGTCGAGCACTGCCTGATCCGCCTCGCCGATCTGGGGGGCCTCGAGCGGGCCAGCGTCCAACTCGGCGGCGACACCCGCTACCGCTTCGTCCGTCCGATCGATGACGATGAGATCGACGCCGAGGAACTGGAGAGCAAGCAGAAGCGAGACCTCATGCGCCTGCTCGACGTGCTCAAGCTCGCCCGATCCGAGGACATCCCCGCATTCGTCCGCGGCTACTTCGATCTCTGAACCCGCCCCCCCTAGCATCCGGCTACCCAAGGAGGCAGCCATGAGCGAAGTGACCGAGATCGTGATCGAAGACCTGGAAGTCGGCACCGGGGACGAGTGCCCCAGCGGCGCCACCGTCGAGGTCCACTACGCGGGAACCCTCATGGACGGCACCAAGTTCGACTCCTCTTACGACCGTGGCGAGTCGATCACCTTCCCCCTCGGCAATCTCATCCAGGGCTGGCAGGAAGGCATCCCGGGCATGAAGGTCGGAGGCAAGCGCAAGCTCACCATCCCCTACGCCAAGGCCTACGGCGAGCGCGGCGTGCCCGGCGCGATCCCGCCCAAGGCCGATCTGATCTTCCAGATCGAACTGCTCGGCGTGAAGTAAGCCGCGGAGCGCGGGCCTAGGCGCCGCTGCTCGAGCCCATCTCGGTTTCCAATCGTCGCACGATCGCGCGGTACGCATCGATGCCCGCCTGACGTTCCTGAATACGGAAGCGTCGACGCTTCGGCCGGTACTCGAGCCGCTTGGTTCGGTTGAGCCTCCGCTGCGTTTCGCGCATCCGCTCTTGGGCCCACCGGATGCCCTCGTCGCCCGCCGGCTCGCCGGCGCACACCCACTCGTACCACGGCATGGAACTCGCGATGCCGATTCCGAGTTTCAGCAGGTACGCGTCTGTCTGCCGAGAGGCTTCCACCTGGTGGTGGCAGCGAGCGCCCGGTTCGTACCACACCTCGTACCCGGCTTGGCGCACCCGCGCGACGATCTCATAATCGCCGGCGCTGCTTGTGGTGCTCCCCACGCGGTCCGACAGCACCGCGTTGCCCGGCCAGCCCGACGCCCTCACCGCCGAAGCCCGCAGAGCCAGAGCCGCTCCCGCCAGTCCCTGGGTCGCGCCGCTCCGCTCGAAGGCCCGGTCGCCGAGGTTCTGGTACGCCAGGTTGCTCCGGCGCTTGAGCGCCAACTTCGTCGGACCGGCTTCCCACGCGATCTCGACGATCCCGCCGACCGCGCCGATCTGATCTGACTGATCGAATCGTCCGACGATCGCGTCGATCCAGCCGGGTTCCAGCAGCACGTCGTCATCGATAAACGCAAACAGCTCGGACTGGTTCTCTCGCAACGCCCTCGCCCGCGCGTGGGTCAAGCCCTGTTCGGTCTCACGGACCATCCGGACGGGCAGCGATGTGTGCTCATCGATGAATCCCCGCACCACGCCGGGCGTCGAATCGGACGAGTTGTTATCGATCACGAGCAACTCGTCAAGCCGAGCGGTGTTCGCGCGTGCGATCGACCCGAGCGTTTCCTCGATCCGCGGCCCCCGGTTGTACGTGCACACGCACAGCGTGATACTCATCGCGACCGCCCATGAGATCGAACGCCCAGGCCGACCGACTCCGCCGCCCTGACCACCGCCGGCTCGATCGGTGACCACACCGGGCGCCCCACCTCGGCGTCCGTGCCGTATCCAATCCGTTCCATAAGCTCGATGCTCACTGTTGCCTCGATGACCCGGACCTCAGACTCGGTGAGTTTCATGGTGTACCGTCCCATCCTCGAACGATCGATCGCGCCCAGTGTCCGTCCCTTGTACGAGACTTCGCCCTTGCTGAAGGCGTCGGCCGCGCGGGCGCGGTGGTCGAGCATCGCTGGATCGAAACCGAACCCGATGAAGCGAGCGACAGAACGCAGCACGGTCTCCGACCGATCGATCAGATCTTCGTATCGAACAATCATGTGACGGGTCGCGTCCCGCTCGACGCACTCCAGCGCCGCATCGATCGCTTTGCGCCAGTGCTTGGCCGTCCGCCGACAAGACTTGTTCGGCCACCAGTCCATCTCAAGGAGCCCCGCCACCACGTCCCGCGGATCACGCACCAGATGCACGAAGCGCGCGCCCGGAAACAACGCAGTAATCCGCTCGATCGATTTCCAGTGCTGCGGCGTCTTCTCGCCCAGCCACGCGCCTTCCTGCCCCGCGGTCAGCCGATCGCACACCCACAGGAACTGCTCACGGGCCGACCGCAGCCCGGCGCGCACCGCGTCGCGGTACGCGTCGACCGTCCCATCCGAGGTGTCCAGAAAGAACCGCGCCCGATCGCTCAATGCCTCCGATAGATAGCTCTCGACATCCTCATCGGAGACTACATCGCCGAACCCGAGCCAAGCCGGATCGAGGTGCTCGAAGAACTGCGTCTCAGGAGGCATCCGCACGCCCGGATGCGACATCAGCATCGCCTGGAACAGCGTCGAACCGCATCGCCCGGTCCCGACGACGAAGAACGGGTCCGCATCCTCGGCCCGCGGAACGCCGGTGCCCGCTTGGGCGCATCCCACCAGTTCTTGCGTCGGATCGGGCTGCTCGAGCGGGTTGCTCAGCCCCCGCTCGCACACGGTGTCGAACGGGAGATCGATCCGGTGCGCCTGCTCGTTCTCCATCCACTTCTTCTCGGCCCGCGTGGGGTGGTGCTGGTGCAGCACCACGCAACGCCGAAGACGCAACGCCGGTGTCCCGCCGGACGCGTACACCCGCCGCCCGATGTCGTCGTCCTCCATCCCCCATCCGGTGAACGTCTCGTCCATCCCGTTGATCGCCCGGTACACCGAGGCGCGGATCCCGAAGTTCGCACCCAGCACCTGCGGCTTGTGCGGCTTGGTCATCCCCATCGACCGCTGCACGTCGCGCCTCCGGTATGTCCGCGCGGTCTTCTCAACGCCCGCCCGCTGCTGCTGGCTGGGGATCCCGCCCAGCCGACCGCTCAGGATCGCGTGATCGGTCAGCGACCGGGTCTGGTCCTCGGTCAGTTCAACCCTCCAGCCGAGAGAGATCTCGTGCGCACACAACGCTGCCGAGTGGACCGCCAGCACATCGGGAGGCGCCATGCAATCCCCGTCGAAGAACACCAGCCGATCCCCATCGGTCAGCCCGAACCGATCGGCGATCGCCCGGACCGCGTTGTTGCGTGTCTGGGCGGGGCGGGCCTGTCCGGTGTGCGCCCGCCGCACGAGCAGCACCTCGCGCCCGATAGCCGCCGCACCCCGCGCGACTTCGTCACGGATCAGGTCGGAGTCCCAGTCGCAGGACACGACGATGCCGTCGGGCATCACCGTCTGGGAGCCCATCGACATCACCGAACGCGCGATCCGCTCGTGCGTGTGCGTGATGAAGACCGCGTACAGACGCGACCCGCCGCCCCGTGCTGCGCTGCGAGCACCGCCCGGGCTCATCGCTCGTACATGCCCCGGACCATCCGCTCGAACGCCGGCGTGCTGTTCATCACGGTCTGCTCGGGCCCGAGCAGCACGATCACCGCGCGGGAGGTTCCCAGGTCCACGATCGCGCCGCGCACCGCGTAGAACGGCTTCTCGTTCCCGCCGCCCTTCCCGCTCGGGTCGATGTACGTCCCTTCCAACGAGAGCGTCTTCACCGCGATCCCGTTGACATCGAAGACGCTCACCTTGGGGGTGACCTTCGAGCCGATCAGATCGACCACCATCGACCCGACCCGGCGCTCGATCTGGGAGACGGGCGCGTCGTCCCGCGTGAACGTCACCGTCGCGGCGCCGAAGTCGCTGGGGATGTACATCTCCCCGAACCGTCCCGACCCGGGGATCGCGATCCGCCAGCCTTCGGGCATGTCCCACGCCCAGCCGCCGGTCCCGACCCATTCTTCCTCGGGCGTCGTTGCGGCCAGGCCGTTCTCGGGCTCGTCGGTCCCGCCCTGGATGCTGTTGCGCAGCGTCTTCGCCTTGTCCCGCGAACGGCCGAGCAGCGATTGGGACTCGCGCTCTCGCGCCCAGTCCCGCTCCTCATCCGCCGTTTCGGACTCCGCCTCGTCCTCGCCGGAGCCCTGGTCGATCACGACAGGCTCCTGCTCCTGGTCCTGCCCGGACTCGGGCTGGGACCCCGCCCCGAGCGAAT
>DIYM01000162.1:23869-32015 GCA_002429045.1 Phycisphaerales bacterium UBA6054
CCCCGCCCCGAGCGAATCCAGGCCGTCGGTGCCGAACCCGCTGTCGGGCACCACGTCCTTCGATCCCGAGTTGGTCGAGTCAGAACACCCAAGCCCCGCGAGCAGCACGCCTGCGACGATGATCACCGGTTTCAGATCCATGGGGCAAGTGTATCACGCCGCCCGCCCCTCCCCGCATCCGGTCACGCTTTGGGCCAGATGTCCGCGTCGATCAGTTCCACCGAGTTCCCCGCCGGGTCGCGGCAGTACACCGACCGCCCCCGCTCTCCATCCCACTCGACCCGCTGCTCCACGCCCACGCCCACCGATTCGAGGTGTTCCGCCCACGCATCGAGCTCGTCGGGCTCGACCCGGAACGCGACGTGCCCGGGGCCGGTACGGCCGTGGCTGGGCACGTCCCGCCCCGCCTGCCCGCTCACCTCGGGGTTGAAGACCAGCAGCACGTGCCCCGTCCCGATCCGGAACCCCGCGCAGAGCCCGCTCGGGCCGTCCCCCAGCGGCTCGAGCAGCATCACGTCCCGGTAGAACCGGTGCGCCGCGTTCAGATCCGTCGCGTACAGGATCGTCTCAAGGATCGAGCCGGGTTTCTTCACGGGCCATGCTACGCCGTACCCTTCGCCATGCAGCCCAACGCCCTCCCCGCCGACCCGATGACGCTGATGAAGTCCCACCGCTCGATCCGCGCGTTCGAGCCCACGCCCGTGCCCGACGAGCACATCACAGAAGCCGTCCGCTGCGGGCAGATGGCTTCCACGAGTTCGGCGGTCCAGGCGTACAGCCTCATCCGCGTCACCGACCCGGGCAAGCTCGACACGCTCGCCGAACTGGCGGGGCCGCAGGACAAGGTCAAGCGCTGCGGCGCCTACTTCGTCTGCTGCGCCGACACCCGACGCCACCGGCTGATGTGCGAACAAGCCGGGCGTCCCTACTTCAACTCCTTCGAGGCGCTCCTCGTCGCGATCGCCGATGTCTCCTTCTTCGCCCAGAACCTCTCGCTCGCGTTCGAGTCCATGGGGTACGGCATCTGCTACATCGGCGGCATGCGCAACGACCTCCCGCTCGTCATCCGCACCCTCTCGCTGCCCGAAGGCGTCTTCCCCGTCTACGGCCTGTGCGTCGGCGTTCCCGCCGAAGACCCCTCGATCCGTCCGCGCCTCGAACCCGACGCGGTCATGTTCTCCGACGCGTACCCCGACGACGAGACGCTGCTCGCAGGCGTCGCGCGCTACGACGAGACGTACCGGCATTATCTCGGGCAGCGCGGCGCCCAACCGAACGGGTGGTCCGACGCCATGATCGCACGCAACAGCCGCGTCGTCCGCGGAGAGGTCGGGCAGGTCTTCAAAGACCAGGGCGCCGCACTCGCCTGATCAGTCGTCCTCGGCGCGCTTCGGGTCCGTCAGCACGCTCCACTGACGCCCCGAGAAGTGGATCAGCCCGCGCTGGACCGCGTCGCGCACCAACTCCGCCCGGCTCGAGTAACCCATCTTCTTGTGGATGCTCTCCACGTGCCGCCCGATCGTCTTCTCCGAACGGAACAGCGCCTCGGCGGTGTCGCTCACCGTCATCCCCGCCGAGAGGTAATAGAACACCTCCAGCTCCCGCGGGCTCAGCACCGCAAGATCCCCCAGATCGGCCGTCCTCACGAACTGCACCGCGTCATCGGGCCCCGTCTGCTCCGGGAGCGGATCGCGCAGGGCTTTGATCATCACGAAGTATCCCGCGTGCCCGAACGCATCGGGATCCAAGGGCCAGACGCGCGTCAGCCGGCGCACGCCCTTCCACATCTGCTGATACGCGAGCGTCCGCCCCGTCTCCAAAACCGGGCGCATCAGGTCTTCGCGTTCCACCGCCTGTTTCTCGGGAAGCACGTCGCGGAGCGTCGTCCCAACCGCCTGCCCGGGAGATTCCTTCCCGATCTCGTCCGCGTACGCCCTGTTGCACCAGACCAGTCGGAACGACTCGTCCCGGGCGAGCGCACAGCAGCCGGGCACACCGTCGAACGGTGCGAATGCAGCGGGAGACATCGGCTCGAACAGCGCCGTCATCTCCCCCTCGTCATGATGCCGCCCGATCGCGCACATCAGTGTCCCCTCGGCCCGGGCGGCCAGAACAGCCGCCAACACGCCCCACCCCGCCGAAACCAGCATATCAAAGAACCGCCCAAACGCCAGAGCGTACCGCCCGCGTTCGGTTCGTGGTTATATAACTTTAACCCCCGGGCCGGCGATGTCGGCTCGCGTCGACGCCGGGAGCCGTGCTCCGATCAGTGGTGCGATCGCGCGCCCCCCGCCGCGCGTTTCTCCAAGCCCGCCAGCACACGCACCACGTCGTCGTGCCCGTACACCGACGCGATCACCACCGCGCTCGAGCCCTCGTTCGTCCGGGCGTTCACATCCGCCCCGCGCTCGATCAGCAGCGACGCCACGCCCGCGTGTCCATACCTGGCGGCCAGATACAGCGGGGTCGTCCCGTGCCGGTCCGCCGCGTTCACATCGGCACCGGCCTCGATCAGCGACATCGCCACCTCGGGCTGACCGAACTTCGCCGCGTTCCGCAATGCGCGACCGAGCTGGGCCCGCTCGATCCGGGACGCGTGCGCCCGCTCGGCGCTCTCGGCCCGCAGCCGATCTCGCAACGCCGCCCATCGCTTCTCCGCCGACTGGCCCGCCGACGGGCCCAGTGCCCTCCCCGCGCCGTGCTCCACGTTCAGCCGCTCGGTCAACTCGATCCACCGCCGGTCCGTGTCCTCCCACGCACCCGCTTGCATCCCGTACGGCAACAACGACACCGCCAGCCCGGCGACGAACGCGCCGGCCATCCTCTTGACCTTCATCACGATTTCTCCGTCTATCAAGCCCCGAGCCCACACCCAGAGCGATGGACCCGGCTTCGGCACGCGCTTCAAGCCGGATGCACCGATCAATCAACTCGGGCGACGCAACTCAGGAAAGCCCAATGAAGCGGGTTTCTTACAAGAAAACACCAGAATGGTGAATACGCCCAAGCCCGATCCCGAAGCATGAACCCGCACGGCCACCCGGCCAATCACAACACGAGGGGACCCATGCCCGAGCCAGCCGCAACAGAGTCGACACATCAACGGGCAGGCCCTGCGGTCACGGGTCTCGCGAGAACGCTCGGCTTCTTCCCCCCGCGTCAACCCGGCCTCGCACACCCCGCCGGGAACCAGCTCCAACGCGGCATCGCCGACATCCTGCTCCTCGGGGCTCGCTTCTACGCCGGTGTGTGGATGGCCGGCGCCGGGCTCGACAAGCTGCCCACGCCCGATTGGATGATCGATCAGGTTGTCGAGGTCGGGTTCCCCATGCCGCACTTCTTCGCGTACTGCGCGTCGATGTCCGAGTTCGTCGGCGGCGTGCTGCTCACCTTCGGCCTGCTCACCCGGCCGGCCGCGCTGTTCATGGCGTTCACCATGGCCGTCGCGGCCTTCGGCTTCCACAAGGTCAGCCCGATCACCGATTTCCACATCACCCAATCGTTCCTGTGGCTCTACGTCGCGTTCCTCGCGGTCGGCCCGGGGCGCCTCTCGCTCGACTTCGTCATCTCGGTGATCTTCCGGCGCAGGCCCATGCGGTACGTCGTCACCGCGCTCGTGCTCGCGTTCCCGGTCTTCGCGTACGGCACATACCTCGAACTCGCCACCGACTGGGAACCCCCGGCCGAAGAGCCCGCGCCCGGACCCGACCTTTCATCGATCGAAACCATCGGCATCGCCGGCCCGTTCAACGAGTGGTCCGCCTCCGCGAGCCCGATGTCCGTGAACGGCACGGTCTGGTCCATCGACCTCAGATTGCCCGAGGGCGCGACTCAGTTCAAGTTCACGGCCAACAACACCTGGGACGTCAACCTGGGCGACGCCGACCAGCCCGACGCCCGCTTCCCCCTCACCGGCACGGGCGAGATCGGCGCGGGCAACATCGAGGCCTACATCCCGGCCGCCGGGACGTACCGTGTCACGCTCGATACCGAGGGATTTGCCTACACGCTCGAAGCGGTGGGGGAGTCGGCGGAATCCGCGCCGCCGCCCGTGCCAGAGCCCTGACCCAGCAACAACGCCGAGACGACGGGCAGCGACACGATCGACACCACCAGGATGAACACCCGGTACGCGGTGGCTTTGGGGTTGGTTTCGCGTCCAGTGTTCATGATGGCTCGCTGGAGGGACTCCCAGACACGGACCGACTCGCTGGCCAACCGGCGATCAACATGCAGACAGCACCGCAGATCCCGAAGATCGCGATCGCCAACTGCGGCTGATCCGCCTGTGCGAAGATCTCACGCCGGATCGGCTCGGCAATAGCGAACTCGATTGCATCCGCATCGGGTACCGTCCCGCCATTTTCTCTCACTACCGAAATCAGTTCTTCGGCGAGTTCGTAGGACCGCGGCGTACCAGTTCTCCCGGTCATGAATGCTTTCACAAACCAGAAGAAAAGCCCGAAACTCGCCTGAACAAGGCCAAACACAAACAAGATGATCCGGCGTGCCCTGCTCACGGCTGTGCGTCTTCCTCTGACCCTGCAGCTATGGAAGCGTTTCGGCGTGCGAAAGCGACATACACCAGCCCGTTCACCACCCCCAACAGACTCCAGAGTACTGCATCCGATCCGGCGAATACATACTTCGCCTGCACCAGTTCATATAGCGCTTGCCGACCCGCCTCTTCGTCCTCGAAGCGAACCCCTGCTTGCCACAGATCACCGCTAAGGTCCATGGTTTCGACAAATGAGTTCGGGTCTCTCATCGACATTGATAGAAGATAGAGCAGAAGGGCAACGAACGGCACCACGGAAATCTGGATAACGCCAGCAGCGAGACAGATGCCGCAAAAAGTCACCCGCACGCTCACTCCCCCGTATCAAGCACCGCCATGAACGCCTTCTGCGGGATGTTCACCGACCCGATCGACTTCATCTTCTGCTTGCCGCGCTTCTGGGCTTCCAGCAGCTTGCGCTTGCGGCTGACGTCGCCGCCGTAGCACTTGGCCGTCACGTCCTTGCGGTAGCCCTTGATCGTCTCGCGGGCGATGATCTTGCCGCCGATCGCGGCCTGAAGCGGGATCTCGAACTGGTGCCGGTCGATCTGCTTGCGCAGCTTGATCAAGAGCTGCCGCCCGCGCTGCTCGGCCCGGTCGCGGTGGCAGATCAGCGACAGCGCCTCGACCGGGTCGCCGTTGATCAGGATCGAGACCTTGACGAGCGTGTCCTTGGAGTAGCGGATCACCTCGTAGTCCATCGTGGCGTAGCCGGAGGTCAGGCCCTTGAGCTTGTCGTAGAAGTCGTAGATGATCTCCGCCATCGGGATCTCGAAGGTGAACATCTCGCGGGTGTTGGAGACGAAGGTCTGGTTCTTGAACACCCCGCGCCGTTCCATGCAGAGCTTCATCACCTCGCCGATGTACTCCTTGGGGATCATGATCTCGACGCGGCAGATCGGCTCCATGAAGTCGATGATCTCGCCCGCGTCGGGCAGGTCGGCGGGGTTGTGGATCTCCTTCTCGAGGATCTCCCCGCCCTTGCCCCGCATGGTGATCTTGTAGGACACCGTCGGCGCGGTCTGCACGACCTCGACCCCGGCCTCCCGCTCCAGACGCTCCTGGATGATGTCCATGTGCAACAAGCCAAGAAACCCGCACCGGAAGCCGAACCCGAGCGCCTCGGAGTGCACCGCCTGGTAGGTGTACGACGCGTCGTTGAGCGAGAGCTTCTCCATGCCCTCGCGGAGTTCTTCGAACCCGCCGCCCCCGCCGGCCGCGGTGGTCGCGGGGTAGAAATCGCAGAACACCATCTGCTGCGGCGGGGCGTAGCCCTCGAGCGCCTCGCCCGCCGGCGAGTGGTCGATCGTGATCGTGTCGCCCACCCGGACATCGCCGAGCGTTTTGATGTTCGCGACGAGGTAGCACGTCTCGCCCGGGCCGACCTCCTTGACCTTGTGCGGCTTGGGCGTGTACTTGCCCAGCTCGGTCACCTGGAACGTGCGCTCCAGGCCCATCATGCGGATCTTCTCGCCGACCGTTAGCTTCCCATCGAACACACGGCAGTACACGATCACGCCGCGGTAATCGTCGTACACCGCGTCGAAGATCAGCGCACGCGTCTTGGGCGTCACGGGTTCGCGCGGCTCGGGCAGGCGCTCGCAGATCGCGTCGAGGAGGTCCTTGACGCCCTCGCCCGTCTTGGCCGACACGGGGATGCACGACTCGGCCTCGAAGCCGAGCACCTGCTCGACCTCCTCGGCGATCTCGTCGGGGCGTGCGCCGGGCAGGTCGATCTTGTTCAGGACCGGGATGATCTCCAGGTCCTGCTCGACCGCCAGATAGGCGTTCACCACCGTCTGCGCCTCGACCCCCTGCGACGCGTCGATGATCAGGATCGCGCCCTCGCACGCCTTGAGCGCCCGGCTGACCTCGTACCCGAAGTCCACGTGCCCGGGCGTGTCGATGAAGTTGAGCATGTACCGCTCGCCCTGGTGCACATGCTCGACCGTGACCGCGGACGCCTTGATCGTGATCCCGCGCTCGCGCTCCAGGTCCATCGAATCGAGCAGCTGCTCTTTGGCCTCGCGGTCCGAGACGGCGTTGGTGGCCTGCAGCAGCCGGTCCGCCAGCGTGGACTTGCCATGGTCGATGTGGGCGATGATGGAGAAGTTCCGGATATGCAACAGCTCACCTCTTCGGGCGTACATCGGGGGGGCCGCCCGGCCAAGCCGGCCGAGGGGAATAGCATCGTAGACCCGCACGGTTTCGACCACGGAGCCCGCCATGATGCTCGAAAACCGCACGATCCACGCCGCCCGTGCCCTGCTCGTCTGGGGCATCCGCGCCGGCGCGCTCGTGCTCATCGCCCTCGGGCTCTTCCTCATCGGCGCCCGCCTGATGTACGGCGTTCTGGGCGTCGGAGACCTGCCCTCCGCATGGAACGCCTGGCAAGGCATCGGCGAGGACCACGGCTTCTTCCGCGGCGTCCCCATGACACTCGTGGGCGTCACGCTCGCGCTGCTCTCCAAGCGCCTCGCCCGGTGGGTGATCGTCGCGCCCGAGTCGGGCTGCCCCCGCTGCGCCTATCCCACCGCCCCGGATCCCGCCGCCACGGACCGGCCCGACCATTGCAGCGAGTGCGGCTACCAGCCGCCAACGCCGACCACACCGCCCGTCAGCCCGGCTTCACCGCCACCATCTCCCACACCGGGGGCAACGCCTTGAACCGGCTCGGGTCCGCGCTGGCCCGCTCCCACATCGCCGCGAACGCCCGGTGCAGCTCGGCGCTCAAGAACCCGGTCTCGACCAGCCGCGGCAGGAAGCTCGCGTAGAACGTCGTCGGCCACGCCCACATCGCCTCGCCCGGGCGGGCCACCCGCTGGTGCACGCCCAGGTGCTCGATCTCCAGGCCCGCGTCGAGCAGCACGCCGGGCATCCGCCCCATCACGTCCGGGTCCCCGCCACGCGCACGCCACGCTTCCGCGATGATCCCGACAACCTCGTCCAGGATCGGCTCGCGCGGAGCGATCGTCATCGCCTCGTAGTTGAAGTAGTCGAGCAGCACCACACGCCCGCCCGGCTTGAGTCTGTCCACGACCCCGCGGATCACCGCCGCCGGGTCGGGCACGAAGCACAGCACCCACCGCGCGAACGCCGCATCGAACCCGTCCCCCTCATCTCCGAGCAGATCGCCCAACGACTGGACATCGCCCACGCGTCCGCCGAGCTGCCCCAGCCCGAGCACGCCCGCACGCCGGTTCAGTTCACCGATAAAGCCTTCGGACTCATCGACGCCGACCACGCGCCCCTCATGCCCGACAAGCTGCGCCAGATCGATCGATGCGTACCCGGGTCCGCAGCCGACGTCGAGGACACGCATGCCGGGCTGCACCCCCGCACGCCGCCACAACGCGTGCGCCGCGTCGCCCCACAGCCGGTGCTGCACGCCAAGGCGATCGAGCTCGACCGGATCGGTGCCAAGCACATACTCGCGGGTTTCGGTGCGGTGGTCGGACATGGAAAATCTTAGGCTGCAAGTGGTTGCATTCAGCAACGATCGAGCTTCGGAACGTTTGCGTGTCAATGATGCACTGTGAGCACCGAGACGCACGAGCCGCAGACACCCGCCGAAGACCGGCGGGCGGG
>DIYM01000001.1 GCA_002429045.1 Phycisphaerales bacterium UBA6054
GGCGGGTCTGTTTCACTGTGGCTCATCCCTTGTTCAAGGGCCCGCCTGTGTGCGCGACGGGACCGACTCACCCAGCCGACCGCACACAGGAGATCCAGATGCGACCGATTTCTCAGCAAACGAGCCGGGCTGGCGTGGCCCTGGCGTTGGTGGGCGTCGCGGGCACCGCGGCGATCGCGGAAGCCCCCCCGCGCGAGGATACGGACTCGCCCAGCCCTGTGACCATCATCGACCGCGAGCAGATCGAGCGTCGGGGTCTGACCGACATCGATCAGATCGCTCGCCTCGGCGGCGTGAACCCTGGCATCAACACCTTCACCAATGTCCGCGGCGTCGGCGCGCCGGGCAGCGAGGGCTCGCTCGGGCTCGGCGTGTTCCTGCGTTCCCGCTACACGTGGAGCGAGCGCGACGACAGCCTGCTCGGCGACGACGAGACGACGATCGGCTACTCGATCCCGAGGCTCGAGATCACCGCGGCCGCCGGGGTCACCGACAGCGTCACCGGCGTGATCTCGGTTGTCACACGACCCGGCAACAGCGGCGAGTTCGAGCTCGAGAACGCGTTCGCGTACTGGGAGATCGACGAGCGGGTCGCGCTGACGGTCGGGCAGTTCATGCCGGCCGTGCGCCGAGGCGACATGATCCACGAGTCGGGCGTGGGGGGGCTCGGACGCACGACGTCGCACGACTTCTTCGCCGGCGAGTACCAGCAGGGCGTGCAACTCTCCCAGCAGTTCGACGAGACCAGCAACTGGTGGTGGTCCACCTACATCTCCGACGGCCCGCGCACAGACAACTCGCCCTTCGAGGACTCGGGCGAGTTCGACATCGCGTGGGGCGGTCGCTTTGAGTACAAGCCCCGCGGCACGTGGGACCAGTTCACCGACGTCACCTCCTTCCGGGGCGACGAGGAGGGCCTGCTGTTCGGGCTCGGCGGGTTCATCGCGCTCGACGGCGAGACCAACCCCTCCAGCGTCAGCGACCTGATGCTCTGCTCGTTGTCGGGCGACGTGAACTACGAGAACGACGGCGCCCGCATCGGGGCCACGATCGACTGGCTCCAGGAAGATCTCGACGGCAGCCCGACGATCGACTACTTCGGCTGGGGCGTCGAGGGCGGCGTGTTCCTCAACGAGCAGACCGAGCTCTTCGGGCGACTCGAGCAGATCCTCGTCGACGACGACCTCGCGCTCACCGACGACGAGTTCCTGTTCCTGCGCGGCGGGCTCAACTACTTCCTGATCCCTGGCTCGCAGGCGGCTCGCCTGTCCTTCGACATCGGCTACGCGTTCGACCCCACCGCGCCGCTCACCGGGCTGGGCATCCCGGGCTCGGCCGTCATGGGCGTCGCGTCGGATTCGGGTTTCGTCGGCAGCAGCGAGGACGGCGAACTCGTCTTCCGCGGGCAGTTCCAGGGACGCTTCTGATCCCGATCGGTTCGAAAGCGGATCAGCACACACTCCGCCCGCCCCGGCCGTCTCGGCCTGGGCGGGTTTTTCGTTGTCATCGGGACTTCTGCGGCTACATCCGCTCGACGGTCGGGATGCCGATCGTGTTCAGCCCGTCCCCGAGCACCCGCGCGGTGACAGAGCACAGACGCAGGCGCGAGAGGCGGGTGGTGTCGTCGTCGGCCTTCAGCACGCTGCACTGGTCGAAGAACGTGCTGAACGCGCCGGCGAGCGCGTAGAGGTACGCGCAGAGCCGGTTCGGCTCGTGGTGCTCTCCCGACGCCCTGACCGCGCCGGGGTAGCGCAGCAGCGTGAGCGCCAGCGCCCGCTCGGCCGGCTCGCCGAGCACCATCGGCGCCTCGCCGACGCCCGACACATCGATGCCCGCGTCCGTCGCTTTCCGGAAGATGCTCTTGGTGCGCACCACCGCGTACAGCAGGTACGGCCCGGTGTCCCCCTCGAACGCGAGCATCCGATCGAAGCTGAAGACATAGTCCTTGACCCGGTCCGTGGACAGATCGGCGTACTTGAGCGCGGCCACCGCGACGGCCCGCGCGACTTCCGCCTGTTCCGGGTCGCTCAGGCCGCTGTTCTTCTCGGCAACAACGCGGATAGCACGCTCGCCCGCTTCGTCCAGAAGATCCGTGAGCTTGACATTCTCGCCGGACCGGGTTTTGAGCGGTTTGTTGTCCTCGCCCAGGACGTTCCCGAACGCAGCGTGGATCAGTTCGGACGGGGCCCCGTCGCCGGTGACGTCGTATCCGGCGCGATGCGCGGCGCCGAAGACCTGCTTGAAGTGCAACGACTGCCTGGCGTCGACGCAGTACACCACGCGGTCACCGCCGAGCTTCCCCACGCGACGTCTGATCGCGGCCAGGTCCGTCGTGGCGTACAGATAGCCCCCGTCACGCTTGCGCACGATGCAGGGCGCGTCGAGCCCGTCGACCTCGACAATGAGCGCTCCGTCGTCTTCGGTCGCGATGCCTCGTCTGACCAGATCCTCGATCACGGCGCCGAGCTCGTCGCGGTAGGTGCTCTCGCCCGCCGAGTGCTCGTCGGTGATGTTCGCGTTGAGCCTGCGGCATGTCTCGAGGCAGGCGGACATGGTGATCTCGTACACACGCCGCCACGTGCCGACCGACCGCTCGTCGCCCGACTGGAGCGCGACGAGGCGCTGCTTCGCTCGGTCCATCGACGCGTCGGCGTCCTCGATCCGCAGTTCGAGTTCCGGTTCGGCCTTGGCGTGCCCGCCGGCCCGCTCGATGAGCCGGAGCGCGCCGCGTTCCGCCCTGCATTGGGCCTGGGCCCGGCGGTACAGCGCGTTGAGCTCGTCCAGCGAGAGGCCGCCGAGGTCACGCCCCCCGTCTTCCAGATCGATCAACGCCTGGACGACCATCGCGATGGGGAGCCCCCAGTCGCCCACGTGGCTCTGGCGGACGACGGTGTGCCCGAGGCGCTCGTAGAGCCGGGCGATGGCGTCGCCGATGACCGTCGAGCGGAGGTGCCCGACGTGCATCTGCTTGGCGAGGTTCACGCCGCAGAGATCGACGACGACGGTCTTGGGATGCTCGGGGGGGTCGATGCCGAGCGAGCCGGTGTCGAGGCGGG
>DIYM01000070.1 GCA_002429045.1 Phycisphaerales bacterium UBA6054
CGCGTTGCGTCACCGCTTCGGCCACGACCAGCAGTGGGCCGACCTCGCCAAGTCCCCCCGCCTCCGCCGCTGGCTCCGCGACCCGAACGGGCGGGCCAGCAAGGTCTGATCGTGGGCGGCTCGGGTGGCCGCCCAACAGGCCAGCCCGACTCGGAACGATAAGCTCAACTCGCGGTCGCGAAAGCCAGAAAGCGGGCCCGCCGCAGATGGGACCTCGTGCTGGGCGAGGCCTTCTTCGCACTCGCTGCGTGGCCGCTTGGATTGATCGGCCTCGCGCTCTCCAGGTGGATCTTCGGATGGTCCTTCCAGCGCGCCCTGTTCGCCGGAGCGGGACTCTGGCTGATCTCGAGGGTGATCGGCGAAGCCTTTGAGTACGGGGTGCATGCCGTCGAGCAACGGAAGAAACCGAAACGTGGCGGCATCTGCTGGTTCTCGGAGACGATCCCGGGTCAGATCACGCTCCTGCTTCTTGTCTTCGGGATTCCTGCATCCTTCTTTTGGCTGCTGAGCATGTTCTAGCCCGTGCGGTCTGACGCTCAGACCGACGTCCACTCCGAATCCCGTTTCGCGCTCTCCACGCACGCCTCGACGAACCGCATGCCCGCCTCGCCGTCCCTCGCGCACGGCAACGGGCGCGCCAGCAGCGAATCCCCATCGCCCGACAGCACATCGCACACGCCCCGGTACAGGTTCCCGAACGCCTCGATGAACCCCTCCGGGTGCCCGCCCGGCAGCCGGGTCGCGGCCGCCGTGTACTCACTCAACCCCTCACCCCCACGACACAGCACCGTCCGCGACCCGTCCGAACGCGTCATCTCGAGTTGCTCGGGCCGTTCCTGCCGCCAACTCAGCCCGCCCGACTCGCCGTAGACCCGCAGCGACAGCCCGTTCGCCTCGCCCACGCACACCTGCGAGCAGGTCAGCGTCCCCTTCGCGCCCTCGCTCAATCGCATCAGCACCGACGCGTCGTCGTCGAGCACCCGACCGCCGACAAAGCTCGACAGATCGGCCGCGACCGATCCGATCTCCAGCCCGGTCACGAACCGCACCAACTGCTCCGCGTGCGTGCCGATATCCCCCAGCGACCCGCCGACCCCCGCCCTGTCCGGGTCCGTGCGCCACGAGGCCTGCTTCTGCCCCGAAGACTCCAAGTCCGTCGCAAGCCAACCCTGGTGATACTCGGCGTACACCTTGCGGACCCGACCGATCTCGCCCCCCGCGACCCGCGCACGGGCCTCGCGCACCATCGGATAGCCCGAGTAGTTGTACGTCACCGCGCACAGCAACCCACGCTCTCGCGCAAGCCCTTCCAGCTCACGCGCCTCGGCGCTCGTGATCGTGAACGGCTTGTCGCACACGACATGCAGCCCGCCCCGAAGGCACGCCCTCGCGACCGGGAAGTGCATGTCGTTCGGCGTGACGATCACGACGAACACCGGACGATCGTCCCGGCCGGACTCGCCCGCGATCAGATCCGCATAGCTCCCGTAAGCCCGCTCAGGATCAACACCCAGCGCCCTCCCCGATTCCACCGACCGCTCGCCCGTCGAAGAGAAGGCCCCGGCGACCAGTCTGGCCCGCCCGTCGAGGTCGATCGCATGCCGGTGCACGCCACCGATGAACGAGCCAACGCCCCCCCCGACCATCGCGTACGGGATCGGACCGCTCATGACCGGGACTCCTCGTCGAACGCCGAGTCGAACGCCCGACCGGCCTGCGGGAAGTCGAGCCCGCGGACGAACCCGACCGACTCGCGCGCCCCGTGCTTGCGATCCATCGCGCTGTCCTCCCACTCGACACTCAGCGGGCCGCTGTAATCGATGTGGTTGAGGGCCCGGATGATCGCTTCGAAGTCCACGTCGCCACGCCCCGGTGACCGGAAGTCCCAGCCCCGCTGCGCGTCGCCGAACGTCAGGTGCCCGCCCAGGATCGAGTTGGTCCCGTCCTGCGTGACCGCCGCGTCCTTGACATGCACGTGGTAGATCCGATCGGGGAACGCCCGGATCAGACTCACGGGATCGATGCCCTGCCAGATCAGATGCGACGGATCGAAGTTGATCCCGAACGCGGGGTGGTAGTCCAACGCATCGAGCGTCCGTTCCATCGTCCCGAGGTCGTACGCGATCTCGGTGGGATGGACCTCGAGCGCGAAACCAACACCGTGCGATTCGAAAGCGTCCATAATCCCCGCCCATCGCCCGGCGAACGCCCGGTACCCGGCATCGATCTCTTCCTGCGAAGTGGGGGGGAAGAAATACAGCTTGTGCCACACCGGCGAGCCGGTGAACCCGTTGACCACCCTCAGCCCCATCGCGGACGCGGCCGCCGCTGTGTCCATCATCTCCCGCGCCGCCCGCTCGTTCACACCGTCGCTCGACCCGTCCCCCCAGATCCGATCCGGGAGGATGGACCGATGCCTGGCGTCGATCGGATCGCTGACCGCCTGCCCCACGAGGTGGTTCGAGATCGCCCAGCACCCCAGCCCGTGCCCGGCGAGCAGGTCCTGGCGTCCGCGGCAGTAGCCGTCCTCGGACAGCGCCCGGTCGACCTCGAAGTGATCGCCCCAGCACGCGAGTTCGAGCCCGTCGTATCCCCACCCCGCCGCCTTCTCGGCGAGCACGTCCAGCGGCATGTCGGCCCACTGGCCGGTGAACAACGTAAGCGGTCGGGGCATCTCTGGGCTCCGTTTGGGTTCTCGGGACGGGCATGCTAACCGGTCGGCGCGACCGCGCGGATCTGGTATGCTGCCCGTCCGCCGATTCCGGCCACCTTTCACCGCCAAGGACCCACCATGACCCAACCAGCCGCCCAGCCATCGGGCGTCAAAGCGCTGTCGCTCATGATGTTCCTCCAGTACGCCGTCTGGGGCGTGTGGCTGCCGTACCTCGCCAGCTATCTCGGCGCAACCCCCATCCTCGACGAGGGCGGGGCCCGCATCGGCGGCGGACTCGGCTTCAGCGGGGCACAGATCGGTTGGATCCTGGGCCTGGCCGGTTCCGTCGGCGCGCTCTCAGCGCCGTTCCTCGCCGGCCAGATCGCAGACCGGTTCATGAACGCCGAGAGATACCTGGGCATCCTGCTGATCCTCGGGGGGGTCTTGAAGTTCGCCACCTACTACGCCCACGGGTACAACTCCTTCCTCGCCCTCTCGATCCTCTACTCGATCGCGTACATGCCAACGCTGGCACTGACCAACTCGATCGCGTTCGCGCACCTGAAGGATCCGCAGAAGCAGTTCGGCCCGGTCCGCACCTGGGGCACCATCGGATGGATCGTCGCTTCGAACGCGTTCCCGTTGATCTGGCTGCAGACCAACCTCCACCCGACCGCGCTGCCGCCATTCCTCTCGGGCGACCCCAAGCCCGATCAGGCGGGCCTGATCGCCGAAGCGCTCCGCGTGTCCGGAGTGCTCGCGATGCTCTACGGCGTCTGGGCGATGGTCATGCTCCCGAAAACCCCCCCCAGCCGCAGCACCGAGCACCCGCTCGCGTTCCTCGAAGCCTTCTCCCTGCTGTCCAAGCCCGGGCTGCTGGTCGTCACGCTGGTGGCGCTCCCGATCTCGATGATCCACCAGGTGTATTTCATCCGCACCGCGCCGTTCCTCGAGTCGGTCGGGTTCGATACCGCGCATGTCGGGCCGATCATGTCGATCGGGCAGATCTCCGAGATCGTCATGCTGGCCGCCCTCGGCTTGTTCCTCCGCAAGCTCGGCTTCAAGCTCGTCCTCACGCTGGGCTGCCTCGCGTACTTCGCCCGCTTCGCGCTCTTCGCGATCACGACCGAACCGACGCAGCAACTCGCGCTGCTCAGCAACGCGCTGCACGGGCTCTGCTACGGCTTCTTCTTCGCAGGCGCGTACATCTACGTGGAGCGCGTCGCGCCCAAAGACGCCCGCCATTCGGCGCAGACCGTGTTCGGCATCATCATCCTGGGAGTCGGGCCCGTGCTCGCGGGCTTCTACAACCAGTGGCTCAGCAGCATCGGGCGCGAATCCGCGGGCACCGTCGAGAACTGGGCGGGCATCTGGTGGGCACAGGCGGTCGTCGGTGCGGTGTGCGCCGCCGCCGTGCTCATCGCGTTCCGATCAGGCCTGCCCTCCGACGACCCGGGCGACGCCGAGACGCCCGAATCAACGCCGACATCGCCCGATTCTGCTACCAAACAAACACCCCGCACGGTACATTGAGCCTCCGCCCCGAACCCACGGAAACACGACATGAACGATCAGCACCCCGACCGCAAGCCGCGCAACACCCCGACCCGCCGACAGTTCCTCGGCGCGACCGCCATCGCCGGCGCCGCCGCAGTCATCGGAGCCGCGGGCTCTTCCGCGAACGCCCGCACCAGCAGGCTCGTCCCCGGCGTCAAAGCCGGGCGGGTCAACCGCCCGGGCGCCAACGACACGCTCCGCATCGCCATCATCGGAACCGGCGGCATGGGCACCGGGCACGCCTACGCCCTCTCCAGCTTCGCGGAGCGAGGACAGGCCGATGTCCGGGTCGTCGCCATCGCCGACCCGTGCGACGAACGCCGGGCCTCATGCCATCAGGGCCTCGCCGAGCGCCAGCCCGGTACCGATGTCATGCACACCCGCGACTACCGGGAGATCCTCGCCCGCGACGACATCCACGGCGTCCTGGTCGGCTCCCCCGAACACTGGCACGCCCAGCACGTCATCGACGCGCTCCACGCCGGCAAGGACGTCTACTGCGAGAAGCCCATGACACTCCGCCTCGACGAGGCGATGCGAGTCCGCCGCGCCGTCCTCGACCACCCCGAGCAGATCTTCCAGGTCGGCACCCAGATGATCATGCTGCCCAAGTACCAGAAAGCACGCCAGGCGATCAAAGACGGCAGCATCGGCACCCCCATCTGGTCCCAAACCTCATACTGCCGCAACTCCCCCGACGGCGAGTGGAACTACTACGGGCTCAACCCCGACTGGAAGCCCGGCGAGAACCTCGACTGGAACGCCTGGCTCGGCCACCTCGGGCCCCGCGAATGGGACCCAAAGGTCTTCGCCCGCTGGCGCCGCTACCGCGACTTCTCCACCGGAATCATCGGTGACCTGCTCGTCCATGTCATGACCCCGATGATCTTCGCCCTCGACGCCGGCTGGCCCACCAAGGTCAAGGCCACCGCCGCGCACATGATCGACAAGGACATGGAGAACCACGATCAGATCAACATGAACGTCGTGTTCGAGAACGGCCACACCATGGTCGTCGCCGGATCCACCAACAACGAGGTCGGCCTCGAGACCATGATCCGCGGCAACATGGCCAACATGTACCTCAACGGCCGACACGTCAACATCCGCCCCGAGCGCGCCTATGTCGACGACATCGATCGCCAGGAGATCACCTGCCCAGACATCGGAAACGATCAGGACCAACTCCGCCTCAACTGGCTCGAATGCATCCGCTCGCGGCAGCCCGCGGCCAGCAACATCGATCTCGCATCCAAGGTCATGGTCGCCGTCGATCTCGCCACCCGCTCCGCCTGGGACGGGCACGGCTACAGGTTCGACCCCGACACACTCAAGGCATCCAGAGCCTGATCGGCGACACCCCCCGTGCACCCGGCTCCCGCGATCTTCCGCTGCTTCCACGCCATGGGCACCCGCTTCGAGTGCGTGCTCGGAGACTTCGCGTCAACGATCCCGGAGCCGGAGATCTCGGCCATCGCCGAAGCCATCGAGCAGATCGTCCGCGACGAGCACGCCCGCCTGTCTGTGTTCGAGCCCGCTTCGATCATCAGCGAGATCAACCGCGCCGCGCCATCACGGGCCGTCCGCCTCGATGATGCGCTCTTCGCCCTGCTCGACCGCTGCCAGCGCTACGCCGCACAGACCGCCCACGCGTTCGACCCCGCCGCCGGGTCGCTCATGGAGGCCTTCGGCTTCCGCCCGCACGCGGGCGGTCCGCCCGCCCCGATCGCGCCGGGAGCGTTCCTGCTCGATCATCAACAGCGGACGGTCCGCTTCAGCCGTCCCGATGCGCTCATCGATCTCGGCGGGATCGCCAAGGGGTACGCGCTCGATCTGATCCGGTCAGAACTGCTCGAGCACGGCGCGACCAGCGCCATCATCCACGGCGGGACATCGTCGATCACCGCGATCGGCCACGCACCCGACGGCGCTCCGTGGCGCGTCAGCCTCCTCTCCGGCGACCCGCACGCCCCGGTGATCGACCTCATCGACCGTTCACTCGCGTGCTCCTCGCCCTCGGGGCGTACAGCGGACGGCGTCGGGCACATCATGGACACACGCACCGCCCGCCCGGCTTCGGGGGCCGACGCAGCCTGTGTCATCGGGCCCTCCGCCGAGGTCTGCGAGGCGTGGTCCACCGCCCTCGTCGTGGACCCCTCGCTCGAGGACCGGCTCCCGCATTCCTACGAGTCTTACATGCTCCGCGCCGAACAGTGGCATCGCACGCCCGAGACGCCGAGCCGCAGCACCGACACCCGACACGAGGCCCCGACCCATGCCTGATCAGACCGACAGCCCCCAACCGACCGAGCTCGACCGTCGTGCGTTCCTCGCCCAGGCCGCCGGCTCCGCAGCCGCGTTCGCCATCGTCCCGCACCTCTCCGCGTCCCATGTCTGGTCGCAAACAGAGGCGCTCCGCCTGGGGGTGGTCGGAGCGGGCAGGCAGGGCCGCGCAGCGCTCGGCGAGCTCGGGCGCCTCGAGAACGTCTCCGTCGCCGCCGTCTGCGATACCGATCCGCGCCGCCTCTCGTCCGGGCTCCGCCGGTCATCCGGCGCAACGGGGTTCGCGACGGTCGATGAGATGCTCAAGTCCGGTTCGGTCGACGCTGTCGTGATCGCCACGCCGACCCACACGCACAAGAACGTCGCCCAGCAAGCCATGGCCGCCGGCAAGCACGTCTACTGCGAGTGCCCCGTGGCCCACACCCGCGAGGACTGCTCGGCGGTCGCACAGGCGGCCCGCGCCTCAGGTCTCGTCGCCGCCGCCGGGTTCCAGGGACGCTCCAACCCCGTGTACCAGCTCGCCCGCGGCTTCTTCAAGTCCGATTCGGTCCGCGACCCCGTCGCGTACCGCGCCCAGAACCGCGAGAAGACCTCCTGGATCTCTCCGGCCCGCGACGCCGACCGCTACAAGAAACTCAACTGGAAACTCGACCCGCAACTCAGCACCGGGCTCGCCGGGGAACTCGGCGCCCAGCAGTTCGACGTCTTCCACTGGTACACCGGAAGATACCCGGTCCGCGTCTCGGGGTTCGGCTCCGTCCGGGCGTGGAAGGACGACCGAGCCGTCGCAGACACCATCGCGCTGAATCTCGGCTTCGATGACGGCACCACCCTCCAGTACGGCGCCACCCTCGGCAACTCCTACGAAGGCACCGCCGAGTACTTCTACGGCACCAACGCCGCGATCAAGCTCGCCTGGTCGCACGGCTGGATGTTCAAAGAGTCCGACGCGCCGACCCAGGGCTGGGAGGTGTACGCCAACCGACAGCAGTTCCACAACGACGAAGGAATCACGCTCATCGCCGGCGCCACCCAACTCGCCGAACAGGGCAAGCTCAAGGACGGCGTCGGGCTCCCGTACTCGTCGCTCTACTACGCGCTGGCGGACTGGATCAGCGCCATCGACTCGGGCGGCACGCCCGCCTGCACCATCGACGAGGCCGCCCGCGCCACCGCCGTGGGCATCGCCGCCAATCAGGCCGTCGTCACGGGCGAGACGGTCGGCATCGATCTCAGCACGCTCTAACCCTCAGCAAGGCACGCCCGCGTGAAACTCCACCAGCTCCACCTGTTCGCCCGCCTCGGTATCGCTCTCTTGGTCCTCGTTCTGCTCGGTGGCTTCGTCGTCTCGGGCCTCTACATGCGTTGGCACTATGACGCCCGCGACGGACAGCCCGGGCTGACCATCGACGATATCAAGGGGCACTACCACGGCGTCAACGCGCCCTCGCCGCTGATCTCCGCGCTCGAGTCCGGGCATCCCGAAGACCTCCCCGAACCCGATCGCGACGCGCTGCTCGAATGGCTCACCAGCGGCGCGAATCTCTCCCTCGGCTACGACGACCTCGATCTGGGCGACGAGGCCCCCGCCGAGATCATCGCGGCGTTCTGCCTCGATTGCCACAGCCGCGACGCGGAGGGGCCCGACGCCTACGCCCAACTGCCACTCGAGTACTGGGACGACATCCAGCCCATCGCCCACGCGACCGACATCGCCCCCGCACCGATCGAGATCATCGCCGTCAGCCAGCACACCCACGCCCCGTCGATGGCCATCATCCTGACCGTCCTCGCCCTGCTCGGAGCGATGACCCGGGCCGCCAGGCCCCTGATCGGCGCGGTGGTCTTGCTCGGGGCGGTCGGGCTCGCCGCGGACATGGCATCGTGGTGGCTGGCACGCACCAACGCGGACTTCGCGTATCTGATCGTGGCGGGGGGGTTCATGTACGGGGCATCGAGCATGCTGATCGGCATCACCGTCATCCTCGACTGCCTGATCCCCGCGCCAGACCCCGCCGCGGACTGATCAGCCGCCGCCCCGGACCCGCTCGAGCAGCTTCTTCGTCGCGATCGATCCGGCACGCGGGTCCAGCCCGCCGCCCTCGTACTCCACCCCGACCCAGCCGCGGTAGCCCGCCTCTTTCACGAGCCCGAGCATCCGCGCGTAGTCGGTGCGCACCTCGTTGCCCGCGTCGTCGAACTCGTGCGACTTGGCGCTCACCGCCTTGGCGTACGGCATCAACTCGGCCACGCCACGGTACCGGTCGTACCAGGCGTCCGCGTCGTCGGCCCGGGACCAGTCCATGCAGAAGTTCCCGAAGTCCGGCAGCGTGCCCGCCAGCCGGTGATCCACCCGCTCCATCACCCCCGCCAGCCAGGCCCCGTTGGAGCTCAGCCCGCCGTGGTTTTCGACCAGCACGAACAGCCCGTACGGCTCGGCCAACTCGCACAGCGAGCGCAGCCCGTCCGCCGCCAGCTTCTGCTGCTCCTCCCATGAGCCCGCGCTCGCCGCGTTGACCCGGATCGAATGGCACCCGAGCTGCGCCGCCGCTCCGAGCCACTTCTTGTGGTTCATCACCGCGACGTTCCGCCTACCGGCGTCCGGGTCGCCCAGATCGCCCTCGCCGTCGCACATGATCAACAACTGCTCGACACCGGCGTCGCCGGCTCGCTCGTTCATCCGGTCCAGATACGCGACATCGCGTGCCCTGTCCTTGAAGAACGCGTTGACGTACTCGATGGCCCCGAATCCCATCGCCGCCGCCTCGCCCGCGAAATCGAGGTTGTCGATCTCGCCCGCGAACAGCAGCTTGTGGAGCGACCACTGGGCGAGGGAAACCCGGAACCAGGCGGCGCCACCGCCCGGCCTCGCCGCCAAGGGAACACCGCCACCCATCGCCACGCACGCCGAGACGCCAAGCCCGGCACCAACACCGATCGCCTCCCGACGGTTCATCGCTCGTTCCATACGCTCAGTGTACCGCGCCGGCGTCCCGACGCGGCATCACTCGACCGCCTGAGGCGAGGGGATCTCCGCCGGGTCTTCCAGGTACCCCTGGATCCCAGGATCGGCCAGCACCCGGTCCATCTCCGCGAGGGTCTGCTCGATCCGCTGGATCAACGCCGAGTAGTACAACTCCGAGATGTAGAAGTTCAGAGCCACCTCCGCGTCGATCACCGTGACCTTGTCCTGGTCCATCGCCGGCACGTGCAGGATCTTCCCGACGCGGAAGCTGTTCAGGTTCAACGCCTCGTCGTCCGCGTTGAGCAGGATGACGAGCTTCATCATCATCGCCCGCTGCAGCCGCACGAGATCACGCTCGTCCTTGAGCAGGATCGTGTACCGCTCTGTCCCATCGGCGAACGGCTGGTTCAACTCCCACAGCAGATCGGTCCAGGTCTCCCGGTCCGGGCAATCGATCAGGCTGATCTCCGGGATCGGCTCGCTCGCCATCCGATCGAGGTCCATCGAGTTGCGGTCGTACCCGAACGTGATCGCGATGGCCTTGCCCGGGTTGCTCGCGAAGAACGACGCCGCGTCCTCCCCGCCCCCGACCCGAGACAGCAGGTCGCCGAGGAACCGGACCTTGTACCCCTCCGCCTGGGATTCCTCGAAGTAGATCATCCGCTCCGGGTTCACACGCCCGTCCACCTCGGTCCGCTTGATCAGCTCGTAGATCATCCGCTGGACCAGCATCTCCTCGCCCGGGATGTTGTTGCCGGCGAACTCGTCGAACGGCGCGACCGACGCAAGCGTGAAGTTGTTCTCGATCACCTGCCGCGCAAGCTTCCGATACAGGCTCAGCCGCCGGTTCTCAGCCAGGAAACGCAGGTCGAACACGTCCTCGCCCCGGATCCGATACGCGTCGCGGAACAGGCGGTTGTTCGTCGAGTCGAACAGATCCTCGTCCCGAGGCATCGTCCGCGTGATCGTGCGGTTCTCCTCCGGCAGCACATACGGGGTCAGCACGATGATCACCTCGCGCTTCTCCGATTCGGTCCGCGTCGACTTGAACGCCTCGCCCAGCACCGGGATGTCACCCAGGATCGGGACCTTCTGGTTCGTGACCGTCTCGTTCTTGCTCACCAGCCCGCCGATGATGAACGGGGTCTTGTTGTCCATCCGCGCGTACGTCTGCACGCGGCGTGTTGAGATCGTCGGCGCCGACGCCAGCAACTCGCCCTCGCCCGAACGCACCTCCAGGTCACGCCCCGGAACCGTCGCCGACACGATCGTGTCCACCAGCATGCTGATCTCGTCGCCCCGGTCCGTCACACGCGGGCGGATGTTTAGCAGGATCCCCGTCGCGATGTACTTGAAGTTGAACGCGATCTTGTTCGAGTTCAGCGTCCCCTCCTGGCTGGTTGCGACCGGGATGTCCTCCCCCACACGGATCGACGCCTGCCGGTTGTCCATCGTCAGCACGCTCGGGCGGCTCAGGATCTCCGCCTTGCCCTCGCTCACCAACGCCTGGATACGCAGGCCCCAATCAAAGTCCACGTTCCGCGAGTCCAACCGGTCGAAGTCCAGCGTGTCGCCCACCAGCGACGGGTCCAGCGTGCCGAGCAGCAGGTTGATCGGGCCCTCCTTGAACTCCCACTCCACGCCCAGCTCATCCAGACCGGTCTCGGAGATCTCCAGCACCATCCCCTCGACAAAGATCAACCGCGCCGGCCTGTCGATGTACTCGTCCAGCAGAGAGCGGACCAGGCTCAACTGCTCGGGGTGCGCCGGATGGTACAGAACGATCAGCTGCGAACTCGGCGACGCGTTCACCTCGTCGGGGAGCTTGCCCGCGTTCGTCGTCACGCTGTTGCCGAACGAACCGGTCTGCACCTTCCCGTCCCCAAGCAGCCCCATCAGCGTCGGAGGAGGCGCGGGCATCACCGTCACCAGAGGCAACTGATCGAACGGCACGTCCGCCGGGATCCCCTCCATCCCCCCGACCGTGTTGATGCCCATCCCCCGGAGGGCCTGGATCGCCGAAGCCGGGTTCGTGTAGCTCAGCCGCACGATCTGACGCGACATGTCCGCGTTCGAAAGGCCGGTGCGCATCCGCTCGACCTGCGCCAGCCCCGCCTCGACCGCCCCCGGCAGCATGTCCAGGTCCGGGTTCCGCGCCACCGAGCCGTCCGCGCTCACCGCCACGCCCTGAGCCCACACCTGCGGCGGCTGCGACGCGTAACGAACCGAACCGAGCCTCAGCATCGAGTACGACCCGTCCCCCGCGTCCCGCGAGAGCACCATCGCCTCGGCGACACCCTCGGGCGTCGCACCGAACTCCGCCGAGCGGTCCGGGCCCGCCGAGCGATACCCCTTCTCGGTCTGGAGTCTCAACTCGATCGACGAGAGCAACTCCCCCAACTCGGACCGGCTCAGCTTCGTCAGAGGCACCAGCAGCCCCGCGTCGGACGGAAGATCGAGCGTGCCAACACCCGTCCCCAGCGAAGAGCCCGCGACCGCCGCCGCCAGTTCCGCGACCGGATCCTCCGCTTCCGCACCCTCCCCGCCGATCCCGCCCAGACCACCGGGCATCGGGCGCCGATCCAACACATCCAAAGCCGCCTCGATCCGGGCCAACCCGATCTCGCTCGGCTCCTCGAAGACCACACCGCCGTTCGTGCGTGGCGACTCCATCGTGATCCGCTGAGACCGCTGCGTGGTCGCGCACGACGCCGCGAGGGCGAGCCCCCCGACCGCGCCGACAATCCCGAGCCCGACCCGGACGAGTCGAAGCCCCTGGCTCAGAACCGGTTGTGTCGATCCATCGGCACGGGTCATCGCGGCTCCTGATCTCGGGTCAGCCCAACCCCCGTCCCATCGGGCGGCCGGTCTGTCGCAACTGGGGGGACACCGCCCGGATCGAGGCCCGGGGTTGGTCAATACTAACCCAAAGTCGGCCCGCTTGTCGCGCCATTCTGGTCGCTTTCGTCGGGCCCCACCGGCGCATCGCCGTCCCGCCGGGCCTCAAACACGCCCCCGCCGACCGGCCCGGTCCCGGCATCGCCGCTCGCACCGACCGCTCCATCGCCACCGCCCACGCCCGACGCCGACGCGGGGTTCCAGGCGCCCGCCGGATCCGTCTGGGACTTCAGATACGTCGCCGGCGAACCATCGAAGAACACCTTCCCGTTGCGTATCCCGATGACCCGGTCCATCATGTCAACCAGCCCGATCTCGTGCGTGATCATGATCACCGTCCGCTCCGGGGTCGCGTCCAGGATCGCCCGGACGATCCCCCGCGACGATTCCGGATCGATCGACGCGGTCGCCTCGTCCAGAATCAGGATGCGCGATTCCTTGATCAACGCCCGCGCCAGCGTCAGACGCTGCTTCTCGCCGCGACTCAACTCGGCCCCGTAGTCGGACAGCTTCGTCTCGTACCCGTCCGGCAAACGCTCGATCACGCCGTCGATGCCCGTCAGCCTGCACGCGGCCCGGATCTCCTCGATCGTCGCGCCCGCCCGGGCGTACCGCAGGTTCTCCGAGATCGTCGCGTTGAACATGAACACTTCCTGGAACGCCATCCCGATCGACGCACGCAGCGAAGCCAGCGGGATCTCGCCCGTGTCCGACCCGCCGATCAGCACCCGCCCAGAGGTCGGCTCGATGAACCGCGGCAGCAGCTTCATCGCCGTGCTCTTCCCCGCCCCGCTGGGCCCGACGATGGCCACACGCTCGCCAGACCGGATCGCGAGATCGATCCCCCGAAGGATCGGCGAGCCCGGCTCGAACCCGAACACAACATCACGGAACTCGATGGAGCCGCCGCTGACCAGAGCGCCGTCGTCCCCCAGCCGCTCGCCCACGCCCGCGTCCTGCGCCGGTTCTTCCAGCATCTCGAACACACGCCCGACGCTGGCCGTCGCCTTCGACAGATGGGCGGCGTCGCTGATCACCTTCAGAACCGCCGGGTACAGCATCATCACGAAGCCGAAGAACATCATGAACTGCCCGCCCTGCATCCGCCCCTTGATGACCTCGAACGCGCCGTACGCGATCAGCAGGATCGTCCCCAGACCCACCAGCAGATCCGCGGTGATCTTCTGGAAGAAGTGGTACCGCTGGCTCTTGATCTGGCTCTCGCGGCTCCGCCGGATCGCCTCGTTGAACACCGCGCTCTCACGCTGCTCGCCCGAGAACCCCTTCACCACCTCCATACCCATGAACTTCTCGACCAGGCTCCCGTACGCCGCCGAGAGATTCTCCTGGGCCTCCGAGTGGCTCCGACGGATGGGCACCCGGAAGAAACGGCATGTGACGTACTGCAACGGCAGGATCGCGAGAGCCGCGAGCGCGAGCCTCACGTTCAGCACGCACAGCACCACGACCAGCACCTGCACCTTCAGCAGATTCAGCATGAGGATCGGGAACTTGTCCTGGATGAAGCTCTGGATCTTGTAGGTGTCGTCCATCACCCGCGCGCCGACACGCCCCGGCTGATTCGCGCTGTAGAACCGCAGGCTCATCTGCTGCAGGTGATCGAACAGCCGCTTGCGCAGCGAAAAGCACACATCCTCGCTCGTCCGCAGCGACAGCATCTTCGACCAGAAGAAGAACGTGTTCCGCAGCGCGTACGTGACCAGCAAGCCGGCGAGGATCAGGACCAGCAGCATCCCCGGCCCGCCCACGCCCTGCGCCAACTTCGAGTTCGGGAACACGTCATCGATCAGCAACTTGATCGCATAAGGCGGCGCCAAGTCGATGACCACCAACGCAAGCAAGCAGCCGATCACCCGCGCCATCCGTCCGGAGTGAGGCCGCATCAGGCTCATCACCCGACCGCTCGCCGGTTCGTTGGCTGAACTCCCGCGATCTGTCGACATCCGCGTCCTTCTCGATAAGGGCGATACGCCGCCCGACACCAACCACCCCGGATGACGCATCGACGCCCAAAGACCGAACAAAGACCCGGGCCCGTCGGGGCCCGCGATCCCTGTGCAGCCGACGGCACCCGTCCCAGCCGCCCGGCAGAACGCCGACCAGCCCATCTCTCAGGACAGCGGCAACCCCGGATCGGGTTGCGTGTCGCTACCTTACCAGACATCGTCCAAAGCCCAAGCGCCGATGCACAGAACGGCCATCAAACCCCGCAAGTTCACGCAAACTTGAACCCCGTATCCGCCGAAAACACCCGGGGCGCTCCAGGCCGCCCCCCGCACGCCCGAGCCCGAAGCACACCGACCTCCCGGCCGAGCGGTCCCGGCCACAGCACACTGGAAACCCAGGGCCCCGCCAGCCACGCCCGATCGAGCAGCCATGCCCTCCACGCCGCCCGACACCATCTGGCTCCAACGCGTCTCAGGCCCCGCCCTCCCATCGGGCATGCCGGGGTTGGAACTGACCGCCCACGCCCGCATCGGACGCTCGCTCGAGTGCGACACCTGCCTGCCAGACCCCTCGGTCTCACGCAACCACGCAAGCATGGCGCTCAGGGACGCCCGGTGGTTCATCATCGACCACCAATCCACCGCGGGCACCTGGGTCAACGCCGAACGCATCGCGCCCGCCACCCCCATCGAGGTCCTGCCCGGCGACACCATCGACATCGGGCCCTGGCGGTTCCGGGCCGGGGACAACCAGACCGGGTCGCTCACCGTCGCCCTCGACACCACCGACCCGGCGCCCATCGAAAGCCCCGAGATCGACAACAGACTCGGGGCGTTCAGCGGGCTCGTGGCAAACCTCGCACGCTGCCGCTCCGCGCGCGAACTCGCCGAAGAAACCATCCGGGCCGCCGTCCGCGGCACCGCGTACACACGCGGCGCGGTGCTCAATGCCAGCGACCCCGCCAACCCCTCCGCCGAGGTGCTCGCGTCACACTCCACCGACCCGAGAGGAGATGAGACCCCGTTCAACACCGAACGATTCTGCCCGTCCTCACGCCTGATCCAGCGAGCCATGACGGGCCAGACGGCGTTCTATCTCCGCTCGCCCGATAGCCAGCAGACCCTCGACGATGCCGCATCGCTCGTCTCCGACGCCATGGGCTCGGCCGTGTGCGTGCCCGTCCCCTCAGAGCGGGGCATCCAGGCACTGCTCTACCTCGACACGCCGCACGACCCCGCCCGGCTCGGCGACGCCGCGGCGTACTGCGAGAACATCGCGGGTCTCTTCGCCTACGCGCTCGCGGGCCGCGCCAACGCCGAACTCGCCAAGCGACAGCGGGCCATGCAGATCGAGTTCGAACTCGCCGAAAGCATGCGCGCCATGCTCGACCGCCAAGACCCGATCCGCTCCGGGCTCTTCCGATTCGCGTACCACGCAACACCCGGCATGTTCGTCTCCGCGGACTTTTTCTCGGTGATCGAGCACGACGACCGATCCGTCGACATCATCTTCGGCGACGGCGCCGGGCACGGGATGGGCGCCTCCATCCTCAGCACCACCGTCCACGCACACCTCGCCGCGCTCCTGGGCGCAAAGGCCGACCCGCGCGAGGCGGCAGAGTCCACCAACCGCTTCGTCGCGTCACGATCGACCCACGGACGCTTCGTCTCCCTCGTGCTGCTGCGGATCGAGCCCGGCGGACACGCCCAACTCATCGACGCCGGGCACGCCCACTGGGCCCACATCCGCCCGCACGGCCCGCGACCGACGATCACGCACCCCGACCGCGCCGCGAATCCCCC
>DIYM01000131.1:0-1560 GCA_002429045.1 Phycisphaerales bacterium UBA6054
GGCGACCGGTCGCCGCGCACCGGGACGAAACGCAGGGTCGCCCTGCGTCCGTTCCGGGCCGCCTCGGGCAGCTTCCGCCACCAGGCGTCGTTGTCGAGTGTGACGAATCGCTCGCCCGTGGAGGTCATCAACGTCTCGGGCAGGTCGAGGGCGTGGGCGTGCTCTGCGAGCGCCGCATCGAACTCGCTCGGTGTCTTCGGCCTGACGCCCTCGACCCGGAGCCCCCACAGCACGACGGCGTACACCTCGAGCACATCGCGCGCGAGGTAGAGCTCGTCCGGCTCGAGTTGGGCAACATACGTATTCCATTTGGCGTCGAGTGTTGCGACGTCACCGCCGAACACCTTGTCGATCGCCCGGTCGGCGTCCCAGCCCTGCCAGAAGAGGTGGAGCAACTGATCGAGGAGCCGGGCGTAGCGCCCATCCTCGGCGTACGCGAGGAAATGGACGACCGACCAGGCGGCGTCGTACTGCCCCGCGTGCGACCCGTCCCTGTTCCGCGCGTTCCATTGCGCCTGCGAGAGGGAGAGCAGGGTCTCGAGCGAGACGAGCGAGCCCTCGTCGATCCGCTCGTGCAGCCGGTTGATCGCGCGCGGGTCCGCCAGCCCCGTCTCGAAGCCGCGCCTCGTCTCGAGGGCGTACCCGAACCACTCGGCCATGCCCTCGTTGAGCCAGGGCGGCAGGTTGTCGCCGATACGCTGGTAGAGGAACTGGTGCATCCCCTCGTGGCGGAGGGTTTCGAGCATCGCCTGCTTGTTGCGCGGGGCGAGATACGCCGCGAGCCCGTCGGCGTCGTCGGTGCGGAAGAACATCCCCGCCGATCCGATCGCGTTGATCTCGTGACCGGCCAGGAAGCGCATGTACCCGTCCCGCTCGGCGAACACCCAGAGGCGGAGCGGCTCGTTGTTCCGCTTGGCGTAGGCGCGGAACCGCCGGGTGTATTCGGCGTGGACCGCGTCCATGTGCGCAGCGACCTCCCGTGCGAGGTCATTGGGCAGGTCCGTGGTGATGTCGTAGGAACGCGATTTGAACCGTCGCGTGCCGTCGGGCTGGGTAAGGGCCGAAGGCGACGCGAGCGCCAACGCGAGCAGCGCCATCAGAACGGGGCGGAAGACTCTGGGCATCGTGGGCACCTCGCGGCGTGGCATCGGGGCGTGAACCGGGCGGCTCGGTCCCGCGTCAGTCGTGGCGGAGCGCCACGATCGGGTCCTGTCTCGCCGCTTTGCGAGCAGGATACAGCCCGAAGACCAGCCCCGTGGCGGCGGCGACCAAGAACGCGACCAGGATCGACCACAGGCTCAGCACGGTGGGCAGCGAGGCGTCGGCGGGGACCGACTCGCCGATCACCGGGAGCTCGTGCAGCTTGGGCACCAGCCACCCGATCGAGAGCGAGAGCCCGACCCCGAGCGCGACCCCGATCAGCCCGCCGATCGCCGAGAGGACGGATGTCTCGACGAGGAACTGGGCGATGATGTGCTTGCGGGTGGCGCCCAGGGCCCGCCGGATGCCGATCTCTCTGGTCCGTTCCGTGACATTGGCGAGCATGATGTTCATGATCCC
>DIYM01000131.1:1624-29523 GCA_002429045.1 Phycisphaerales bacterium UBA6054
AGCATGATGTTCATGATCCCGATGCCGCCGACGAGCAGCGAGATGCCCGCGATCGCGCCGGAGATCCACTGCCCGGTCATCGCCCGCTTGCGGGCGGATTCGAGGAGTTCGTAGGGCACCACCATGCTCACGTCTTCCATCTTGGGGTGCCGGATGGACAGCAGGCGTCTGGCCCGCTGGGCGTCGGGCACAACGCGGTCGCGCGAGGGGGCTTCCAGGTAGATCTCGTGGACCTCGACCTGCGTCATCGAGAACGAGCCGGACGACCGGCGGACCACGGTGTCGCCCATCACCGCGCGGGCGGTCGTGATCGGGATGTGCACGTCCTTGTTGAGGTCCCGCCCGACCAATGCCGCCCCGGCGCCGCCCGAGAGCCCGACGGGCGCGAGCACGCCGACGACCTGCACGACGAACTCGTCGATCCGGAAGGTCTGCCCGATGGGATCCTCGAGCGGGAACAGATCCTCGGCCACCTCGGCGCCGATGACCGCGACGAGCGACTCGCTCTCGAGATCGGCGTTGTTGAGGTAGCGTCCGCGTCCGATGTTCAGGCGTGCCACGCGTGCCAGTTCCGGGGTGGTGCCGAAGGTCTGGGAGACCTGGGCGATCGAACCCCTGAGAAGCTGGGATCCGACCTCCTTGAGCGGCACCGCCGCCGTCGCGTCGGGGAAGTTCTCCTGGATAATCCGCAGGTCTTCGCGCGTGAGCCCGTACTGGAGCATCCGTGATCGCTGCTGCCCGCCCTGCTGCTGGGGTGATTCCGGGGGCTGCTGGGAGCGGATGATGATGTTCCGGGCGCCGAGGCGCTCGATCTGGGCGAGGGCTTCCGCGGTGGACCCTTCGCCGATGGCCACCATCGTGATGACAGCGGCGACCCCGAAAATGATCCCGAGCGCCGTCAGGATGCTCCGAAGCAGTTGCAGCCGGAGGTTGGCGAGCCCGAGGCGGATGGTTTCGATCAGGAAGGTCATGCGTGGAGATCCTACCGACAGGTCGAGAGGGGGTGGCGGTCGAGCCTGTTCGCCGGATCAAAATGACTGGATTCTGTGCGGGTGCTCGGATCGGCTCGCTAGGATCGCTCGAAACCATTGATTCCCAGCCGATTCCTGTGCCTCCGGCAGGCGATCCCCAGAGAGAGATCCATGCCCACCGCGACGACGAACAAGCAGAAGCCGAGCCCCATGACCAAGCGATCGCCCAGAGACGACGCGGAGCCCGGCGCGAAGCCGGCCGCAAAGAGAAGCCCCAAAGGGACCGCCAAGCGAACCGCCAAGAAACCCGGCTCGCAGGCGGAGCCGAAGGTGCGCTCGGCCAACGAGGTGGGGCGGGCGATCCGCATCCGCGGCGCGAAGGAGCACAACCTCAAGAACGTGGACCTCACGATCCCTCGGGATCGCCTGGTCGTGATGACCGGGCTCTCTGGCTCGGGCAAAAGCTCGCTGGCGTTCGACACGATCTTCGCCGAGGGGCAGCGGAAGTACATGGAGTCGCTCTCCGCGTACGCCCGCCAGTTCCTCGACCAGCTCAAGAAGCCGGATGTCGAGGAGATCGAGGGCATCCCGCCGACCATCGCGATCGAGCAGCGGTCCAGTTCGCACAACCCGCGCTCGACCGTCGCGACGACCACAGAGATCTACGACTATCTCCGCCTCCTGTTCGCGCGTTGCGGCACACCTCGTTCTTGGGCGGTGACGAAATCGAAGAAGGACGGGACTGTGCTCGAACGCTCGGGCGTGAAGGTCCAGGCAACGAGCGCGACGCAGATCGTCGATCACCTGATGGGCCTGCCCGAGCGGACCCGTCTGATGGTCATCGCCCCGGTCATCCGCGGCAAGAAGGGGTTCCACAAGGACGCCCTCGAGTCGCTCAGCCAGGACGGCTGGGTCCGCGCCCGCGTCAACGGCGAGATTGTCGACCTCCGCGAGGTGCTCAAGGACGACAGCGAGAACCCGCTCAAGCTGCACCGGCACAAGAAGCACGACATCGACGCGGTGATCGACCGTCTGGCGATCAACGAGGAGTCGCGGCAACGCTTGGCCGAGTCGGTCGAGTCGGCGCTCGGGCTTGCCGACGGAGCCGTCATCGCGGCGATCGAGGAGGACGGCTCGTTCGTGGACCGCTCGTTCTCGACCAAGTTCGCGGATCCTGATCACCCCGAGGTGTCCCTGGAAGAACTCTCGCCGAGGCTGTTCTCGTTCAACTCCCCGTTCGGCGCCTGCCCGACTTGCCACGGGCTCGGCTCGCTTTTGGAGTTCACCGAAGATCTGGTCGTGCCCGACACGGGCAAGTCGTTGCTCTCGGGCGGGATCGCACCCTGGAAGAAGAACGGCCCGGGCGGGATGATCTACCCGCGCTATCTCCGCCGGTTCTGCCGGGCGTTCGGCGTGTCGCCCTCGACCAAGATGGGCGACCTCGACGAAGAAATCTACGACATCTTGCTGCACGGGGCCTCGTCTGCTCAGGCGAAATCGTGGGGTGCCAAGTGGGACGGCGTGCTGCCGATGCTCCGGGCGTGGTTCGAGAAGACCGAGTCGAACTGGGTCAAGGACCACCTGCACCAGTACCAGCGTGAGAGCGTGTGCCACGAGTGCAACGGCGACCGGCTCCGCATCGAGGCGCTGCACGTGCTGATCCAGAGCACGCACGCCGCGGACATGTCGCGGGCCGGATCGGACACCGTCATCGGGCGCCCGAAGACCGACGGCACGATGCTCAACATCGCCGAGCTGAGCCGCCTGAACATCAACGACGCGATCGCGTTCATCGAGGGCATGAAGCTCACGAAAGAACAGGAACAGATCGCCGAGCCAATCCTGCGTGAGGTCGGCAACCGACTGCGGTTCCTGACCAGCGTCGGGCTGGACTACTTGAGTCTGGACCGGCGCACAGCCACCCTCTCGGGCGGCGAGGCCCAGCGCATCCGCCTGGCGACGCAGGTCGGCTCGGGCCTGGTCGGAGCGTGCTACGTGCTCGACGAGCCGACCATCGGGCTTCACCAGCGCGACAACGACCGTCTGATCCGCACGCTCCGCCACCTGACCGACATCGGCAACACGGTGCTGGTCGTCGAGCACGACGAGGACATGGTCCGCTCGGCCGACCATCTGGTGGACATCGGGCCCGGCCCCGGTGTGCACGGCGGGACGGTCGTCGCCCAGGGCACCGTCGACGAGGTCATCGCCAACAAGAACTCGATCACTGGCGACTATCTCAGCGGGCGGCGCACGATCGAAGTGCCCAAGGACCGGCGCAGGGTCTCCGAGAAGACCGCGCTGACCGTCAAGGGCGCGAGGCAGAACAACCTCAAGTCCGCCGACGCGGCGTTCCCGATCGGCGGCATCGTCTGCGTCACAGGCGTGTCCGGCTCGGGCAAATCGACCCTCGTCAACGACATCCTGCTGCGGGCGGTCCGCAAGCACCTCACCGGCGGCGGCGATCCGCCCGGGGCGCACACCCGGGTCAACGGGCTCCAGCACGTCCACCGCATCATCGAGGTCGACCAGAGCCCCATCGGACGCACGCCGCGGAGCAACCCCGCGACCTACACCGGCGTGTTCGACGAGATCCGCAAGGTCTTCGCGCAGACCAAGGAAGCCAAGATCCGCGGCTACCAGCCCGGGCGGTTCAGCTTCAACGTGTCGGCCGCCCGGGGCGGCAAGGCCGGCAGCGGCGGACGCTGCGAGGCTTGCCAGGGCCAGGGGCTCAAAAAGATCGAGATGCACTTCCTGCCCGACGTGTTCGTCGAGTGCGAGGTCTGCAAGGGATCACGCTACAACCGCGAGACGCTCGAGGTGAAGTACCGCGGCAAGTCGATCGCCGACGTGCTCGCGATGACCGTCGAGGACGCGTGCGGCTTCTTCGAGAACCACCCCAAGATCTCGCGATTCGTCGAGTGCCTGCGCGACGTCGGGCTCGGGTACATCACGCTCGGGCAGCCCAGCACCACGATCTCGGGCGGCGAGGCCCAGCGCGTCAAGCTCGCGACCGAACTCGGCAAGGGCACCCGCCACGACGGCACGCCCAGCCAGGACCACACGCTCTACATCCTCGACGAGCCGACGACCGGGCTGCACTTCGAGGACATCCGCAAGCTGCTGGAGGTCTTCAACCGCCTGGCCGACGCGAACAACACGCTGGTGGTCATCGAGCACAACCTCGATGTCATCAAGTGCGCCGACTGGATCGTCGACCTCGGCCCGGAAGGCGGCGACGGCGGCGGCACCATCGTCGCGTCCGGCACGCCGGAATCTGTGGCCAAGAACAAAGCGAGCCACACGGGGCGGTATCTGAAGGCAATGTTGAGGTAGCAGTTGGACCCAAAGCACCTCTTTTACGACGAACGTCACGACACTTGGTGCTCATACTGTGGATGCAACTGGTCGGCTGGTATCGAAGCCACACGTGACCACATCCCGCCGCGTTGCTTTATCGATGGTCCAGTTGAACAAGGGCTCCAATGGCCCGTTGTTAAGGTGTGCCGTCCTTGCAACTCAACACTTGCGGGGTACGAAAACCTTCTTGCTTGTGTAGCAGCAGCCACTCCATTCGGTGATGGAGTTAGCCAATCAGATAAAGCAACCAAGATGATGGAGCGATCTTCAAAGCTCAAGGATCGTGTGCATTGGATTTGGGATCAATGGCCCGGCGATCATTCAAAATATGATGACGTTCTCAGGGGCGTGCTGAAGATCGCTCGAGGTCATGCCGCGTACTGGCTGAACGAACCAGTGTTGGATGAGCCCGATTTTGCGTTTGCAGGTGCGGTGTCATTCGTCTCCGAAGAGTATCTGAAGAGCTTTGCCAGTTTCGAAGATTCGATGGGCGTCTACCCTGAAATCGGTAGTCGGGCATTCTTTATGACTGGTGAAAGTGCTAGTCAGCCCGGCTGGATCGAAATCAAAAAGGGGCAGTACGAGTATCTTATCACATGGAGTCCTGCTGTCCGAGTTCGCGTTGCCATGTATTGCCGTTACCTACTAGACGTGACATGGGCCTAACCATCCATCTCCGCCACCATTTTCGATCCGTACCACCCATGGATCGTCCACGCGTCCGGCGTGGGCAGGATCTTGGCCGTCTCGGATGCTGTCTGAACATCGAGCCAGACGAGGACGAGGTCGCCGCCGTCCTTCGCGGCCTTGTGGAGCCGCCCGGCGATCAGCACGCCGTCGGTGTTGGCGCACGCCTTGTGCAGTCCCTCGGCGTACGGCGCGGTGGCCAGCATGTACACGCGGCCTTCCCATTCGTCCGGGATGTCCGGGTCGGCCAGACGCTCGGCTTCCTCCTGCCTGTCGAGCTCGGGCAGGTCGGTGAGCGGGGCGTCGGTGGTGAAGGTGTAGCCGTCGAGGACGAACACGCCGAGCTTGGTCGTCGGGTCGGTGTGGGCCCACTCCATGCCGGTCCCGAGGTCCTCGGTGTCGA
This sequence comes from Phycisphaerales bacterium UBA6054, assembly GCA_002429045.1. GTDB lineage: Bacteria > Planctomycetota > Phycisphaerae > Phycisphaerales > UBA1924 > UBA6054. The sequence continues at coordinate 7,046 of DIYM01000131.1, forward strand.
ACACGAAGATCCCGCGATGGTCGGGCTGGGACTTTGGCGCCCCGAGCGGGCCGGCGATGAGCAACTGACCCTCCTCGGCCATCCGCTTCATGTTCGAGAAGTGCCCGGCGAACGCCTCCTGCTGCTGCTCGGCGGTCAGGCCCGTCGCCGGTCCGGTGCGGATGAAGACGAAAACGTAATCGCGGGCCCTGTCCGCGGTGCCCCATGCGAGCAGCAGGGGGGCGGCGACGACCAGGGCGAGCGTGCTGAGGATCCGTGCGCGTGTCATACCAGACGATACCGTCCATTTCCCGCCGGGGTGCATAGGGTCCGAGATGAGCCAGACCGCCGCCGGCCCCATCGCCAACCGTGTCGCCCGCATCGTCCGTGGTGAGGATCCCCAGATGCTCGCCAGGATGCCCTCGGGCTGGGCGATCCTGAGCAACCAGCAGCCCGACGCGATCAACGGCTGCTGCATGCTGCTGCCCGATCCGGTGGTGTCGTCGGTCAACGACCTCGATCCCGGGGGCCGGGCCGCGTTCATGGCCGACTTCGTGACGCTGGGGGACGCGATCCTCGAAGCCACCGGGTGCGAGCGGATCAACTACCTGATCCTGTGCAACCAGGTGCCCGAACTGCACGGGCATTGCGTCCCCCGTTTCGCAAGCGAGGATCCCAGCAAACGCAAGCTCGGCCCGTTCGAGGCGTACGACTTCGCGAACGCACGCCGCGCGGACGCGGCTGGTTCCGACTCCGAGTTGTTCGGGCGCTTGCGGGAAGCGCTGACCGGGCGCCTGTGAACGCCCCTCTGCGCCGAAGATACCGGTCGAATCCGCGTGATCGACAGGGAGATCTCCCGCTCAACCCTTGCGGCGTTCACGCGCAGCGCCGCGACCCGGCACGCCGGGTGGGTAGCACGGGGGAGCCGGCACCGGCAGGGGACACACTCCGGTGCCGTTTCACGCTTTGGGGCAACTACCGCGTGGTCGCGAGCCGGTCATGGACCGTGTCGTCGAACCCCGGGATACGTCTGCGGAACACGGCGGCGTCGGCGCGGGCGGGCAGCCTCTCGCCGAGCGTGCCGGCCGCGAGTTCGGCGATGACCTCCGCGAGCTTCGACGGCTTGAGCCCGCCACCGGTGTAGAAGTCGTGGTCGACCCACGCGAGCGATAGCTCCAGGCGTTCGCTCGTGGTGTTCGGATGGTCGATCGCCAGCGTGAAGAACCAGCCGTGCGGGCCTTCGCGTTCCTCGAGCACCGACGCGACGGGCCGGGCTTCGTCGGCGTCGAGGTGAGCGAGCGGATCGAACGGCCCCGCGTTCAAGGCAACGGCTCGGTCGCCCCGGGCGAGTTGTCGTCCGGGGTCCCGGCCCGGGTCTCGGGCGGCGTGCTGCCGGCGCCCTGTTCCTGCATCTGCTGACGCTGCTGCTGGGCCGCCACGCTCTTCTTGTATTGGAACCAGCCCAGGATCACGAACCCGATCGCGACCCCGAACAGATAGGTCCCGAGCTTCTTGAGAAACGGGGAGCCCTGCGGCTGCGGCATGTGCTGTTCGTTATCCATCGGGCTCAAGCTCTCGGGCGATCGCGGCGAACGATTCTACGTAGTCGATGTTAAACAGCTCGACGCCCGCGTTCAAAGCCGCCCGGAACAGCTCGGGCTCGTCCCGATTGGTGTACAGCATCGGGCGGAGGCCCAGCTCGATAACCCTGGCCACCCGGGCCGCCGAGAACGTCTTGCGGTCGAACTCCATCAGCGCCGGGGACAGCTCGGCGTTCAGCGCCTCGATCTCCTCGTCGTCCCTCGGGTTGACCTTGATGGCAACCGCGCTGTCGAGCGATCGGACCTCCCGCATGAAGCCGCGGTCCCGCGACCACAGGAAGACCTCGGCGTGCATCCCGCTGCTGTTGACCACGGCGAGCAGTCGGGCCGCGTCGGCGTCCTTCACATCGAGGTAGACGCGGATGCGTCCCTTCGCCCACCCGAGGAACTCGTCCAGCCTGGGGACGCGCTGGCCCGCGTACGCCGGCCCGAACCACGAGCCCGCGTCGAGCTTCGAGACCTGCTGCCAGGTCATCCGGTCGACCCGCCCGGTGCCGTCCGTTGTGCGGTCGATCGTTTCATCATGCAGAACCACGAGCGTCCCATCGGATGTGGTGCGAACGTCAACCTCCACGTACGGGAAGCCGAGTTCGACACACAGGGCCGCAGACGCGTAGGTGTTCTCCGGCGCGTACCGGTTAAGCCCCCGGTGCGCGCAGATGCCGACACGCCCCTCCGCGAGCCGCGCCTCGGGCGTGGCGAAGACCTCGGCGAACGGGAGGGGGGATCCCCCAACCGATGCCGCGATCGCGGCCAGCGCCGCAACAAAGACCGGGATCCGGGTGACTACCGCTCGCGTCGTACCGTTCACAAGCATCGCGTTGCTCCTCGGGGATCCGCGATGCTAGATCGGCTGGGATTCAGCGGCCCGCTCGCCCGGTCTTCGATCGCTTGCCTCGCCTCTTCTTTCCGGAACCTTTGCGCACTCCCAGCGCTTCCTCGAGTTCGCTGCGCCGGATCTGCAGCGGCTCGTCCGGGCTCGACGCGTCGAGCATGGACCTGACATGCTGGAGTTGGTCCCGCAGCGCCGCGGCCTTCTCGAACTGCATCTCCTGCGCCGCGTCGAGCATCTCGGACTCGAGGGCCTCGGCAAGGTCCCGCGCGTCGATCATCGGTTCTGTTATCGCTGTCGCGTCCCGCGCGCGACGCCTGGCCTTGAGCTCCGACTCGATCCCACGCCGGATCGACTTGCGGATGGTCTGCGGCACGATGCCGTGCAGGGCGTTGTGCGCGAGCTGCTTCTCGCGCCGACGATCGGTCTCGTCCATCGCCCGACGCATCGAATCGGTGACCGAGTCGGCGTAGAGGATGACCTTCGAGTCGGCGTTCCGGGCGGCACGCCCCATAAGCTGGATCAGCGACGTCGCGCTGCGCAGATAGCCCTCCTTGTCCGCGTCGAGGATGCAGACCAGCGAGACCTCGGGCAGGTCGAGGCCCTCGCGGAGCAGATTCACCCCGACGAGGACATCGAACTCGCCCGCCCGCAGCCCGGTCAGGATCTCGATGCGATCGAGGGTCTCGATGTCGGAGTGCAGGTACCGCACCCTGAACCCCTGCTCGGCGAGGTAGTTGGTGAGGTCCTCGCACAGCCGCTTGGTCAGGGCGGTGATCAGCACGCGATCGCCGCGTTCGACACGATCCCGGCACGCCTCGACCAGATCGGGCACCTGCCCGGTCGCCGGTCTCAGTTCAACAACAGGATCGACGAGGCCGGTCGGGCGGATGATCAGCTCGACGACCTCGCCGCCGGTCTTCTCGAGCTCGTACTCCGCCGGGGTGGCGCTCACGTACAGCACCTGCGGGGTCATCGCCTCGAACTCCTCGAAGCGCAGCGGCCGGTTGTCGAGCGCGCTGGGCAAGCGGAAGCCGTGCTCGATCAGGACGTCCTTGCGGGCCTTGTCCCCGGCGAACATCGCCCGGATCTGCGGGATGGTCACATGGGACTCGTCGACGATCAGCACCCAATCCCCGTGGTTCTGGCGCGTGATGCCGTAGCGTTGCTGATCCTCGTCGATGTTACGCCCGTACCCCTCCGTGGGGACGACGTCGCTGCGTGCGGGGTCCGGCGGGGCGTAATCGAAGTAGTCGAGCAGCGTGAAAGGCCGCTCGCCCGGCTGACGCCCGTCCATGTACCGGGAGTAGTTCTCGATCCCGGAGCAGAACCCGACCTCCTGGATCATCTCCAGGTCGTGCTTGGTCCGCGCGAGCAACCGCTGGGCCTCGAGCAGCTTGCCCTGGCTGCGGTACTCCTTGACCCGGTCGTCGAGCTCGGTCCTGATGCCCTCGATCGCCGACTGGAGTTTGTCGTCGGGCATGACGTAGTGGACCGCCGGGAACAGGAACACCTGGCTCTCCTCGGCCAGCACCTCGGCTGTGGTGGGGTTGATCAGGCTGACCGTATCGATCTCATCTCCGAACAGCTCGATCCGGATCGCGTACTTCTCGTACGCCGGCCACACCTCGATCGCGTCTCCGCGGGCGCGGTAGGTGCCGCGCTTGAAGTCGATGTCGGCCCGCTTGTACTGCATCGCGTTGAGCGCGAGGAAAAAATCCCTCCGACCGATGGTCGAGCCCCTCGTCACCGTGAAGACCTTCTCCGAGTACGCGCTGGGCGAGCCGAGCCCGAAGATGCACGACACCGACGCGACCACCGCGGCGTCGCGCCGGCGCAGCAGGTTGCTCGTCGACGCCAGGCGCAGCTGGTCCAGATCGTCGTTCCGGGAAGCGTCTTTCTCGATGTAGATATCACGCCCGGGGATGTACGCCTCGGGCTGGTAATAGTCGTAGTACGACACGAAGTAGTTCACCGAGTTGTTCGGGAAGAAATCCCGCAACTCCTCGAACACCTGGGCTGCGAGCGTCTTGTTGTGGCTGAGGATCAGCGCCGGCTTGTTCAGCCGGGCGATCACGTTGGCCATCGTGAACGTCTTGCCCGTGCCCGTCGCGCCGAGCAGGCAGACGTGCTTCTCGCCGGCGTTGAGCTTCGCGACGATCGTGTCGATCGCCTCGGGCTGGTCGCCCGCCGGAACGAACGGGCTGACGACCTCGAACCGGGCCGCGGGATCGGTGGGGGGCTGGATCACCGGGAATCGTACGCACCCGAACAAACTCCATTCGGCGACCCTTCGCCCAAAAACGGCATCCGGGGCTTGCCGCGATCAACATGTGACTTTATAGTCACATAAATCAATCGTGTCCGCCGGCATGACGCCCGCGGCTCTGGATCAGGACGATGAGCACACCCGCCGCCCCGACGGGCGATCAGCCGATCAACCCGATGGACGCCGTGTGGAAAGCCCTGTCCGATCCGACCCGCCGAGCCTTGCTCGACGCGGTGAAGGATGGGCCGCGGACCACGGGGCAACTCGCCGACGCCGTCCGATCGGCGACCGGCGGCATGTCACGCTTCGGCGTGATGAAGCACCTGGGCGTGCTCGAGTCGGCCGGGCTGATGATCACCCGCAAGGAGGGGCGCCAGAAGTGGCACCACCTCAACGCGGCCCCGCTCCGCATGATCTACGAGCGGTGGGTGAGCACGTACGAAGACCGATGGGCGGGCTCGCTGATCCGCCTCAAGCAGCGCGTCGAGGAACGCGCACACGCACCACGCACAGAAAGGGAGCACGACATGGGAGCCAAGTTTCTGGAGCAGCCGGCCCGGGTCGCGGTGTCGGAGATCGAGATCGAGATCGACGCCCCGAAGGATGCCGTCTACCGCGCCTGGTTCGACGATCCCAACCTCTGGTTCTACGAGAGCGAAGAGTCGAGCCGCGAGACCCCGACGCGCTGCGAGGAGCGGATGGGCGGGCGGTTCTACATCGAGCTGCCCGACGGCGGGTTCAACGTGATCGGCGAGATCACCATGCTCAAGCCCAATCACAAGATCCGCATGCGTGGCGATTGCACCATGCCGCAAGCGGTGCTGATGAACATGACCATCGCGTTCGAGGAAACCAACGGCAGGACAAAGGTCTCGATCGATCACCGCATGTCGGGCGAGGTGGACGACGACTTCCCGGACGGATTCGTTGAGGGGTGGATGGACGGGCTGGTCAAGCTCAAGGAACTCGTCGAGTCGCGATCGGGCTGATTGGCCCGGCTCGTGTCGGGATCGGTTCAGGGCCCGAACGTCGGGTTGGCCATCTCTCGGGCCGGCGGATTGCTGCGGTGCGCACGAAGCCAGCCGAGCGACCGGTCCGCTTCCACGTAGGCCTCGTGCCCGAGTTCGGCGGGCGTGATCAGGTGCAGCGCGCCCGTTCGCTCGGCGCGTGTGTTGATGTTCGCCAGTTCCTTCAGGTACTTGAGCATCCGCTCGCAGGCCCGGATCGCCCGGTCGCTCCGCGCGACCCACTCGCGCATCGAACGCGGATCGAGTCGGTACACCCCGTTCGAGTACCGCACCACCCGGTACTGGAAGTTGTTGGGGTGCTCGTTCCCGAGGACCTCGGACTCCCGGTTGTACTCGGCGACCGCGGTATCGAACCGGCGTTGCATGTCCTTGCGTTCCCGGGCCGCGAACGTCATCGCGCGGATCCCGATGCCGGGCACCTCGGTCCATTTCTCGCGCCCGACGAGGGCCCCCAACTCCGCGATCTCGCCTTCGAACGCGGTGGCCATGCCGCCGCTGACCATCTGGGAGGCGCGGATGGTCAGGATCGTGTCCGCGCCGTCGATCTTGGTGCCGCCGGGGATCTGGGAGGCGCTCAGGACGCCGTCGGCCCCCTGCCAGAGTTCCGCCTCGAGCACGACCATCGCGCGGAACACGTCGCCCTGGTGCCCCTTCGAGTCGGCGCGGGACGCGATGTTCACGGACCAGATGGAGTTGAACTTCGCGTCCACCTCCGCGGCTCCGCTGCTGTTGTCGCTGTTGTACGCGACCGCGCCCCCGAGCCGGGCATCGGGGCGGACGTAGATATGGTCAGAGCCCGCGGCGAACACCGACGCCGCCGAGATCGCGCCCGCGTCGATCACGCAGTGATACACGAAGTCCTCATCGAACTCCTTGAGCGCCTCGAGGAAGTTCACCGCCTCGTACACATAGCCGCCCGGGGAGTCGACCACGAACACGATGTGCCCCGCCTTGCGCCCCTTCGCCTGGGCCAGAGCCTTGCGGAGCCCGTCGGAGGTCACCTCGCTCCCGATCCCCCCCTCGATCGGGACCACGACGTACATGTCTTCGGGATCGCTGCTCCGTTGGGCCCGGCGTCGCACGCGGCTGCGGGTTCCGTCGCGCCCGCTCCCGTCCTCGTCGGCGTTCGACGGCTCCCCGGGGTCCTTGTTCGGTTCGTCACCCGGGCCGCCATCCCGCCGCGGGGGATCCCAGAACCCGTCGGGCAGCGGCTTGTACTCGATCTTCTCGATCTCGGAGCGGCGGAACGTCTGTGTCGCTGGGATGTTGTGGAGTTTGGTCTTGATCGTGACCTTTGTCCGCGTGACCTCGATCACTTCCCCCTCGACCGTGTCACCGTTCCGGAGCGTGACGTCCGCGGCCGCGCCCGCAGCGAAAGCAAGACTCGACAGGACCGCGAGGAGCGCACAGAAAACTCGGGGGTTGGGTTGCATGCGCTGATGGTAATGCATGCCCCCCTGACTCTGTCGGACGCCCGAGAGAAAAGGAGGGCTGGCCGCTGGGGATCAGCGGGCGGATGCCTCTGGTGATTCGGGAGGACCGGTCGCGCTCGCTTGCGACGGCGCGGTCAGCCACGCGCTGCCGCAAGCCCCGCAGATCGACCGTCCCTGCGGGTCCCGGGGCGATGCGCCCAGGGGCGCGACACAGCATCCGCACCGTCCGTGCCGGACGATGGCCCGTGATGTACGGTGGGGTATCGAGAACGCCGCGCTGAACGGGATGAGCAGGATCGGCGAGCCGAACAGCGCCGCGAGGACCGCGAAGAACCACATGAGCCCGATATCGCCGTCGAGCCGGGAGTTCCACGCCGCCCACACGCAAAGCCCGGGCAGCCAGATCAGCCCGAACAGAAGCACCCACCGTGGGCCCATGCCAACACGCCTGGTCGATCGGCGGATCCGCTTCCACTCGGCGTCCGGGATCGATGCCCTGATCTCTGCGGGCACCCGCGACAGCCTTGAGTCGGGCGTCTGGACGTACCGACCCCGATCGTCCGGTGCGAACAGATGGTCCTTGGGCAGGACGCCGGGTGTCAGCGCCACGACGAACCCGCTGCGCAGGCGATCGACGGGCGGGTTCTCCCAGAAGGGCTCGACGATCCGGTCTGCGAGCCAGGATGCGCCGCACTCGGGGCACACGTAGCACCCGTCTTCGGCCAGCGGCACGCCCCCGAGCGGGAATGCGCACGACCCGCACACGCCCTCGGCGACCGCCGTGCGTGCCAACTGGTTCAGGGTCCCCCGGCGCACGTACTTCTGTATCACCACGTGGGCCAGCACGATCATGCCGATGAACACCAGCAGCCCGGTCCCCGCCCCCCCGAAACCCAACAAGGGCAGCACGATCCCGTTCACAGTCCCCGACGCCATGAACACGCCGAACACCGCGACGACGGATAGCACGACACGATCGGGCGTCATGCGGCGTCCCTCGCTCTTGATCGCGTGCTTGATGCGTCGGGCGATGCCCTGGATCGCGGTGTTCTCCGATCGCGCGGCACGCAGCAGGTCGGCGCGAGAGATCCTCCGCGCCGGTTCGCCCCGGTCATCGAGCAGCGGGCGGAAGGTCGCCGTGAATCCGGTCCTCGACTCGGCGTGGCGATCGTTCATTCGTACCGCGTGCCTTTGTGATCGATCCAGCCGCCCTCACGCCAGTCCTTCGGGTCGTGATGGGTCCAGTGGACCACGCCGCCACGCTCGTTCCACTCGTACTCGCCGCGCAGGGTCACGGTGTCTCCGCGCCGGAGCGGGACACGCGGCGCGAGGTCGATGTTGTGCGAGACCAGCACCGTCCGGCCCGTCGCCATCTCGAGGATGAACTTCTGGTGCCGGGAGCCCTCGTTGTCGTCGGGCAGCGTCCGCGTGACCTCACCGACGAGTGTGATCATCTCGTCCGAGACACCATCGCCGAAGAGGCGCTCTAGCAACGCGTCCTCCGACGTGTAGGTGCCGTCGGTGGCCGGAGCCGGCGCTTCGCCCCTCTGGGCCGCGAGGGTTCGATCACGCTCTGCCTGGTGCGTCGCGGCGCTCGTGGTCTGCTCGCCCGAGGCGGGCCCGCTCTCCCCGAGCAGGTCGGGCCCGCCGAGCAGCCTGATCGCGAGCACAACGGTGATCAGGGCGAGCACACCCGCGCTGCCCGCCGCCGTTTTCTTCACTGGCATGGTCGGCCTCCCCTCGTGTCACTCCGAGCGGGGTGATGATACCAGCCGGACCCGACCCGCCCAGGCGACGATCACCGGGAGGAGAGCAGGACCCGCGGCGAGGACCGCCCGATCCGCCACGCGGTCGGCGCCGCCGCGAGCAGGGCCATCACCAGCGCGATCCCGCAGGCGAACAGGATCGCCAGGTAGGGCAGCCTGATCTTCATCTGGATCCCAACGAGCCGCTCGTTCAGCGTCTGCCCGCCCCAGGCGGACTGGATCCCGAGCGCCGTGCCCAGCACGCACGCGGCCAGCCCGATGATGATCGCCTGCCCGCACACCAGCCTCACCAACTGCCCGCGCGACCCGCCTACCGCGCGGATCACGCCCAACTCATACCGACGCGACTGGACCTCGGCGATGATGAGGTTCGCCACCCCGAAGCACGCGACGAACATCGCGCCGATCGCGACGGTGCTGAACACCGCCAGCGTCGTTTTGAAGACAAGCTCGAGCTGCGCTCTGATCTGCTTGCCCGACCCCACGTTGAGAACACCCATGCCGAGCGTGGCTTCCCGGATCTGTGCGACCGCCTCGGTGTCGTCGGCGTCCGGCGTGAGCTGGATGCCCACGATGTATGGGTTGGTCACGCCGAACTTCTCGGCGACGTCCCGCCTCGATCCCACGACCGAGTGGATGGTCTGATTCACGAACGAGTCGCCGAAGTCGAAGTACTGGCTGACAAACTCGAGCCCGGCGGAGGTCACGACGCCGGCGATCTCGAACCGGTGCTCCACGTCCTGATACGAGCACACGAACTCGTCACCGAGCCCGAGGCCCTTGGCCGCGGTGAACTCGCGTGCGACCAGCACCGCGCCGCCCTGCTTCATGCGCTCCGTGGCGGTCGCCGGGTCCCCCTCGACGAACTCGACCTGGAACATCTCGGAAACCACGCCGTACTCGAGCCCGAAGAACGCGGTCTTGTAGCGGTGGAGCCCTTGCACGCCCAGCCCCTCGATATCCACGTTCGCGAGGGTGATCGGCGTTGCACGCTCAACAAAGGGCAACTCGGTGATCACCTCGGGGACCTGCTCTGTGAGCGGAAGGCCGTAGGCGAACGCGTCGGGGAACTTGATCTTGTCGAGCCAGTCGCGCAGCGCCGATCCACCGTTGGTCCAGATCCCGATCATCAGGGACAGCCCGGTCATCAGCGCCCCGGCCGTGAACCCGTGGCGGTACGGGGTCGCGCGCACGGTGCGGGTCAGGAGTTCGGCGGGGATGCCGAGCAACCGTGCGACCCCCGGGCCCGCATACCGGGCCACGATCACCACCACGGGCACCGAGACGAGAAAATAGCCGGTGAACATCATCGGCAGCCCGAACCCGATGTAGCTCCAGAAGAACAGCTGCGAATCGGTGATCAGCACCACGATCGCGATCATCGAGACGATCATCGCCAGCGACACCGCGGTCATCCTGCCGACGCCGCGTGCCGTCGCGGGTGTGGCTCGGGCGGAGAGGGCTCCCAGGGGGGACATCGTGGCGGCCCGCCACGCCGGCCACAGGGCACCGAACACGCCGGCGAGCAGCGATCCGAGCACGACCAGCGTCATCATCACCCGCGGCACGACCACCCCGTCGGGCATCTGCTGCTCGAAGACACCCGCGAGCACCGCCGCCATCCCGATCCCGAGCGGGACCCCCGCGACAGCGCCCAGCACGCCGACGAACACCCCGGTGAGCAACTGGGCGAGCCCGACCTGCGTGCGGGTGGCGCCCAGGCATCTCAGCACACCCAGCGTCCGCTGCTGCTCGGCCACGCCCGTCGTCAGGCCGGTCATGATGATGAACCCCGAGCACATCAGGGCCACGGCCCCGATCAGAACGAGCCCCAACTGCGACGCACGCAGGTTCTGCTCGACGCCCGAGGTGATCCGCTCGGTGGTCTGCACAAGCACGTTCCGCCCCAGCACCCGCTCGTACTCGGCGACGAACCCGTCGGGGTCGACACCCTCCTCGAGGATGATGTCGACTCTGGACACGGTGTCCGGAGTGCCCGCCATCCCGCCGAGTTGATCCCGGCTGATGATCGCGAACGGCTTGCCGCCGATCGGGGAGGGCTCGGCGATCCCGACCACGGTCAAGCGCCCCCGTTCGCGGAACATCCGCACCACGCCCACGGTGTCGCCCACGCGGACACCCACGCCCGCGTTCCGCTCCCCGGCCGCTTTGCTGTCCCCGGCCGTTTCACCGAGGGCGACGGGCTCCGACTCCAGATACGCCGCCGGGTCGGCGAAGACGTTCATGGGCTCGCCCAGCCGCTTGCGCTCCGCGTCCCCGAAGGTCAGCCGACGCGCCAGCGCCGCGTCGATGAGCATCTCCCCTGGCTGCGTCGGGTAGCGGCCCGCGATCAGCCCGACCGGGTGCGACTCGAACTCGTGCTCGAGGTCGACGCCGGTCACGAACGCGCTGACCCGGTACGGGACCTCTTGGGCGCGCCAGGTGCCGTCCCCCTGCTCGACCAGGGTCGGCATGCGGGTCACGAGGGCCAGCGTCGCTTCCAGGCGGGCTTCGACCCGCTCGATGCCTTCCCATGACCCGATGATCTCGAGCGCCCTGTCGGGCATGACGCCTTTTCCGGCCGGTTGTACCCGGACGTGCGCGACCCCGACCGAGGCATCGAGCTGGGCCCTGACCGCGGCGTTGAGTGAGGCCATCGCGCACGCGATCGCCGCGACCAACGCGGTCGACATCGCGACCGCTCCGGCGAGCAGCAGGACCCTACTCGGCCTCGCCGAGCAGACGCTGTGCGCGAGTCGCCACGCCGCCCGCATCGAGCCCTCCTTCCGCTTCGGACTCGATGATGCCCCGAACCACGCCGTCGCCCACGACGAACACGCGCCGGCAATAGCTCGCCGCCTCGGGCTCGTGCGTCACCATCAACACCGTGATGTCCTGCTCGCTGGCGATCTCACGCAGGAGCGTCCACACCATCGCCGCGGACCGCGAGTCGAGATTCCCTGTCGGCTCGTCGGCCAACAGCACGGGAGGCCTGTACAGCAGCGACCGAGCGATCGCGACCCGCTGCTGCTCCCCGCCCGACAGGGCCTCGGGGCGGTGCGACGCACGCTCGATCAACCCCAGACGCTCGAGCAACTCCCGCGAGCGTTCCCGCAGGAACTTGGGGTCATCCCCGCCGAGCAGCCCGGGGAGTTGCACGTTCTCCTCGGCCGTCATGGTGGGGACGAGGTTGAACGCCTGGAACACGATCCCGATCCCGCGTCTGCGGAAACGGGTGGCCTCTTTCTCGCTGAACGAATCGATCCGCTGACCACCGATCTCGATCGTTCCCGAATCCGGGGTGTCCATCGCCCCGAGGAGGTGCAGCAGCGTCGATTTGCCCGACCCAGAGCGTCCCATGATCGCGTCGAATCCGCCCGTGCTGATCTCGGCCGAGAGCCCCCGGAGGGCGTGCACCGAACGGTCGCCGATCGAGTACGTCTTGTGGACATCACTGCAACGGATCATCACTGGTGCAGTTCGGACCGCGGGGTTCTCGGTTTCACCGGGTTGTGTTCCGGTCCCCGCCGCACCCGCCGCGCTGCCCGGGGCGGCGCTCACAGCGAGGCTTCGTACGCGGCCGCGTCCAGGAGCGTCTCGAGCCCGGCCGAATCGGTCACCTTGACCTTGACCAGCCAGCCGTCGGTGTAGGGCTCGGTGTTGAGCGTCTCGGGCGAGTCGCCGAGGTTCTCGTTGACCTCGATGATCTCACCGCCCGCCGGCGAGTACACATCAGACGTGGTCTTGACCGATTCGACCTCGCCGACCGAGTCGCCCGCGTCCAGAGAGGTCCCCGCCGGCTTCATCTCCACGAACGTCACATCCGTCAGTTGGTCGACCGCGTGCTCCGTCAGCCCGATCGTGATGATGTCGCCGTCGACCTTGATCCACTCGTGGGTCTCGGCGTACTTGCGGTCGGTGGGGGTTTCCATGCGGCTTGCTCCTCTCTGGTCCGGGCTGGATGACGCCGGGCCAGCATCTTAGCAAGCCCGTCCCGCCGCGAGCGGTCGCGGTCGCATCCGGGGGGGAGCCCGTCAGGAGCTCACACGGGTGTGCATCTCGCCCTGCATGTCTTCGAGGTGACCGCCCTTGCTCATGATCTCGTCGATGACCGTGCCGAACTGGTTGTCCACTGGCGGGGGGGCTTTGCCCCCCATCAACTCGGAGTACAGCCCGTCATCGATCCCAACAAACTTCCGCATCGCGTAGTCGTACACCGCGTCGTGATCGTCGCGGGACAGGTCCAGCCGCAGTTCGTTGATGATCTTCGTGCCCAGGCGGATGAACTCGTCGAAGGTCTCACGGCTGATGTTCTCGTGGATCCACAGCCCCACCCCGTTCTTGAACGGCGGGCGGGGCATCTGGTTGCCCAGCCGCCCGGACTTCTGGCACTTGAAGCTCCCCGTCGGCTCGTCGGGCGCGGCGTCGGCGACCTCCGGGATCGGCTCTCCCATCTGGGTGAGCAACTCGGCGATCGCTTTCTTGGGCATCAGATCACCGCGGGTGGTGGCCTCTTCGTACCCCTTGACCAGCATGACCTTCGCCTCGTCGTCCTTGCCCGCGGCCATGTATGCCGCCCCGCCCAACTGGAACCCCTTGGTCATGGCGGGGTTCAGATCGGTGCATGTCTTGAACGCGTCTCCCGCCTCGTCGAACCGGCCGGCCTGGCTGAGGGCCTGGGCCAACGAGAAGTAGGCCATGTCCGAGTTGGGGTCCTGCTCAATCAGCTTGCGGAACTGCTCGATTCTTGCGTCTGGGTCCATGAGCAAGGATAGCGCGGCCGGTGTAGTCTTTCGGCGGATGACCCGTGCAATCGGCAGGCAAACCGACCCCGCAATCCGCACCGATCTCTGCGGAATTCGGCTCGCGTCTCCGGTCATCCTCGCCGCCGGAACCGCGGGCACGCTCGATGAGACCGCCGGTGTGACCGACCTCGCACGGATCGGCGCGGTCGTCTCCAAGTCGATCACCCGCCTACCTCGCAAGGGCAATCCCGAGCCCCGCATCACATGGACCCGCGCGGGCATGCTCAACGCGATCGGGCTGGCGAATCCGGGTGTCGAGGCGTTCGCGGCTGACATCGCCCCCCGGGCGGCACGCATGCCCTGTGCCGTCATCGGATCGATCGCCGGGTTCTCGATCGAGGACTACGTCGGCACGGCCGGCGTGATGGAGGCCGCCGCCGAGATCCCGATCGTCGAACTCAACGTCTCATGCCCCAACGTTCACGGGGGCGTCGAGTTCGGCGCCGACCCCGGCGCGCTCGCCGAACTGGTCCGCGCCGTCCGCGCCGAGTTGAACACCAAGCGGCTTCTGGTCAAGCTCAGCCCGATCACCGTCGGCACGCCGCACTCCCCGGCCGATCTGGCGCGCGTCGCGTGCGAAGCCGGTGCGGACGGGATGACGCTCTGCAACACCATCCCCTCGATGGGCATCGACGTCCGGACCCGGAAGCCCCTGCTGGCCAACGTCACCGGCGGATTGTCGGGCCCCGCGGTCCACCCGGTCGTGGTGAAGATCGTCCACGATGTCTATCGCGCATTCGCGCGAGACGCGGGCGTCCCGATTGTCGCGGGCGGCGGCGTGACACGATGGGAGGACGCCGCCGAGTTCGTCCTCGCGGGAGCCAGCGCGGTGCAAGTGGGGGCCGGGTCGTTCGTCGATCCGAGATCCGCCAACAAGATCACCAAGGGCCTGCTCCGCTGGACGCGGTCACAGGGCGCGGGCAACATCGGTGAACTCGTCGGGCGGGTCGAGCTGGCTTGAGCGGATGAACTGCCGGAAGATCTCACCGGACCTTGCGGGGGTTGGGCGCGGGCTTGCCGTCCGCGTACTCCCACAGCGTGACCCGGACGGTCTGCACGCCCCACACCAGCGCACGCCGGTGCGTCGGGAACAGCAGATCCAGGCGGCTGCCCTTGATCGCGCCGCCGCAGTCCAGCACCGGGACGATCTGATCGTTCGCGTATCCGGGCACCGTGATCATCGAGCCGTAGGGCAACACCTTGGGATCGGCGGCGACCAGGTTCATCCCGTTGGTCCACACCGAGTGCAGCGTGGCGGTCTGCCCGTCGGCGTAGATCCCGCACGAGCGGCTGTCGGGCGAGTAGCCCGTGACCTTCATCACCATCACCTTGCTCGGACGCACAGGGCGCCCGTCGAACCACCGCGTTTCGGCGTCCCACTCCGGGCTTTGCTCGGTCACGTCCTCGATCGCGACCAACTCGATCTCGGGAGCCGTGCCGATCGATTCGGGCTCGGGGGCAAAGTCGGATTCGGGCGCATAGGAGGCCTGCGTGATGCGAGGCTCTTCGACGGGCGTTCCGTCCACAACCCGTTCCAGACCGGCCAACGCAGGCAGGGTTCCCGCCCGCTTGGTCCACACGGCGCTCCCCATCACAGCCGCAACCACCGCCAAGCCCGCGATCATCCGGGCAGCGATCGGTGCGTAGACGCGGGCACCCAACTGGATCGGTGTCTGTGGTTGTGCCAAGCGTGCCTCCGGTGGCATCGAGTCTTCGTGTGTCCGTTGCGGGAACGGTTCCGTCCGAAGCGAGCCAGCGAGACGCTCGCGGCCCCGTCCTTGGGGCCACTGACGTATGGTAGCCCCTTGCCCGACAACGCACAGCGTGTTGCCGGCTTGATCCACAGTCGGCCCGCCGGGGTGCCGGCATAACCGGAATCAGCCGCACAGAGCCGGCTTTCCAACTCCGAGAACCGTTCTCGCCCCGATCTCTCATTGGGAACCCACTTCAGGGGATGTATGGATCCACAAACACTCGCCATCGATCTCGGCATCGGGCTGCTCGCCGGGGCGGTGGGCGGCCTGGTGGGCATCGGGGGCTCGATCGTGATGCTCCCGGCTCTGGCGATCTTCCACGGCTACGAAAGCGAAGCGAAAGACCGCCATCACGTCTACATGGCCGCTTCCATGCTGGTCAACATCGCGGTATCGCTCTCCGCGACCAGGCAGCACAAGAAGCGGGGAGCCGCCCGGAGCGATGTCATCCTCCCGCTCATGATCTCGATGTCGGCGGGCATCGTGCTGGGCGTGCTCGGGTCGAATCAGGGCTCGGGCAGCGTGGCGGTCTGGGCGTTCGCGGGGTTCATCTGGGCGTACTGCCTCTACACGTTCGTGACGCTCGTCCGCCGGCTCCCGGAGCGTCCGGACGACTCCCCCTCGCCGCCGGTCTGGGTGCTGGGCACGATCGGGCTGCTGACCGGGCTGCTCGCCGGTTTTCTGGGCGTGGGCGGCGGGATCCTGCTGGTGCCGTTGCTCCAGATCTCCGGGCTGCCACTGAGGCACGCGATCGCGGGCAGCGCTGGGGTCATGTGGGTCAGCGCGATGATCGGCGCGATCACGAAGCTGGGCTTCCTGCCGAGCCTTGGGTACTCGATGTGGGACGCCGTTCAGATCGCCGCCCCGATGGGCGCCGGCGCCTTGGGCGGCGCGTGGTTCGGCGCGTGGCTGGGTCACACGCTGAAGATCCCGGCCCTCAAGGTCGTCATCATCGTGGTGCTCGGGCTGGCGGCGGTCCGGATGGTCGCCTGATCAGCGCAGCGATTCGGCACGGCGTACGAGGGCCTCGACCTCGCGGCGCAGCCGCTGCATCGCCGCGTCGGCACCGTCCGCGAACAGCACATCGTGATCGATCGCGTTGCCGACCTCGACGACCACCCGTCCCCGGAGCGGACGCGGGCGGCTGCCCCTCGGCCAGGCGTCGTACGCGCCCGCGATGCCCACCGGGAGCACCGGGCACCGGGACCGACGCAGCAGCAACGCCACGCCGCGTTTGAACTCGCCCATCTCCCCGTCGTGCGTGCGGCTGCCCTCCGGGAACACCAGGACCACGCGCCCGGCATCGAGGCGTCGCAGGATCTCCTTGATCGACGCCGGGTCCGACCCGTTCTCCCTGATCGGCACGGAATGCAACGCGGTGATCAGCGGCCTGAGCCAACCGATCTCGAAGAGCCCGGCCCGGGCGAGAAAATCGAACTGTCGCTGCGGCATCGCGCACCCGACCAGCGGCGGATCGAGGTAGCTCTGATGGTTCGCCACCACCAGCACCGGGCCTTCCATCGGGAGGTTGTTTCGGCCCCGCTTGCGGAACCCGAACGCCAGGCTCAGGAGCAGCGTGACACCCGAGCGGACCGTCTCGTAGAACACGATCGATGCGAGAGACGAACCGAGATGCTTCCTGCGGAGCCCGTTCAGCACTCGGGGTCTACTCCGCGTTCTCGTGGTCGCCGATGAGGGCTCCGATGCGATCGCGGACATGGTCTTCGAGGGTATGGACCACGCCGGCGAGGTCGATGTCGGAGGTGTCCACGCGGATCGCGTTGTCCGGGCAGACCAGCGGTCCGTCGCTCCGTGTCGAATCGAGCCGATCGCGCTCGAGGATCTGTGCGGTCAGGGCGTTGAGCTCGACATCGACGCCGTGCTCTTTGAGTTGCTCGGCCCGGCGATGCGCCCGCACGCCCGCGGCCGCGTCGAGGTAGAACTTCACTTCGGCGTCGGGGAACACCACCGAGCCCTGGTCGCGTCCTTCCGTGACCAGCCTGGGGTGCTGGGCCGCGATGATCCGTTGCTTGCGGACCATGTGCCTGCGCAGCTCGCCGATCGCCGCGACACGCGAGACCGCCGCCGTCACGTCCGACTGACGGATGCGGTGGTCCATCGGTGCGTCCCACGCGAGGATCATGGGCGGGTCGGTCTCCCAGTCGAAGTGGAGATCGGCGCCGATCACGGTGCTGACGAGATGCCCGACGTCTTCGGGATCGATCCTGCGGTCGATCATGATCGCGGCGGCGCAGCGGTACATGGCGCCCGTGTCCAGGAAATCGAGACCGAGCCGCTTGGCGAGCAGGCGAGCCACCGTGGACTTGCCCGTCCCTGCCGGGCCATCGATCGTGATGATGACGGGGAGGTTCGAAGGCACGTGGAAGGGGTTCCTCGTCGTTGATCCGGCGGTGGGGGTTTCCGTCGCGGGCACCATCGATCTCCTTCCGGCGTCGGTCTCCGCCCGCGGATGCCGGGTTTCAGTCCGCCGCGGCTTCGAGGGCCGCCTCGATCGCGTCCCGGCTCTGCAGCACGCCGACCGTTCCGTCGCCCTTCCCACGATAATCGATCGCGAGCGTTCCGTCGAACCCAACCGCCCGAATCGCGCCAACGAGCGGGGAAAGCTCGTACCCGTCGTGCTCCGGGGGCGGGAACTCCTCCAGATCGTCCAGTTCGGCCTCCAGAGCCGCGAGGATCGCTTCTTCCGGCGTCATCGCTTCTTCTGCCTGACCCGACGCCGCCGGGCTGCCGCCGTCTTCTTTGGGCTCGTCCCCGCCCTCCGCGGGGGGGGCGGCGTCGCTGCTCTTGGTCTCGGGCCCCCCCGGATTGCCCCGGCTGACGGGTGTTTCCTCGGGCTCGACGAACCCCTGGGTCGAGGCGTTGACCACCGACGCGTAGGGCGTGAGTTTTTTGAGATAGGCGACGGGGTCCCCCGACGCCACGGCCGCCTCGAAGTCGGGCAGGGTCCCGATCCGGAACCCGCCGATGGTCTTGACAAGCTCGGTGACGCGCTCGGGGTCCTCGGTCAGCCCCTCGCCCGGGCGGATCAGCACCATGATCTCGAGGCGGTCTGCCCGTTCGAGCACCCGGCGCATCCGCGACGCGACCAGTTCCATCGCCTCGTCCGTGTCCTTCGCGTTGATCTCGAGAGACGCCGAGTTGCAGCCGAGCAGCGAAGCCGCTTCGACCACGCGGGTCATCCGGGTGACCGCGTCCTCGCCGATCTTCTGGCGGGGGTCCGCGAGCGAGAGCGGATCGGTCTCGGAGAGCAGCAGGCACGCGCACCCGACACGGTCGCCGTTCTCGCGGATCCGTGTGAGGGTGTCTCGCGATGCGCCCGCGAGCAGATCGGTCGCCATCGTCATCGCGTGGAGCCCGGTCTGCTCCTGGGCGTATTGCGGGATGTCCTGCAGCGCGATCGCCCGGCTGCCACGCCGCTTGAGCACGTCACGGATCGAGTTGATATTCAGGGAAAACAGCATGCGGCACCACTGTACGCACCCGGGCTGGGTCAAACGTACGATCTGTCGCGGCGGTCACCTTCCTCCGGGAGCATCCAGATGAAGCCAACTCGGGTCCTCGTCATCGCAACGTCACTGTTGGTCGGCCCCTTCGCCGGTGCCGCGGCGGCGCAGCCCCCAGGCCCCCGCGGTGCCGCGCAACAAGCGGGTGTGAGTGACGTCTCGGATCTTGCCGAGCAGATCAGGCAAGATCTCGGCGTGCCCGGGCTGGCGATCGCAGCCAGCAACACGGACGGGCCGATCGCCACGGGCTGGGCGGGCGTGCGGGAGGCCGGGCGCCCCGACCGAATCCGGGCGGGCGATCCGTTCCATGTCGGTTCGCTCACGAAGTCGATGACCGCGACACTGGCCGCCACCTTCGTCGAAGAGGGGCGGTTCGGTTGGGACGCCACGATCGGCGAACTAGACGCGGCGCTGGCGGAGCAGATCCCGGAGCGGGCGCGGGCAACGACCATCCGCCAGTTGCTCAGCCATCGCTCGGGCATCCGCGACGACCCCAACACCGGCCGCCTCGTCATGGGGATGTGGAGCTTGACCGGCAACATCCGCGAGCGCCGGCACAAGGTGTCCGTATCCGCGCTGAACAGCGATCTGAACGAACCGCCGGGCGCCGGGTTTGCTTACTCGAACCTGGGCTACATCGTCGTCGGATCGATCCTCGAACAGATGACGGGACGGCCATGGGAAGACCTTGTCCAGGAGCGTGTGTTCGGGCCGCTCGGGCTCGCTTCCGCCGGTCACGGGCCGCCCGGGGTCGGTGCCGACCCCGGCAGCACGCCCAACGGGCATGCGCCCAACCCCGACGGCTGGCAGACGCTGCCACGCGTCGAGGGCGCCGACAACCCGACCCCGATGGGGCCCGCCGGGCGCGTGCACATGTCCATCGAGGACCTCGCAGAGTACGGGCGGTTCCACCTGCGCGGGCTCCGAGGCGAGGACGGGCTGCTGGACTCGGGCACCGTCGAGACGATGCACGACGACGCGGGCTCTGCGGGGTACGCACTGGGCTGGGCGCGATCCCGGGAGGGCGGTACCGCCCGCTCGATTCACAACGGCAGCAACACGCGCTGGCTGGCTTTCCTTCTGGTGTGGCCCGACCAAGATCTGGTGATCGCGATCGCCATGAACGCCGCGCCGCCAGGCGCGATGGACGGGGGGGCGATCGCGACCTTCGTGCAAGAACTCGCGCATCGAGATCTCATCGGACCGCCGCCGGATCACGTTGCCGACACGCCCTGACATCCCAAGAATACCCGAGCAACGAACCATCCGTCTGATCGCGCCGTACCGGCGTCGAAGGGAGGCCCCGAGCAATGGCCGGATCGAGCGTCGTCGCGACCAACAACCTCAAAACCGTCGCCCTGCTCGGCGGGCTCATGGCGATCTTTGTTGTCGTCGGCTCGATGTGGGGCGCGGGCGGCATGATCATGGGGCTGCTCTTCGGCGGGGCAATGAACTTCTTCGCCTGGTGGTTCAGCGACTCGATCGCGATCAAGTCCATGCGAGGGCGGGAGGTCACCAACGAGACAGGGGGCTGGCTCTACGCGATGGTGCAGGAACTCGCCGCCAACGCGGACCTGCCCATGCCCCGGGTCTACCTCTGCCCCCACGCCGCCCCGAACGCGTTCGCGACCGGGCGGAGCCCCAAGAAAGCGGCCGTCGCGTTCACCCAGGGGCTCATCGACGCCATGAACCGCGAAGAGATCCGGGGCGTGGCGGCCCACGAACTGGCCCACATCAAGAACCGTGACACGCTGACGAGCACGATCGCCGCGACGGTCTCGGGCGTGCTCGCGTTCCTCGCCCAGTGGGGCTTGCTGCTGGGCGGCGGGCGACGCGAGGGCGGCAACCCTCTTGTCATGATCGTCGTGGTCATCGTTGCGGCGGTGGGGGCGGCGGTCATCAAGGGCATGATCAGCCGCAGCCGCGAATACGTCGCGGACGCCGACGGCGCCGAGATCGCCGGTTCTCCGGACGGGCTCATCTCGGCGCTCGCTAAGCTCGACGCGATGAGCCGACGCGTGCCGCTCCAGCAGCCCAATCCCGCGATGAACAACATGTTCATCATCGAGCCGCTGGCCAGCAATCTGGGCGGCGGACGCACGCTGGTCAACCTCTTCGCAACCCATCCGCCGACCGAGAAACGCATCGAGAGCCTCAAGAAGCTGCGGGCCTGACCGACGCGTCAGCTCTTGCGCATCCCGGCCAGCGCTTCCCGGAGCGAGCCGGTGGGCGGGGCGACGGAAGCCGGCTCCTCATCGATGGCCGGGTCGGGCTCGGCCTCCGCGGTCGCCGAGATCGCCCCGTCCGCGCCGACCTGATCGAACCGCACCGACACCCGCTTGGACACACCGCGTTCCTGCATCGTGACCCCGTACAGACGCTCGGCGGATTGCATCGTCCGCTTGTTGTGCGTGATGACGATGAACCTCGAGAAGTCGGTGAACTCCTTGACGGTGGCACAGAACCGGCCGACGTTCGCTTCGTCCAGCGCCGCGTCGACTTCGTCGAGCACACAGAAGCAGCTCGGCTTGGAGCGGAAGATCGCCAGCAGCAGCGCCACCGCGGTCATGGTCTTCTCGCCGCCCGAGAGCTGGCTGATGCTCCTCGGCTCCTTCCCGGGCGGCTTGGCGATCACCTCGATGCCGGACTCAAGCAGATCGGTCTCGTCGGTGACGATCCTGTTGCCGTCCGCATCGGTCTTGATCAGCGGCATCAGGCGCACCTCGGCCTTCCCGCCGCCGAAGAGCTTGCGGAACATCCCGTTCTTGCCGCCGAACTCGTCGCGGATGCGTTCGAACACCTCGCCGAACTGGTCGCGGCTGGCGATGTTGAGCTTCTCGATCAGGGTCGCCAGGCGGATCCGGGCCTCGTCGATGTCCCTGACCTGAGTGATCAGGTCTTCGTTACGCTCGGCGAGATTCTCCTCTTCCTCGATCGAGTTGAGGTTCACGTTGCCCAGCTTCTTGATCTCGTCGCGCAGCACGTTGGCGCGGGCCGAGCATTCGGAGGTGTTGATGCGTCCGACCGTGCCGTCGGCCATCAACGCCTGGTACAAGAAATAGTCGCCGGCGACGTTCAGTTCCAACTCTTCTTGGGCGCGATCTTCGGCGTGCTCTCGCTTGACCTCCAGCTCACGCCGCGAGGTCTCGAGCGCGTGCCAGTCACGCTGGACCCGCTCGAACTGCTGACGCGCCGAGCCGACCGATCGCCCCGCCGCCGACAGGCGGTCTTCGGATTCTCTCACCACCACGCGTTGCTCCTCGGCAAGCCCGCGAGCGGCTGCTGCTTCCTGCTGAGCGTCAGCGAGGGCCTCATCGGCCTCGGCGAGCGAAGCCCTGTGCGTCTCCAGCGTGGCACGCGATCGATCGATGTGCAGGCGGGCGTCCTCGGCCGATCTGGCCGCGTCGCCGGCCGCCGATTCCAGCGAACCGACCTCTCGCCGGGCCGAGCGGGCCCGCTCGTGCGCGACGCTGACCTCGGCGCGGGC
>DIYM01000054.1 GCA_002429045.1 Phycisphaerales bacterium UBA6054
GATCACGATCGTGGCGGCCGTCAGGACGCCGGCACCGATCAACTGCACGCACCGGATCACTCCGATCGGCACGCCCGACGAGCGGGCCTCGTCCTCCCCCAAGCTCGCGGCGTCGAACACCCGCCCCATCCACCAGGAGACCCCGCCCACCGCCCCCACCAAGCACCACACCAACAGCGCCGTCGATCGCCCGGTCGCGTCCGAGATCGAGCCCATCATCCACCGGGCGACGGACTGGCCCTGGTCCGGCATGAGCGTTCGCAAGAGCGACGCCGCGGAACCGAGCAGGACCGCCAAGATGACGCCCACGAGGATCATCGTCACCGGATCGATCAGCCCCCGCCGCTGCGACAGCGTCCAGATGAAGCCGAGCACGAGCAGCGCCCCGATCAACGCGGGGAGCGCCGACGCCGCGACCCCGATCGCCGCGCCGGTCAGCAGCGCGTGCAGCGTCACGGCGCAGCCCGCCCCAGCGCTCAGACCGAGCAGATCCGGCGCGGCCAGCGGGTTACGCAACAGAGACTGGAGCAGCACCCCGGCGATCGCGAGCCCCGAGCCCACCGCGGAACCGGCGAGCACGCGGTTGACACGCAGATCGAGGATCACGCGCGACTCGGGCCAGGCGAGTGAGTCCCCGCCCACGAGCAAACGCAGGGCGCACGCGCCGACCGCCGCGCACGCGAACAAGGCCAGCCCGACCCGTGGTATCCTCGCCCGGCGTGTCACCCGAACCGCACCGTGTTGGAAAGCACCCCGACCGAGCCGATCTCGACCTCCACCCGGTCGCCGTCTCGCAGCCACACGGGCGGCGTGCGGGCCATGCCGACGCCCGACGGGGTCCCGGTCAGGATGAGCGTCCCCCCATCGAGGGTGGTGCCCCGCGACAGGTCGGCAAGCAGATCGAACACGGGGAAGATCATGTCTGCGGTGGTGCCATCCTGCATCGTCTCGCCGTTGAGGCGGCAACGGACCGAGAGGCGCTGCGGATCGGGGATGTCCGCTGCAGGCACGACCGCTGGCCCGATCGGGCAGTAGGTATCGAACGACTTCCCGCGCCAGAACTGCCCGCCCGAACCCTGCTTCTGCCACCAGCGGGCGGAGACGTCGTTGGCGCAGCAGTAACCCAGCACAGCATCTCCCGCCTCGGACGCCGAAGCATCGCGGAGCGGTGCTGCCAGGATCACCCCCAACTCGGCTTCATAATCGGTCTGGTGCCCCCCGGCTTCGGGATCCCGCGCGACGGGCGGGACCACGATGTCCTCCCCGTGCAGGCACAGGGCGCCGAGAGACTTCACGAAGATCATGGGCCGCTCGGGCACCTCGGCCGCCTGCTCGCGGGCGTGCTCGGCGTAGTTCCGCCCGATCCCAAGGATCGAGCGGATCTCCAACGGGCCCGAGGGCGTCTGGACAGCGATTCGGCGGTCGGTGCGGGTCAGGTCCATCGGGGCTCCTCGGTGCCCGTATCTTTGGAGCGCTAGAGGCCCCGGGGCGTTGACCGGATGGGGCGGGCGGCCTTGAATAGTGGCCTGACCGGGCGACGTTGCCCGGGCCATCAAGCCGGACCGAAGACTCGGCCCCCCGGCGGGTCGCTGGAAGCCCCAGCACCGCACGACCGACGCCCGCAAATCGGGCCCTCGGGCTGTACGGACGGAAGAAAGGAATCGTCTCATGGCCACCTACACCGGCCCCAAGGTCAAGCTCTCTCGTCGCGTGGGCGTCCCGATCGCCGACATCCCCAAGCACACCTCCAAGCGCCAGCTGACCGGCAACGGCATCCACGGCTACCGCGGCAAGCGCCTGCGTGACTACGGCATCCGTCTGATCGAGAAGCAGAAGCTCCGCTACCACTACAACATCCTCGAGAAGCAGTTCGCCGCCATCGTCGACGACGCCAAGCGCGGCAAGGGCAACTCGGGCGACCTCATGCTCCAGCTTCTGGAGCGTCGTCTCGACAACGTCATCCGGCGCATGGGTGTGGCACGCACGATATGGGCGGCCCGCCAGATGGTCAGCCACGGGCACGTCCTCGTGAACGGGCGCAAGGTGGACATCCCGTCCTACCGCCTGAAGGTCGGCGACAAGATCACGCTCAAGGACAAGATCCAGAAGCTCGCCCGCGAGAACATGGAATCGCTCGGCGGGCACGAGGTCCCCGGTTGGATCGCGTTCAACCCCTCCGACCTGTCCTGCACCGTGTCGGCCCTCCCAACCCCCGACCAGGTCCCGTTCGATGTGAACATGAACCTGATCATCGAGTTCTATCGCTAAAGCTCTCCGCCCGACGGACACGCCGCGTGGTTCGGCGGGCGATACGAACGCGGGCCGCGGACGCTTGGACGTCCGCGGCCTTTCTTCTTCGATGAACCCGCGCCGCAGGGCGCTGTACCCGGGGCGACCATGCTCAAGTTCATCCGCAAGTACCAGCTCATCATCCTCGCGATCGGCGGCTCGCTGCTGATGGTCGTGTTCCTGCTCGAGCCGGTGATCACGTCCTTCCAGCGCTCCCAGAACAACCGGACCGTCGCCCGCTACGCGGACGGCACCACGGTCGGCGCCATGGACGAGAGCCGGGCGTCGGGCGAACTGCAACTCGCCCGAGCGATCGCGCCGATGGTCTTCGCGCCACGCACGCAGGGCGGGCTGGGGCTGACCGTCGATGACTCGGCGGGCATCGATCCCGCCCACCACTGGCTGATGCTGTCTCGCCTGGTCGAAGAGGCCGGGCTCGTCGGTGGCGTTTCGGACGGGCGCGCCCTCGTCGAGATCTCCGCGGAGCTCACCGCCCGCCAGTTCATGCAGCAGAACATGATGGCCGTCTTCCAGGGCGCGGTCACCCAAGAAGAACTGCTCGAGCAGGCCCAGCAGGTCACCGAGATTGTCCGCTCGAACGCTCAGCGTGAGGTGCAGGGCCTCGCCGCCCGGACCCGCGGCGCGACCACGGACGACATCTGGCGCTCGCTGGCCAAGTTCCAGGGCGCCTACCGCCTGAACCAGCTCTACCTGACCGCGCCCGCGTACTCACCGAGCGGGGCTCGGGCGGGCGTCGGCGAGATCAGCAACGCCGTCGCGATGGACGCGGCGCTGATCCCGGGCTCCATGCTGACGCACACCATCCCCGATCCGACCGAGGCCGAACTCCAGGCGTTCTTCGAACCCCGCGCGGGGCTGCAGCCCGGCGAGGACGAGTACGGCATCGGATACGCCCAGCCCGCCCGCG
Source organism: Phycisphaerales bacterium UBA6054 (assembly GCA_002429045.1). Taxonomy (GTDB): domain Bacteria; phylum Planctomycetota; class Phycisphaerae; order Phycisphaerales; family UBA1924; genus UBA6054. The sequence continues at coordinate 3,218 of DIYM01000054.1, forward strand.
TCCAGATCGCATGGCTCCAGCTCGAGCGTGCGCAGTTCCTGGCAAGCGTCCCCACCGACCGGGTCGAACTCCGCAAGATCTGGGAACGCGACAGCCAGCGCCCCGAGCCCGAGCGTCAGTTCCCGGGCGACTTCGCGTCCGAGCGTTCCAGGATCGAGGAGCAGTACCGCTCCGAACGAGCCGACCGCCTGATGGTCGAAGCGGACCAGGTCATCCGGGGCGAGGTGCTGGGCGCGACCCGCCAGCTCGAGCGGGACGGCGACCGGATCGTCCTCCCCGAAGACTGGTCCCAGACCCGCCCGTCGTTCAGCGATATCGCCGAGTCGATCGTCGCGGAGTTCGCCCGGCGCGACATCACCATCGCGACCCCGACGATCGAGCAGATGGACTCGCGCTGGCTGACGCCGAGCGATCTGAGCCAGATCCCGACCGTCGGACGCTCGTTCTTCCGAGCGGGCGCGCGGGCCACGCTCGTGAGCCAGCTGCCCGGCGTGATCGATGAGAACGGCCGCGTCGAGGCGGTCGGGCTGCAGGTCGGCGTGCCGCAGGTAGAGCCGGCCGCGCAGGACGATGCCGGGAACCGGTACTACATCCTGATCACCGATTTCCTGCCCGCCGGCCCGGCCCGTTCGATCGATGACGCTGGGCGGCAGAAGGTCATCAACGACTACAAGAGCGTCCGCGGCTATGAGCAGTTGCTGGGCATCGGGCAGATCCTCGCCGACGCCGCGGAGAGCCCGGACGGCGTGGCGGCCGCGGTGGACGTCGCCGCGGGCGGGGTGCTGCCCGAGAGCGTGCAACGCCCAGGCGTATACCCCAACATCCGCGTTTCGTCGCTGCGGATCGACCAGGGCCCGATCGCCCGGAGCGTCGATCAACGCCTCAATCAGCCCGCGTTCCGGGAGGCGGCCGTGGCACTGCTGGAAGGCATCGACCCCCTCGCGACGCCCGAGCTGTTCGAGAACGATCCGATCGCGCTGACCGTCGAGCTGCCCACGGTCCGCTCCGTTGCCGTCGCGCGTGTGGTCGCACCGAGGCCCCTCACCCAAGAGGACTTCCTCTCCCGGTTCCGCCAGTCGCTCTCCACCCTGAACGGGCTGGGACTGCGTGACGCGATCGAATCGACCGACAGCGCCGACCCGTTCTCTTACGAGGGTCTCAGCCTGCGTTACGGGCTGGTCTCGGTCGGTCGTAACGCGGATAATGAAGCCCAGTAAAACCAGGAGCCGCGGCCGGGGCTTATCCGGAGTGCGCCGGGCCGTCGAACATGCCGAGCTGCGATTTGAACACGACCTCGCCGGCGATTGGGTGATCGACGTCGATCCGGTAGTCGCCCGAGAAGCATGCGGTGCAGTACGACGGGTCTTCGTGCTCCATCACGGAAAGCATGCCCTCGTGGGACAGGAACGCGAGGGAGTCCACCCCGATAAACCGCCTGATCTCGTCGACGGACCGCTCGTGCGCGACGAGCTGATCGCGTGTCGCGAAATCCACGCCGAAGTGGCACGGGTGCCGGATCGGGGGGCATGAGATCCGCAGGTGGATCTCCGTCGCTCCCGCGTCGCGGATCTGCTTCATCTTCTCTCTCGTGGTCGTGCCCCGGACGACCGAGTCATCGACGACCACGACCCGTTGGCCCGAGACGATCTCGGAGACCACGTTGAGCTTGAGCCTCACGGCGGCCCGGCGTTCCTGCTGGGTCGGCTTGATGAACGTGCGCCCCACGTACCGGTTCGGGACGATGCCCTCGCGGTACGGCAGCCCGGATCTGGACGAGTAACCGTTCGCCGCCGAGCGGCCCGAGTCGGGCATCGGCATGACGAAGTCGGCGTCGGCCGGGGACTCTTCGGCGAGCTTGGCCCCGAACCGCTCGCGCGCCACCTGGACCGATTGCCCGAACACCGTGCTCGCCGGCGAAGCGAAGTACACGTGCTCGAACACGCATCTGGCAAGCCGCTCGGCGGGCGGGGCGAACCGCCGGGTTTCCACGCCGGAGTCCGAAAGCGTGACGATCTCGCCCGGCTCGATCTCACGGACGTACCGCGCCCCCATCACGTCCAGGGCGACGGTCTCGGACGCGACACAGTCCCTCCCGCCCGGCAGCTTGCCCAGGACGAGCGGGCGCCAACCCCACGGGTCCCGCGCCGCCTCGATCCGGTCCGGGTGGAGGATGACCAGCGAGAACGCCCCCTGGAGCATCCGCAACGACGCGGCCAGCGGGTCCGGCGTGCGTCGCTGCTCCGGCGATGCGAGCAGATGCACGATCACTTCCGTGTCGGAGGTCGTATGGAACAAACGCCCCTGCTCGGCGAACTCGCGACGCCACGCGGCGGCGTTCACGAGGTTGCCGTTGTGGGCGATCGCCACGGTCCCGTCGATGGTCTCCTCGACGAGCGGCTGAGCGTTGCAGGTCTTGGAACCGCCGGAGGTCGAATACCGGTTGTGCCCGATGGCGCCGCCGGTCGCGGTCGAAGCCCGATCGGTCTCGTGGACCGATCGGGCCGCTTCGAGCCGCTCGATGCTGCGCTGATCGAACACCTCCGGGACGAGCCCCATCCCGACGCGCGCCTCGATCGCATCACCGTTCGAGACGGCGATTCCGGCCGACTCCTGGCCCCGGTGCTGCTGGGCATAGAGCCCGAGGTACACCTGCCGCACCGCATCGGGATCACCCCACACGCCGACAACACCGCACTTGTCTTTCGGGGAGTCATCGTCGGGGCGCAGGCCCGCGTGCGTCTGGGTCAGGACCGGCAACGACACGGGTGGGCGGCTCATGCCGACAACACTATGCGCCCGCTCGGGCGGGGGCACCCGGGCGAACGAACACAGCCGGGTCACGGGCCCATCATCGATACGACCGCGGTCTCCGCGGCCGCGAGCGCCTCGGCGACGGGCATCAGTTCTCCCTTGCCGTCGTCCGATCGGAGCTTGAACTCCAGACCGCCCTCGCCGAGCGATTTGGGCGATACGGTCAGGCGGACCGGGATGCCAACCAGGTCCGCGTCCTTGAACTTCGGACCGGGTCGCTCGTCGCGGTCATCGACGATCACATCCAGCCCCCGCCGGGCGAGGTCACCGGCGAACTCCAGCGCCCGTCCGAGCGTGCCGTCCTCGTGCGGCTTGATCACCACGATGTGGACGTGGTACGGCGCGATCGCCGCGGGCATCCGGATCCCCCGATCGTCGTGGGCCATCTCGACGCACGACGCGAGCGTTCGCGACACGCCGATGCCGTAGCACCCCATGATCACCGACCGCTTCTTCTGATCCCTGTCGAGCACGCCGAGGCCCATCGCTTCGGAGTACTTCGTCCCGAGCTTGAAGATGTGCCCGACCTCGATGCCGCGCCGGGCTTCCAGGCTTGCCCCCGGTGCCCGCGGGGAAGGGTCACCCGCTTGGGCGTTTCTCGCGTCGGCGACGGTGACCTTCCCCGCCGCGATCGCGCCGCCCAGATCCCGCGTCCAGTTGAACCCGGTGATGTGGTGGTCACGCTCGTCGGCGCCCGTGGCCCACGCGCCCGCCCCGATGGCATCGGGATCGACCACCAGCACCAGGTCGAGCGAATCGATCATCCGGGGCGACACGTAGCCGATCACGAACCCGGCCTGCTCGGCGTCCTTCTCGGGCGCGAGCTCGACGGCGCAGCCGACCGCGTCGCGCACCTTGGCCTCGTTCACGTCGTGATCGCCCCTGACCACCGCGATCACCCACCGCGGCTGCTCCTCATGGGTCCGCATGACGATGGACTTGAGCATCGCACGCGGCTCGATGCCGAGGTGCTCGGCGACGCCATCGATGCCCGGCATGCCCGGGGTGTGGACCTTGGCGATCTCCGAGACCGCGCCGTGCTCCCAGGACCACGCCCGCTCGCCGATCTCCGCCTTCTCCACGTTGGCGGCGTACCCCGACTCGGGGCAAACCAGGATCGTGTCTTCGCCGTTGGCGCAGTTGACCATGAACTCGTGAGATGCGGATCCCCCGATCGGGCCCGCTTCGGCCTCGACGGCGCTGAAATCCAGCCCGCACCTCGTGAAGATGTTGGTGTACGCCCGGTACATCTTGTCGTATGTCGCGTTCAGACCAGACTCACCCTCCAACTCCAGATGGAACGAGTACGCGTCCTTCATAATGAACTCGCGACAACGCAGCAGCCCGGCCCGCGGACGGAACTCATCGCGGAACTTGGTCTGGATCTGGTAGAGGTTCAGCGGGAACTGCTTGTAGCTCGTCAGCGACTGGCACATCAGATCGGTGATGACCTCCTCGTGCGTCGGCCCCAACGCCGCGATCCGCCCGTGCCGGTCCTCGAGCCTAAAGAGGAGATCACCGTAATCGACGTCCCGTTTCGTGCCCTTGTACAACTCGATGGGCTCGAGCGTGGGCATCAGCATCTCCGAAGCCCCCGCGGCGTCCATCTCCTCACGCACGATCTGCGAGATCTTCCGCAGCGACCGCCACGCCAGGGGGAGGTAGTTGTAGATCCCCGCGCCCACCCGGCGGATGTAGCCCGCCCGGGTCATGAACACGTGGCTCGGCATCTCCGCGTCCGCGGGTGCTTCGCGCGTCGTCGGGATCAGCGTCTGGGACCAACGGTGGACATCGCCACGTAGGCGGACAGAAAGCGCGTGTTCGGTGTCGAGCGTCATGGTCGGAGATCGTACGCCCCGGCAGCACGCGGCTCTGGGACGCAGGAGATCGAATGCCGCACCCGGGCCCCAGCACCCAAAGAACGCGGCGTTCTATCCGAGACGTGCCGACCCCAGAGAATCCGAGGACGCCGCGGCGACCCCGGGCGGGCGACGCCAGGCCGCGGCGAACCGCGTCGCGGCATCATCGCCCGACACCCCGTGCCACCAGCACATCTCGTCCGGGACCCCCATGTCTCCGGCCAGATCGAGCACCTGACGCTCGGTCAGATCCACCACGGGCGTGACGATCGAGCAGGGCCGGCCCGTGTCCAACGCGGCCAGCCTCGACACCAGCTCCGCCCGGTCGACCTCACGCGCGATCTCGTCGACGGGCAGGCTCCCGTCGGGAGCGGCGGAAGCGGGCCTGATCGGGAGCAGGATCGCGTCGCACCCGTGCTCGGAAGCGATCGGCACCGAAGCGAGCAGCAACTGCGAGAGCCCGGTGCCCGCCGAGCCCTCGGCAGCGGGCTCGATCACCAACTCGGAAGACGCCACCGAGGCGCCGTACACGGAGGCATGGCGTTCGACCGCGGTGTGGACCAACGGCATGGCGTCGTCCGCCCCCGAACGCCACCATGAAGGCACAAGGACCGGAGGCCCGACCGCGTCGGGGCTGCGCTCCGACGCCAGAGCCACACACACACCGGCGGGCAGATCGGCGTCGTCGAGGATCAGGAATCGCGATGCCGGCAGCGTGGGAACGAGCATGTGTACAGTCTATCGGACGCTCACCCGCCCGCTCGTGAACGGGGATCAACAACGCGGTTTCTGTCGCAAGCCGTTGATTCGCATCAGCCTAGAAGTTGGGTGTCGGCGCCCGGAAGTCGCCCAGCTCGATACCCCGGAAGTACTCGATCGTCCGCTTCAGGCCATCCCGGAGCTCGATCGCGGGCTCCCAATCGAGCATCTCCCGGGCCCGGGCGATGTCGGGCTGCCGCTGGGTCGGGTCGTCCTCGGGCAGCGGCTCGAAGACCAGCTTGCTGCCCGAACCGGTGAACTCGACCACCAGCTCGGCCAGCTGGCGGATGGTGAACTCGCCAGGGTTGCCGATGTTGATCGGCTGGTGGACGCCCTCGCCCTCCGTCTCCATCAGGCGGATGAACCCGTCCACCAGATCGTCGCGGTAGCAGAACGAGCGGGTCTGGGAGCCGTCCCCGAAGATCGTGATGTCGTCCCCGTTCAGCGCCTGACGGATGAAGTTTGACACCACGCGCCCGTCGAACGGGTGCATCCGGGGTCCGTAGGTGTTGAAGATGCGCACGATCCGGATGTCGAGCCCGTGCTTGCGGTGGTAGTCCATAAAGAGCGTCTCGGCCGCGCGCTTGCCCTCGTCGTAGCAGGCTCGCGGACCGATGGGGTTGACGTTGCCCCGGTACGACTCGGGCTGCGGGTGGACCTCGGGATCGCCGTACACCTCGCTCGTCGACGCCTGGAGGATCCTGGCGTTGCATCGCTTGGCCATGCCGAGCATGTTGATCGCGCCCATCACCGAGGTCTTCATGGTCTTGATCGGGTTGTACTGGTAGTGCCCGGGCGCGGCGGGGCACGCCAGGTTGTAGATCTCGTCCACCTCGAGCCAGAGCGGATGGGTGATGTCGTGCCTGAGCAGCTCGAAGTTGTGATGATCGAGCAGATGCTGCACGTTGGTCTTCTGGCTGGTGAAGAAGTTGTCGACGCAGATCACGTCGTGACCCTTCTCGATCAACCTCTCGCAAAGATGCGAACCGAGGAACCCGGCGCCGCCGGTCACAACAACACGCTTGATGGTCACGAAGAAGCTCCTTGGCCGGTCTCGATCTTGATCGGCATCCCCGCCTCACGCCTGGCCGAAGCGATGTGGCGGGCGTACCGCATCATCGCGTCCATGGGCGACCAACTCGGGCGGTGATTCAGGCCCTCGGCGGCCGCCGACATGTCGGCGCAGGTGTAGTGCTGGTAGGTCGATCGCATGGCGTCGGGCATATCGAAATACTCCGGCTCGGCCGATGCCCCCAACGCCTCGTTGATCGCCTCGACGATCTGGTTGAACGATGTCGTCCGCCCCGAGCCGCAGTTGTACACGCCGGGCGTGACGCCCGGGCGGCTGCCGGCGATCGTGCACGCGACAACATCATCGACGAAGACCTGGTCACGCTCGTGCTCACCGCTGCGGAACAGGCGCGGTCGCCCGCCGTCGAGAATCTGATTGGTCAGGTGCCAGACCATCGAGGCCATCTTGCCCTTCCGCCCTTCGCCCGGCCCGAACACGTTGAAGTAACGCAGCCCCACGACATGGGGCCTGGCCTCACCCTCCGCGTCGCAACGCGCGAACCATCGCTCCAGTTCGACGTCCATCAACCACTTGCTGAACCCGTAGATGTTCTGCGGCGACCCGGCGGCCGATTCCGGGAACGGCGTGCGCGTCTCCGACTGCGGAGGCGTGCCGTACGTCGCGGCACTCGACGCGTACACAAGCGGCACCCCCGCCGAAGCGCACGCTTCGAGGATGTCGCCGAACGGCTCGGTGTTCCCGGACAGCATCTTGACCTCGTCGAACTCGAGCGTGTCCGTGATCGCCGCGAGATGGAACACCGCGCGGGGCTGCAGCCCCTCGATCGCCGGCTGCCAGTTCAGGTCCCCCACGCCGTCGGCCAGCAGCGTGCCGCGGAACGGCCCGACGCCGGCGCGATCCATCGCCCCGACCAGGTTCGCGTGGGTCCCCGATCGGAAATCATCGACCACGTACACATGAGCGTGGGGCTCACGCCGGTACAACTCGGCGACCAGATTGGAACCGACGAAGCCGGCCCCGCCCGTGACGATGTAGACCGGCGGCGATGATGGATCAGGAGCCATACGCGATGATACGGGGCCCGGTCACCCCGGGGACTGCTCTACTCGTCCGTGTTCAGCGGCGGGAGCAGCAGCACCTGCCCCACCCGGAGCGTGTCCGGGCTGCGGAGTTGGTCACGGTTCGCATCGAAGATCGCCTCGGCGTGCCGGCTGGACCCGTAGTATGCCAGCGAGATCCGCGAGAGCGAATCGCCCGGTCGAACGGTGTACTCGACCCACGGATCAGGCTGCGGCTCAAGCGCTCCCGGATCGATCGGCTGGCCGTCCTCCCGGGAGACCAGCACGCCCTGGATGTTGGACGGATCCAGCGGCAGGCGGATCACGTCGCCCGGCTCGATCCGGTTCGGATCGCGGAGCGGATTCGAGCGGGCGATCGCCATCCACAGCCCGACGTCTCCCAACTCGTCCCGCGCGATGGACTTGAACGTGTCCCCGTCCTGAATCACGTACTCGCGGAACGCCGGCGGGCGGACCGCCAGCCCGTCGCCAAGATCAGGCCCCGGCTCCGGGTCTGGCGCCGGGTCTGGTCCGGGGTCGAGCGCCGGGCCGGGGGGGTCTAGAGCAGGCCCGGGGCCTGGGCGACCCTCGCCGGCGAACTCGATCGCGGGCTCACCCGGATCGAAGCTCACGTCCGCCCCCGACGCCGGGCGCCCCGGCTCGTAGAGCCAATACGTCCCGATCCAGAGCAATACCAGAAGGCACAGCCCCACGAAGATCCGGGATGACCGCTCGTCCATGACGCCCATGCCGGATCATATCGACCGGATCGGACCCCGTCGTTCGCCCCGAAACCCGGGAACCCCCGGGCGGATCAGGAGCCCGCCGGAGCCGGGTTCGCCGTCGCGACGGGTGTCCTGTCCTTCCTGCGCGACCAGACCAGGGGGGAAGCGACCGCGATCGACGAGTACGTCCCGAACAGCACGCCCACCAGAAGCGTGAAGCTGAACGCACGCACGCCGGCGCCGCCCTCGATGTACAGGATCAGCACCGCCAGCAGCGTCGTGCCAGACGTGATGACCGTGCGGCTGATCGTCTGGTTGATCGACAGGTTCACTACGTCCCGGGTCACGTACGACAGCTTGCCGCGGTTCTCGCGGATGCGGTCCATGATGATGATCGTGTCGTTGAGCGAGTACCCGATGATCGTCAGCAACGCGGCGACCAGGTTCAGGTCGATCTTGAACGGCTCGATCAAGAGGGCCCGCGCCACGTTCTCGGCGATGTGGAAGTCGTAGATGATCTCCGCCAGCGCGATCAGGCCCAGCGCGACGAAGACGTCGTGCGTCAGCGTCGCGATCGCGGCCAGCGAATATCGCACCGAGCCGAACCGCACCCAGATGTAGATCAGGATCAGCATCAGGGAGAGCAGCACCGCCACGACCGCCTTCTGGCGGAAACTCGCGGCGATCGCCGGGGAGAAGTTCTGAACGCTGATCGCGTCGGTCGTGGTCGTCAGAGCCGCCCGGACCAGGTCCCACTCACGCTGGGCGATCTCCGCCTGCCACGCCTCGGTGTTGTCGAGGTACCCGAGACCCGGGTCGGTGACAACGATCACGCCCGAACGCATGGCGCTGTCGGACCCATCCGTCACGATGATCTCGGACTGACGCCCGAGCACATCCACGAAGTCCTCTTTCGATCGCATCAGGTTCATGCGGTCGCGGATCTGCTCGACCGACGTCGGGGGGTCGAGGTTGTCGATGACGATCGCGACACCGCCCTGGTAATCGGTCACGTCGTTGCGGATCTCCGGGCGCTGGATAACCTCCCCCAGCGTCCGGTTGAGGATCGGGAACACGACCGAGGACACCGTCGCATCGGGCTGGCCCGAGTTGCGGAACGCCAGCGGCGGCGGCGCGTCGAGCTTGTCCTGGAACGCCGCGGTGATCACCCGGGCGATCTCCGGGCGGTCGTCGGCGAGCGTCTTGATCACGAACGTGTCCGACTCGAGCCCGCCTTCCAGCGGATCCACCGCGATCACCTCGGCCGACCGGAGCGCCAGGATCGATGACCCGTCGGGCTCGGCCTCCCCGATCGCCTGCACGGCGCTCTGGACCTCCGAGCGGTCCATCGTGATCGGCTGGCCGTTCTCCCCCTGCTTGAACGACATCGTGACCTGCGTGCCCCCGAGGAACTCGGTGTCGAGCATCTTCTCGCCGCGTGACGCGACCATGACGACCCCGAGGCCCACGAACGTCGCCGAGATCACGATGAACAGCGGGCGGAGCTTCATCCAGTCGATCTTGGGTTCGAGCGCCCGCTCCAGCAGCGGCACCAAGGTCGGCAGCATCTTGAGGTTGCGGACCTTCACCTTGTCGACCAGCAGCACGATGATGATGCGGCTGAACAGCAACGCGGAGACCATCGTGCACGCCACGCCGATGCCCAGCGTGATCGCGAAACCCTTGATCTCCTGCGTGCCGACGTTGGCGAGCACGAAGCACACGATCAGGTTGGTCACGTTGCCGTCGACGATCGAGCTGAGCGCCTTCTCGTACCCCAGGCGGACCGATGTGCGGAGATCGAGGCCCTTGCGCATCTCTTCGCGGATCCGCTCGAAGATCAGCACGTTGGCGTCCACCGCCATACCGAACGTCAGGATGATGCCCGCGATGCCCGGCAGCGTCAGGGCGGCCCTGGAGAGAGCGAGAGCACCGATGATCAGCACCCCGTTGGCCAGCAGGCACGTCACCGCGACCAGACCGAACCCGAAGTAATAGATCACCATGAACACGCCGACCAACGCGAGGGCGACGACGCCCGCCAGCAGCCCCTTGTCCAGGTTGTCCTGCCCGAGTTCGGGGGCGATCGTGGTCTCCGAGATCGGCTCGGCGCCGAGCTTGGCCTGCAGCGAGCCCGCGGTCATGACCCGGACAACGTAGTCGATCTCTTCGGGCGTGAACTCGCCCTGGATGATGCCGTTGTTGCTGATGCGGCTCATCAGGTTGGGCGCGGTGTACACCTCGTCGTCGAGCAGGACACCCATGTTGTTCTGCTCGTTCGCGCCCGTCAGGTCACCGAGCAGGCGGGCCCCCACCGGGCCCATCTGGAAACCGATCGCAGGACGCCCCAGGTCGTCGGCGGTCTGGTACGAGCGGGCGATCTTCCATCGCCCGTCGTCGTTGGTCATCCGCATCCCGCGGGAATCGAAGCAGAGCATCCACAGATCGCCGCCGAACGCCTCGACGACGTACCCGCGGCTGTAGAAGAACCCGGCCGGGTCCTCGTTGATCGCGTCGTACTCCGCCTTGTTGCGGTACCAGCCGTCCAGCTTGTTGATCCGGTACCACCGCGCGTCGCTGGCGCGCGACTGACGCGGGCCCTTCTCGCGCAGGCTCTCGCGGAGTTCCTGCTCCTGCGGGTGGGTCACCGCGGCGTCCGCCGACCCCTCCGCGTCCACCGTGATGCGGAAGCTCAACTCGCCCGACGCCTGGACCAATCGCTTGAGGTCCGAGGTGTCGTCGAGCGCGCCGCGGTTCTCGGAGTACGTTTGGTAGACGGCTTCAACCCGCTCGATCTGCTCGACCAGTTCGGGATGACGCTCCTTGATCTGACGCAGCGCCCGCCCGCGGGCGCTCTCGATCGTCACGATCTCCCCGGTCACCTCGTCCTTGATCTGACGCTCGTCGTCGGGCAGTTCCAGCGCCCGACGCACGTCTTCCGGGCGGATCCCGGCGGCCAGCACACGATCGCGGGCGGTCTCGTACTCGATCTCAGCCCGCGCCGCTTCCTCGACCTTCGGTTCGAGCACCGAATCGGGCGCACCGCTTGTTTCCAGAAGCTTGATCTGCGCCCGCAGCAACTGCGCCAGGTCGTACCACTCCGCCGCGTCGATCAACTCCCGGCGCAGCGATTCGTTGTTCCCCCCGATCCGATCGATCTCGCCCGCCCGCTCCTCGGGGGGCATCCGCATGAGCCGCTCGAACTGCTGGGGGGTGACCGAGGCGACCTCGAGCTTGGCGAGTTCCGTCTCGAACGCCTCCCGGAGCGCCTTGACGCTCTCCCCGGGCAGCGGCATGGTGATCTCGATCCGGTCCTGGCCCTGGCGGACGATCGAGATCTCGAACAGCCCGTTCGGATCGATACGACGCTTGAGCACGTCGATGACCTTCGGGATCACCTCGTCGGGGCTCTCGGTCCGCTCGACCTGGACCTGATAGATCAGCGACGAGCCGCCGCGGAGGTCCTTGCCGAGTTGGACGTTCTCGCTCGGGGGTGTCATCGCGAAGAGCGCGACCACGACGAGCGTGAGCGAGATGAAGATGTTGCGTGTCAGGTTCCGCATGGCGGGCGAGCCTCGGGTTCGGGTCTATCGCGGGCCTGCCGTCCTGGCCTGGCCCGGGTTGATCTCTGCACGTTCAGGTCATCGGCGGGCGCGGGACCCCCGCCGCGTATCAGGCGCTGGCGGTCTCGCCCTGCGCTTCCGTGGCGTGGTCGGACACATCGCCGCCCTTGTTCGCCGACCGGATCACGGTCGAGACCGCCGTCTTGGCGATCCAGGCCCGGCTGTTGGTGCCGCGATCGGTCTCCAGCAGGTACTCGTCGCCCTTGATCTCGATGATGTTGCCGATCATCCCCCCCACGGTCTGCACGCGGTCACGCTTGCCGATCGACGCGAGCATCTCGGCGCGGCGTTTCTTCTCTTTCCGCCCGCTCATCATCGTCGAGATGATCAAGAACACCATGAACACCGCCAGGATGGGCATGAACCAGCCCAGCCCCCCGGGCGGCGGGGCCTGGGTGCCCGCGGCGCCGCCGGCCCCGGAAGGGGACGCGCCGCCAGCCCCGCCCGACGGCGCGCCGAGCACCCCCGAGCCCTCCTGCACGAGAACGGTCGACCACATCATCACCTGGGAGGCGGGTATTTCGATCATCGGCGCATCGTCTCCGGGCCCCGTGGCTTACGGGGTCGGGATCATAGGACACCCGAACCGCTGCCATCCCTCGATTCTTGGGACCCGCCCGCACCGCCGTTCACCAAACACCCCCCGACCCGCTAGCACCCGACCCGGACCCCGGCCAGTTCGACCAGATCCGACAGATGCGGACGCACACGGACGAACCCGCCCCAGTCGTCCCGCCGGATCGCGTCCCGCAGATCAGCGGTCAGCCTCTGGAAGAACCGGAGGTTGTGCAGCGTCACCAGGATGGGGCCCAGCATCTCCTCGGCCGCGAACAGGTGCCGGATGTACGACCGGCTGAACGGACGCCCCTCGAAGGTCCCCCAGCCGTTCGCCCCGGGATCGCAGGCCGGGCAGTCGCACCCGGGCTCGAGCGGGCGGACATCCTCGGAGAACCGGGCGTTCTTGAGCCGGATCTGCCCCTTCTCCCCGGGCTCGCATGTGAACGCGTTCGCGTTCCGCCCGTTGCGTGTCGGGAGCACGCAATCGAACATATCGACCCCGGCGAGAACCGCGGCGGTGATGTCCCGCTCGTACCCGACGCCCATGAGGTATCGAGGCTTATCCGCCGGCATCCTCGGGGCCGTATGCCGGACCACCCGGGCGATGTCCTCGGGCGACTCCCCCACCGCGACCCCCCCGATCGCATACCCGGGCAGATCGATGTTCGCGATCCGCTCCACGCACCAGTCGCGCCTCCCCAGATCGGTCCCGCCCTGCACGATCCCGAACAGCGCCTGCTCGTCGGGGCGGGCGTGGGCGGCTTTGCACCGCTCGAGCCACCGCACCGTCCGCTCGTTCGCCAGCCCCAGGCGGGCCTCGTGGTCGTACGCGCCCCGACGCGAGTCGCGGACCGTCGCGTGACGGAGCCGGGTCTGGTTGATCGGCGCGGCATCCGGATCGACCGACGGCGGGCAGTCGTCGAACGCCATCATGATGTCCGGGCCCAGCTCGTTCTGGGTCTTCATCGCCGACTCGGGCGTCATTCGGATCATCGACCCATCGATGATCGATTTGAACGACACCCCGTCGTCATCGATGGCGTTGATGTCGGCCATCGAGTACGCCTGGTACCCGCCCGAGTCGGTCAGGATCGGGCCGTCCCAGTTCATGAACGCGTGCACCCCCCCGAGCCGCTGGATCAACGCCGAGCCCGGGCGTAGCATCAGGTGGTAGGTGTTGTTCAGCAGGATCTGGGCGCCCGTCTGCCTGACCATGTGTGGCTGGATGCCCTTCACCGACGCCCGGGTCCCCACCGGCATGAACGCCGGGGTATCGAACGCCCCGTGCGGTGTCGTCACCGTCCCGGCACGCGCGTGCCCGGAACGGGCACCGATCTCGAATCGCAGTGGTGACGCCATCGCGACACGGTAGCACGCGCAGGATCGCCCTAACGCCGGTCGCGGCTCGCCTTCTCGAGGATCTTCTTCTCCCTCGCCGTCAGCGACGCGATGCCCTCGCGGCTGACCTTGTCGAGGATCCGATCGACCTCGTCCGTGGACGACGCCCTCGGCTTCTTGGGCGGCTTCGATGACCGCGCCCGCTTCGCGCCGCCCCTCTTGGGGCGCGAGTCGTTGAAGACGTCGAAGAAATCGATCAGGTGGTGCGGGTTGCGGATGAAGAAAAACCCGGCGATCGCCCCGCCGAGGTGGGCCGCGTCGCCGCCCGCGTTGTTGCCGCCGGTGAGGAGATTGAACACCGCGAGCGCGACATAGCCGTACGCCATCCAGGTCATCTTCAGCGGGATGGGAGGGAACAACAGTTGCACTCGCGCGTCCGGCGCGATGTACGCGCAGGCAACGATGACGCCGAACACACCGGCCGAAGCACCGACCAGAGGCGTTACATTGCTCACGTTCAACGCACCGGGAAGGTTCAGCCCGAGAATCCCGCACAGATTCAGGACCAAGTACAGCAACCCGCCCGCGATACCGCACGTGAGATAGAACGCCAGGTACCGTTTGCGACCCAGCGCCTGCTCGACCATCGGCCCGAACACCCACATCCCGAACATGTTGAACAGGATGTGGAACAGGTTGTCGGGCGCGTGGAGGAACTGGAACGTGACCAGACGCCAGACCTGCAGGCGCTGGAACCCTTCAAAGGTCGAGAAGTGCCCGATCTGATGCAGCAGCGACCAGTTGCCCGGCTGGGAAAACACGGTCAGCGCCAACGCGTGAATCACACCGTTCACGATGATGATCCAAGAGTTCACCGACCACGCCGAGAACCCGCCCAGGCCCGAAGCACGCATCCCCGACCCGCCGCCGAACCCTCCCCCGCGTGAGGGCGAGGCCTGATAATCGCGGTCGTAGATGCCCATGAGTCTCCTCGCCGGTCGCGTCGCCGCCTATTCGTCGGATTCCGGGGATCCGCTTTCCGTTTCTCGGCTGCGCCGGGTCGCCCGCTTGAGGACCCGCCGCTCCCGCCCGGACAATCCGTCCATGCCGACCTCCGAGATCCTGTCCAGGATCCGGTCCACCTCCGCCCGGTCGGGCTCGCCCGGGCCCTCGGCGTCGGCATCGTGAACCGCGGGATCGGACGGCGGATCATCCCCCGCCAGGAACTGCAGGCGCTTCCGCTCCGCCCAGCACACCGCCGCCCCGAAGGCCCCGATCGCGATCAGCGGCTTGCCGTCCACCGCCAGCGCCCCGGTCAGCACCAGCGCCGCGGCCGAAACCAACCCCACGTGAGCCGCCTGCCAGCGCGCCCGGTGATAGCCCCCGCGCTTCCAGAGCACCGATCGCAGCACCGTCGCCGCGTCCGAAGGCGCCATCGGCACCAAGAGGTTGAACACCAGCAGCAGGGCGTTCCCGGCGTGCAACGACCAAAGCAGGACCACCCACCACGACAGCGTCCCGTCGGGCCCGGACAGCCGGAACATCGACCGCCCGGCGTCCAGCGGGTTTGGCAACGCCGCGCCCCACGAACCCGTGACCGCGAACAGCGCCAACCCGAACACGGGCAACAGCAAGGCGTGCAGCGCCGGTCCCGCCAGCGCGACCCGCGCCTCGTCCGAGGGATCCCGAGCGACATGATGCTCTCCGAGCCCCCCGAGCGGCCAGAGGATGATCTCGTCGGTCTCCCCGCCCGCCCGACGGCACGCCAGCACGTGCGCGGACTCGTGAGCCATCACAAGCAGCAGCAACGCCCCGAGCCCGGCGAGCCGGAACCCGAAACCGCTCTGATGCAACGGCAGCGACATGATCAGCCCGACAACCGTGAGGGCAACGAATGTCCAGTGCACGCGGACACGGACGCCGAGCAGCGAGCCGATCGGCACCCCCCAGCGCAACCAGAGCTCGCCCTCGCCGAACAGGCGG
>DIYM01000080.1 GCA_002429045.1 Phycisphaerales bacterium UBA6054
GCGATCGCCATCGCGACGGCGATCGCCCACCAATGCACCGCTTTGCCCCACCAGGGCAGCTTGTGCGTGACCCCCATGCCCGACAGAAGCGCGAGCACCCCCGCGCCGATGAAGTAGGCGGCGGCCGCGACCATCAGCAGCCCCATGACCTGCTTGACGAGTTCGGACGCCGGCCCGGTCCTCGGCAGTTTCTTGACCAACCCTGGCAACGCCGCGAGCACCAGGTAGGGGAGCGCCATCCCCACGCCCATCGCCCCGAAGATCGCCATGATGACCGCCGGAGGCATCGTCGCCGCCCCGGCCAGCAACGCGCCGGCAACAAAACCGAAACAGGGCAGCCCGAGCACCGCGGTCATCACGCCGAACATAAACGAGCCCTGCGCGGAGTCCACCTTCGGGTTCACCTTGTACACCGCCTGCGGCAGCTTGATCTGGAACAACCCCATGATGCCCACGCCCATCGCCAGGATGACGACCCCGATGCCCAGGGTGACCCACCAGATCCCGAACACGATCGACGGGTCGGTCACGGTCGCGATGAATGCAACGGGCACCCCGATGGCGAGCCAGAACGCCACGACCCCGAGCGCCATCCAAACCCCGAGCACGAGCGCCCGGGCCCTGCTCTCGCCGGCGTGCTGGGAGATGGTCATGACCTTGATCGGGATCACCGGCAACACGCAGGGGGTCAGGTTCAGAACGAGCCCCCCGATCGCCGCAAAGAACGCGAGACCGAGCACTCCGCCGATCGTCCCCGGCCCGGGCAGTTCGACCAGACCGAGAAACTTGCTCTTCGGCGCGTCGCGCCCGACCGGCTCGAGTGCGTCCGCGCCCCAAGCGTCCGGGTCAGCGAACACCGACGGGTCGAACCCCGCGAACGAAGCGTCGGGCAGCGCGTCGGCGGCCTGTTCGCCGATCTCGAGCAGAACCGTCCGCGAGACGGTCTCGGGCAGCAGGCACGTGGTGTCGTTGCAGGCCTGGTACGTGATTGTCAACTCGACCGAACGCGGCCCGGGGGCGGCATCGTCATCGATCCGGACCGGGATGTACGCGATCGACGTCCCCCCGTAGGACGGGATCTCCACGGGCGTGCCCGTGAACAGGAAGTCGACCTTTGCCATGTAGAGCTCGGGCCACTGGATCCGTCCGAAGCCGAGGCCTTCGTCTCCCGCGACCTCGATCACGGTCGGGATCGCCGAGAACTCCCCCAACGCCTCGGGGATGACCGGCACGTTGGGCCAGGCGTGATAGGCCTCGGCGAACTCGAACACCACGGCGATCACCGCCTGATCTCCGGGCCGGTACGCGGGCAGCGACGCCCGGGCCGAAACGATCACCGGCTCGTCGGGCTCATCGGAGATGAACCGATCGAAGGAGCCGCCGGCGGGGTCGCCGAACTGGGCGATCGCCGGGCAAACCGCCCAGAACGGAGCGAGCGTCGCGAGGATGAGCAGGACGTGGCGCATGGTGGCTCCTGGATTCGTGCGGGCGTGGAACGCCCACCGATGGGTGATTGTTCCACCCTCGGGGCCCCGCGGTCAGCCCGGGCCGGGCGGGCCGGCTCGGATCAAGGATCGCCCCCCCACGGACCGATAGTCGGGTGGTGAGGCGGGCGGTCCGCCGGCGCGGCGGCCGCGCGTGATGGATCAGGAGCCGGGCATGCTTGATCAGAACGAGGTCGATGCCCTGCTCTCGGCCGTCGATACCGGCGAGATCCAGGAGCCCGCCGCGAACGCTCAGATCTTCACGCGCAGCGGGAAGGATCCCGCCACGCTGGAGGTCCGCGGCTACGACTTCAAACGCCCCGAGCGGGTCGCCAAAGACCAGATGCTTGCCCTCCAGACCCTGCACGAGTCGTTCGCCCGGAACTTCGGTGCGTCGCTCTCGGGCTTCATGCGCACGATCGTCGAGGTCCGCGTCGCCACGTGCGAGCAGATGACATACGGCGAGTTCATCGGTGCGCTCCCGAACCCGACGAGCTTCAACCTGGTTCAGAGCGATGAACTCGAGGGGCAGATGTGTCTCGAGATCTCGCCGCTGATCATCTACCCGATCATTGATCGCCTGCTCGGGGGCACGAACCAGGACCTGTTCATCCCGCAGCGTCCCATGACCCCGATCGAGCAGCGCCTGATCTCGAACGTCATCAGCCGGGGGCTGACGTCCCTGGGCGAGGCGTGGGAGTCTGTCCGGCCGATGAAGTTCGAGGTCGTGGCCCAAGAGTCCAACCCGCAGCTCGTCCAGATCGTCCCCCCGAACGAGGTGGTGATGGTGATCGGGCTGGAACTGAGAATGGGCACCCGCGCGGGCACGATGAACCTCTGCATCCCGTACAACGTCATCGAGCCGGTGATGGACGAACTGAGCAGCCAGAGCTGGTTCGCCGTATCGCGGAACGAGGCGGCACGAGCGGTGACCGAGCGGATCGAGCGGAACCTCGATCAGGCGGGTCTGGAGGTCGCCGCGGTGCTCGCAGAAACGACGATCACCCTGAGAGATCTGGCCGAGATGCAGCCGGGCGATGTGATCGTGACCGAACAGAACAACCGGACACCGTCCACGGTGCTGATCGCGGGGGAGGCGAAGTACCAGGCGGAGATCGGGCAGCACCGAGGCAAACGGGCCGTCCGGGTGCTCTCGAAGCTGACACCCGGGGCGCGCCGGGATCGCGTGGGTGCCCATGACGAGAACCCGGCTGGAGTTGGGGACGCCGCCGCGGGAACGAACGCCTGAACCGGGCCGGCCCTCGGTCGGCAATCGGGCGCCGGCGTCCGGTTGATCGGACCACGCCACCCGAACTACGATGCCATGAGAAACGGCGGCCGATGGTCGGTCGCCCGGGAGAGTTGGTGTGACCATGGTCCTCCGCGATGCTGGCTGAACGGCGCCCGACTGAGTTCGGGCACCCCCGACCCGGGGTGATGGCGATGCGATGAGCGTCCGTCCATCCTGACCCGGGCGGACGGGGAGCCTCCCCACCGCCGACGCGTCGGACCGCGGTCATTCAGCGACCCGCGGTTTTCGTGCTTTTGAGCCCCGCCGATCCCGGGCCTCACGGGCGGGCTGACGGCATCGGACGATGCCCCCGCAGACATCCAGACAACCCATGCCGCGAGCCGCGGCGGACATCAGGAACGACGACATGAACACCCAAGAAATGATCCGCATCATCGACTCGATCGCCCGCGACCGCGGGATCGATCGCCAGCTGCTCATCTCGGATCTGGAGCAGGCGATGGTGACCGCGTGCCGCAAGTTCTTCGGCACGCTCGACGCGGAAGAGTTCCAGTGCAACGTCGATCCGATGAACGGGGATATCTCGATCTACCGCTACGGGGACCCGCTGGACCTCAAACCCGAAGAACTCGGGCGCATCGCGGCCCAGACGTTCAAGCAAGTGATGATCCAGCGCTTCCGTGATGACGAACGCGAGTCGCTGCTGGACGAGTACGGCGGGCGTGTCGGCACCGTCGTCAACGGCGTCGCGCAGCGGTACGACCACGGCGCGTTGATCGTCCAGGTGGATCGCGCCGAGTGCGTCATGCTCCGCAGCGAGCAGATCCCGGGCGAGCAGTTCGGCGCCAACGATCGCGTCCGTGCGATGATCCTGGACGTCAAAGACATGGGCAACCAGGCCAAGATCTACCTGAGCCGGGCGCACCCGGACTTCATCCGACGCCTGTTCGAGGTGGAGGTCCCCGAGGTCGCCGAGCGGACGATCGAGATCAAGGCGATGGCACGCGAGGCCGGGTACCGCACGAAGATGGCGGTCTCCTCCATCGACTCGAAGGTCGACGCGGTCGGCGCGTGCGTCGGTGTCCGCGGCGCCCGGATCAAGACCATCGTGGACGAACTCAACGGCGAAAAGATCGACATCGTCCGCTGGAACGAGTCCAGCCAGATCCTCATCGCGAACGCCCTCAAACCCGCCGAGGTCGAGGAGATCTCGCTGTGCTTCGAGTTGGGCAGGGCGACGGTCGTGGTGCGGGACGATCAACTGAGCCTCGCGATCGGCAAACGCGGCCAGAACGTCCGGCTCGCGGCGCGCCTGACCGGTTGGGACGTCGACATCCTCACGCCCGAAGAGTTCAGCAAGGGCCTGGAGACCCTCTCGGAGACGCTCACCGGCATCGACGGGATCGACGACCAGCAGGTCGATCGCCTGGCGGCGCTCGGCATGATCAGCGTGTTCGATATCGAAGAGGTCGGGCTAGACGTGCTCGTCGAGGAACTCGAGATCGAGCAAGAGTTGGGCGAGAAGGTGTGCGAGGTCGCCGCCGAGAAGGCCAAGGTCGTCGCCGAGCAGCAGCGTCTCGAGAAGGAAGAGGCCGAGCGTCGGCGTGCGGAGGAGATGAACGCCACAGCCGCGATCCTCGCCGGCGCCACGGGCGGGGAGGACGGCAACGCCGATCCCAACGCCGCCGCTTCGGCGATCCTCGGTGCCGCCCCTGTCGCGGACGAGGCGTCCGAGTCTCGGGCCGACGACATCTTGGGCGGGGGCGGCGAGACGCAGCAGCAGGACTGATACGAGACAGGCCGGGCCGGTCCGGCCCGAACGGCAACACGGCGACGAGAAACGGTAAGACTCCCGGGACCGATTACGACGGTCGGACGGGCGACGGACAGGAACGATCGGGCACGCCCCGGAGGACGATTTGGCCAGCAAACGCGTATTCGAGATCGCCAAGGAACTGGGCGTCAAGTCCAAAGCGGTCGTGGAGAAGTGCCACGCCGAGGGCATCCCCGCGACGGTGATCAAGAACCACATGTCAACGGTTTCCGTCGGTCTCGAGCAGACGGTCCGCGAATGGTTCGCGTCCGAAGCGGGTGCCAGCACCGCTGTCGAGCAATCCGACAGGGTGGATCTAGAAAAGGTCCGGGATGAGAAGCCGCGACGCGCGAAGAAGGCCGCGGGCGCCGGGGAGGACACCTCCGAGGGCGGCGGCGACACCGCCGTCGCGACGCCCCCGAAGGCCGCACCGCTGAAGGCCGCGCGGATCGCGCCGCCCCCCCCCGCACGCTCTGTCGCGCCGGGATCCGGGGCGACGCCCGACGGAGACG
>DIYM01000081.1 GCA_002429045.1 Phycisphaerales bacterium UBA6054
CCCCGATGCGCAACCTCCTCCTCGTCTTCCTCGGCGGCGGGCTCGGGTCCGCCGCCCGCTACGCCCTCGCGTTGGCCATCGCCCACGCCCTCCCGCCCTCCGACACCCACCCGCGCTGGGGATCGGTCCACCTCGCCGCGACCATCGCCGCCAACACCCTCGGCTGCCTGCTTATCGGGCTCGTCTGGGGACGCCTGGGCATCACCATCCGAGAAGAACACCGATTGCTGCTGATCGTGGGCTTTTTGGGCGGCTTCACCACGCTCTCGTCGGTAGGCTGGGAGACCGTCAGCCTGATCGGGCGGGCCCAGATCGGGCTCGCGCTCGCCTACATCCTCGCCACCGTCTCACTCGCCCCGCTCGCCGTCTGGCTCGGGCACACACTCGGCGACGCCGCCGCACCCGCACCCAGCACCTGACCGACCCGATGCCCCCACCCATGCGCCTCGCGATCGCCCGCCACGCCAAAGCCCGCCACGAATCCCCCACCGGGACCGACGCCGACCGCCCGCTCAAGAAACGCGGCCACCTCCAGTCCGAGATCCTCGGCGCCCATTTCGCACAACTCGACGCACCGCCCGGGATCGTGCTCTCGAGCCCGTACCTGCGGGCCCGCGAGACCGCCGAGCACATCTGGTCCGCCCTCGATCAGGAATCCCAGATCGACGACCGCCTCGCCGCCGATCGCACCATCGATGACTACCTCGACGTTATCTCCGACCTCGTCGGCTGCGAGCACGCCGTCGTCATCGGGCACAACCCGCTGATCGCCCAGCTCGTCGCCGTCCTGCTCCACGGGCCCGCCGCCCCCACGCTCCAGCACGAGACCGCCCGCGTCGTCAGCGTCGACCTGAGCGACCCGCGCGAACCGCTCGGCAACGCCGATATCGCCTACTCGTTCCGCCCGGACGCCTGAGCTCACCCACCGCGTCGCCGATCGATCGAATGGAGCGCAGGGGACTCGAACCCCTAACTTCCAGCTTGCAAAGCTGGCACTCTACCAGTTGAGTTAGCGCCCCGTCGCGCCCGGCTGACGCCGCGCACGCCAAGAGAAAAGTCTATGCTGCCCGAATCGCTCCCGTCGCCCACGCGTACCCGAGCGACAGCACGACCGGAGCCCCAATGACGACCACCCGCATCCTCGCCGCCTCCCTCGCCGCATCCGCCGCAGCATCGCACGCGCAGGCCCAGAGCAACCAGCCCGAGCGCGACCCGCCCGGAACCGGCCAGCCGCCCGCCGAGATCACCAACCCACCCCGGGGCGTCACCTTCAGTTCCACGCTCCAGGGGTGGTACGGGTTCGAGACCGACCTCGACGCCGGCCCGGGCGACCTCTCGATCGCACGCGCACGCCTCGACCTCTCCGCCACCTTCGCCGTCGCCGAACGCTCCCGCTTCACCGCCGGGATCGAAGCCGAGGAATCCTGGTACGACTTCAGCAACGCCACCGGGCTCGAGCCCACCACCGGTGACCCGTTCGACAACGCCACCAACGTCGACTTCTTTGCGCGCTACGTCGCCCCGCTCAACGACACCACCAGCTACTTCGCGCTCGGCACCATCGGCTTCGCCGCCGAGTCGGGCGCCGACCTGGGCGACTCGCTCATCTACGGCGGCGCGCTCGGCTTCGTCACCAAACAATCCCCCACCTTCTCCTGGGGGCTCGGCGTCCTCGTCCGAACCCGACTCGAAGACGACGCCCTGATCGTCCCCCTGCCCCAGATCACGTGGAACATCTCCGACCGATGGACCCTGGCGAGCCGACGCGCCGGGCTGCGGCTCGAGTACGCCGCCAACGAATCCCTCACCTACGGCATCGGGGCACAGTTCGATTCGAGGACCTTCCGCCTCGACGATTCCGGCCCGATCCCCGAGGGCGTCGCGACCGACCAACGCGTCCCCGTCGCGTTCTTCGCCGAGTACAACCCCGACGCCAACGTCACGCTCGGAGCCCAGATCGGCGCGTCGCTGTTCAACAACATCGAACTGTTCGACGCCGCCGGCAACGAACTCATCGACGACGACGCCGACCCGGGCGTCTTCGTCGGCATCAACGCACGCATCCGCTTCTAACGCTCGGCGTTCTCCGCCGACGCCTCGGCCTCGATCGACGCCTCGACCTCCCACAACGCGGCGACCCGATCCGCGAGCGCCGGCGCATCGCGCAGGTACGCCCGCACGACCACCGGGGGGTCCACCGGGCGGTCGCCTCCCTCGACCACCTCCGCCGAAGCGATCGCGCGGATCACATCCGCACCGGACACCGCCTCGGCGAAGGACGTGTACCGCCCGTCCAACGCCGCCGTCCCGGCACGCGACAGACACACGAAGACCTGCGAACCGTTCGAGTTCGGATCCACCCCGCGCGCCATCGACAGCACCCCGAACGCGTGCCCCAGCGTGCTCCGCTCGAGATCAACCGCGTATCCCGGCCCGCCCATCCCCGTCCCGGACAGGTCCCCGAACTGGATCACGAACGGATTCCCGTTGCTCAGCAGCGCGACCACGCGGTGCACGATCACATCGGAGTAGAAGCCGCCCGACACGAGGTGCATGAAGTTGAACACCGTGTTCGGCGCCGCGTCGGGACGCATCCGGAAGACCATCTCCCCCAGCGTGGTCTCCAGCACCGCCTCCTGCTCGACGTATGCTCGCACACCCGAGTAGGTCACCGCACGCTCCGCGGACTCCACCACGCCCCGCGCCGCCAACGCCGGCAGACGGTCGTCCTCGAACACCACCGCCGCCCGCGGATCCATCGACGGCTCCATCGTCGCGGGATCCACCAACGACGCCGTGTTCGGCGTCACCAACGCCTGCAGCACCAACGGCGCGCCCACCGCGCGTTCATCGGCGTACAACTGCACCAGCCGGGTTCGCTCCGAGCGCTCCCGCCAGATCTCCGGCAGCAACCCCGCCAGATCGGCACGCCCCTCCACAGCCGCCGAAGACCCGACCACCACGCCCGTCCCGGCGTCGTGCAGCCTGACCTCCAACTCCCCGTCGCCGACACCCTCGGGCAGCCTCACTTCGACCACGAGCCGCTTGCCCACCCCGTAGTACAAGCGCTCGGGCACCACCTGCCCGATCGCCGCGGAAGCAGCCAGCCAGGGCATCAGAACCCAAAGCCCACCAACCCGTCCGCCCGCCCGCCGATGTGCCCGCCGATGTGCCATAGCACAAGCCTACACCGACGATCCATGACGCGGGCAGCGATGACCGCCATGACGCGGCCCGCCGGCCCAGCCGACCGCTCAAACGAGCACCTCACCCCAAAGCTGGCTCAGTCAGTCCTTGGGCTGGTCGTCGGGCCGGTCCAGGCGTACCCACAGATCGCGCACGATGCCGTTCTGATCGACACCGGTATCCCCGGACTGACGCTGCAGGATCGACGAGATCTCGTCGCCGGTGTCCTCGACCCACGCCACGGACAGGCCCGCCTGCAGCACATTGAACCCACGATCGTGGTTCAGGTCCTCGAACGATCGCAGCATGTCCGAGACGATCGCTGCCGACGATTGGATCCTCATCAGCCTCCGGCGGCCATCAGGCCCGGTCCCGCGGAACTGGTAGTTCGCAACGATCTCGCCCTCACGCTCGGTCCACGACTCCTCGTAACGCTCGAAGCCGTGGTTGCCCTTGTGAGACGGGCAATAAAAAACCTTCGACGCGGCAAGATAGTCGTACTTGAACAACAGACCGAGGCCGTCCCAGTCACCGGTCACCCGCCCCGCCGAAGGATCGGCTTGCGTCCGAACGATGTCCATGCTGGCGGACGATCCCTCGCCGTCCCCCCGCCCGAAGCGATCGTCAAGGAACACACTGTCGGGCAGAAAATCATGCGAACTCTCGGCATACATATGGACCGCAAGCCCGATCTGCCTCAGATTCGAGCCGCAAACCACACGCTGCGCCGATTCACGCACCCGCGAGATCGACGGGAGCAGGATCGCGATAAGCACACCGATCACCGCGATCGAGACGAGCACGTCGATCAGCGTAAACGCCCGAGCGACCGCGGACCTCCGCGCGGCATCGCCCAACCTCTGTTGACCCCACACAGTCTTCATATCAGACCCATTCTCCGATCGGCACTCCACCGATGCCCGAGCCAGGCGCCTGCTCGATAAGGGCTGTCACCGACCAACCGGCCGACCACGACAACCAGATGCTAACCGATCCCACGCGTTCCCACAACTATTCATCGTCCCACGCACATGACCATTTCACCCCAACTCGCACGAAACCCTAACAAAAACCATGTCCGAGAAGACCATCTTGCAGGAAATGCGAATCCAAGGCATCCTATAGACGACAGATGCGTACCAGTTCAAGGCGACGGCTGTGGATGCCGTTCGCCCCCGGACCTTCTCGTGACCCGGGTGATATGAAACAAGACTCAAACAGCTCCGACCAAGGACACGAGGGGCAACCCCCCCGCCGCACGCCGGAGCCCACATCACCGCCGGACCCGAACACCCTGTCCGAACAGGAGCGCATCGACTACGCCCTCATGCAACGCGTCGCAACCAACCAAGAAGCTGCCGTCGCCGATCTCTATGACCGGTTCGGCTCGCTGGTGTTCCGCATGGCGCTCCAGTCGATGCCCTCCCGCGCCGAGGCCGAGGACGCGGTCCAAGAGGTGTTCGTCCGCCTGTGGCGAACCGCCGATCGGTACGACCCGCGCAAAGCCGCCCTCGTCACCTGGGTCATGCTGCTCACCCGACGCCACCTTGTCGACAAACTCCGCCGCAAGCGTGCCCGGATCAAACCCACCGCCCTCGACGACAACCAGATGGCCCTGAGCGGCGCCTGGGACGAGTCCGCCATCTCCGCCCGAGCCGAACGCGACGAACACTTCAAAGAACTCATGCAGCGCGTCGACGCGCTGCCCGAACTCCAACGCACGGTCATCATCCGGGCGTACCTCGGAGGGCAGACCCTCCGCCAGATCGGCGAAGAACTGGGGACCCCACTCGGGACCATCAAATCGGCACTCAGCCGAGCCCTGGTTCGTCTCCGCGAACGCACGGGAGAGGAAGCGACGGTCTAACCATGCAGGATCACACCATGACCATCCAGGAACTCATCGAACTCAACACCCTCCACGCGCTCGGCATGCTCGACGAAGACGAGCGGCACGAGTTCGAGGCAACGCTGCAATCCGCAAGCCCGCACGTCCGCGAACGGGTGTTCGCCGAGGCCCGACGGCTCGCAGACCTCGGAGACCTCCTCCCCAGCGATGAGCCCTCTCCCGAACTCCGCGAGATCGTCATCTCCGCCGTCCGCGCCGCGATCACCGAGCAGAACGATGCCCAGCAACTCGCCGAGCAGGCCGCCCCAGCGGTCATCGCGACGATCACGCCCCAAGCCGCCCGCGCCCCGCTCGGCCAGCCGGCCATGCCCCGCGGCGCCCGCGTGCACCCGGTCTGGCGCGCCGCCGCCATCGGGCTCGCCGCCGCCACCGTCGCCCTCACCGTCGTCTCCGCCCAGAACAGAGACGTCTACAACCAACTCGACAACCAGATCCTCATCACCGAGCTCTACGACGCCGCCGGCGCCGAGTTTGTCGAGTCCATCCTCATGGACGACAACTCCAAACGCATCGCCATGACCGCCGTGAGCGCGTCGGACCGCCCCACGGTCCAGCCCGTCGCATCCGTCTGGCACAACGCGGACTGGGGATCCGCCCGCCTCTTCGTCAAGAACCTCCGCCCCGCCCCCGACGCCGAGCCCTACCGCCTCGTCGTCCTCGACAGCGAAGGCAACATCATCCGCGAGATCACAGAGTTCATCCCCACCGGCGGGCTCGAATCCATCGATGTCCACATCAACCCCGCCGACGCCAACCTCGCCATCTACACCGCCAACGACAACCAGCCCGTGCTCATGTCATCCATCTGATCTCCGCACGCGCCCTCCCGCACGTCTTTCTGCACACACCGCACCTACGCAAAGCGCCCCGGACCAAGCCCGGGGCGCTGTTCGATCTCTCGCTCACACGATCTCCGTTCAGCTATCCAGGGGCGATGACCACTGCGACTCGTCGAGGATCGGGTCCACCCGCACGTCCCGCTCGAACCGGTCCTTCGCCGCCGACAGCTTCCTCCAAAGGAACCCGCCCGTCAGCAGCATGAACCCCGCCGACCCGCCGAACATCATCCCGGCCATCTCCATCCGCTTCGTGTCCAGCGCAACCTCGCCCGCGGACGCCTCCTGCGTGATCCGCGTCAACGCCCCGTCCGAACGACGCCCGCGCGACTGATTCGCCACGCTCGACAACGCCACCGCGAACGTGTCCAACTCGCGACGCGTCCGCTCGGCCCCGTCCCCACGCCACGCCAGCCGGACCTCATCGGGCGCCGGCGTCTCGACCACCAGACGCTCCTTGGACTCACGCCCCAACGCCCCGGCCGTGCCCAACGCCGCCAGACCCCGCCGCTTCATCCGCTCGGCCGCCTGCTCCAGGAAACGGGGATCCGCCGACAGCTCAGTGATGTACGCCTGCCATGCCTCCGCGTCCCGCTCGCCCAACGCAGACTTGTTCCCGCCCTCGCCGGCCAGCACGACCGAAGCCTCATACTGGCCCGGGGACACCGCGTTGGACAAGTACCACGACGCGGCCCCAAGCATGCCCAGGACCGCCATGACCCCCACCATGCCGAACATCACGCCGCCCCGCACCTCGCGCTTGGCGTTCTTCTTCCGCATCTCCACGATCGCCTGGTACGCCTCCGCAAGCTCGCCACGCTTCTGGAGCACCGCGTCGCACTGATCCAACCGATCCCGCAACGCACCCGTCGCCCGGCTGATCTTCGCCGACTGCTCACGCAGCAGGCGACGCTGCTTGCCCATCCGCATCCGACGCGTCTTCACGAACTCGTCCATCTGCGGACGCGGCTTCGCGTTCGCGACCTCCAGTTCGATCTCCAGCGACTGGACCCTCTCCTTCAACTCCCGGCTCTCGCCCTCGAGGGCCAACGCCCCCTGCTCCATCTTCTCGAGCGCCGTCGCCTTCTCTTCCAGCTCCGATCGGGCGTCTTCCAACTCGCCCCGGACAGACTCGGCACTCTGCTCCGCCTCGGTCACGCGGTCGATCGCAGCCGTCAGCGCGTCACGCAAACGGTCCGCCTCTTCGCTGTCCGTGCCGGCCGCCTCAGCCCGCGCGAACGCCTCGTCGCGCTCCCGTTGCGCCGATGAGATCGCCCCCTCCGCCTCATCCAGCCGGGCCTTCAGGCCCGAGACGCTCTCGATCGCTTCCGCCTTCTCGGCCTCCGCACGCTCCAGCGCCGAACGCACCGACTCGATCTCCGCCGACGCGTCAGACCGAGCAGAATCGATCTCCCCGCGCGCCGCCTCCGCCGCCGCGTTCGCATCCCGCAGCGACGCCTCCAGCCCCGCCGACCGCGACTCCGCGGCCTCGGCCTGAGCCCGCGCCTGCGTGATCTCCTCGTCCGCCGACGCCGCCAGTTCCTCCAGCTGCGCACGCAACCCCGCGGCCTCCGCCACCGCCGCGTCCAGCGCCCCCCGATCCGCCGAACTCTCCGCGGCGTCCTTCAGGCCCGCCTCGGCAGCCGACAACGCCTCACGCAACGACGCCGCCTCGGACTCCAGCCCCGCGCAGCGCTCACGCTCGGCGCCCAGCGACGCGTTCAACTCGTCGATCAACTCAGCCTGAGCCGAGCTCTCCCCCGCTGCCGCACGCACCGACTCAACCTCGGCCCGCGCCTCCTCCAGCAACGCTTCCAGCTCAACAACCCGCTCCACCGACGCCGACGCGTTCCGCGCCTCCTCCTCGGCAACCTCGATCTGCGCCCGCAGGCCCTCGGTCACCTTCCGCTCCCGCGACAGCTTGTCCTCGGTCTCTTTCAACGCCGCCGACAACCGCTCCGTCGACTGGGACAGCTCCGCCTCCAGCGTCCCCGCACGCTCGGCCATCTCCTCCAACGCCTTCGAGCGATCGCTCAGCTCCAGCTCGCGACCCTTCAGCTTGCCTTCCAGCTGCTGCATCTGACGACGCATGTCCTCGAGCAACGCCTCGGCCTCGTGCTCGCGGGCCAGCTTCTCCTCCGCCTCGGCCTCCAGCTCCGCCAACGCGCTCTCACGCGTCTCCAGCGTCCCCGCACGCTCGCCCAACTCCCGCGCCGTCACCTCCAGCTGCGACCGCTGCGTCTCGATCGCCTTCGCCTCGATCTCAACCGACTCCGCCTTCGACTCGACCTCAGCCTCCCGACGCTCCAACTGCTCGGCCTGCTGCGCAATCTTGGTCTCACGCTGCTCGATCCGCGCCGCGCGCTGCGTCACATCGCCCTCGCGCGTCTCGACCTCCTGACGCATCTCCGCCAGCTCCACCTCGCGGACCGTCAGCTCCTCCTCACGCCCTTCCAGCTCCTCGCCACGCTCATCGATCTGCCGCCCGATCTCGCGCACCCGCTCGGACTCTTCCGCGAGTTCCCGACGCTTCTCGGCCAACGCGGCCATCGCGTCGCGATGGTCCGCGTGCGCCTTCCGCAACGCCGACAACTGCTGCTCCACCCCAGCGATCGCACCCAGCACCTCGTCCTCGGCCTTGGGTAGCTTCATCTCCGCCCCGGGATCCGAGGGCAGATCCTGCGCGGCATCGCCCTTCTTGTTCTTGTTGCGGGTTCTCGAATCCATCCGCACACCTCCCGGAACACCGCGCCGAGCCCCCCCGGAACCCCCGGAGCGCCGACCCGCTCATCCAATACTCGGTTCTGTTCACCTTCCGGAAACCCCCCTCAAGCCCCGTAACACCCCTTCTTGCCCCCGCGCCTCCGCTTGGAACGATCGCGCGGCCCCTGCGACCGCCCCCGCGTCCCATCACCTTCTCCACAGTCCCATCTGGCACCGCCCGACCCATCCCTGTATCATGACCCGCAGAATTCCCAACCATCAGGGAATGCGGAACTTGCCCCAAGTGTTCACCCAGTGCGGCCGATGCCGCCAGCGGGCGGATCCTGCGCCAAACCCCGGCCGTACATCCGCCCAGACCAGACAACCACACCGACCAGGACCCCCCCGGTCGCAAGCCCAGCAGGAGACCTCACATGCCGATCAGCGCCAGCAAATCCGTCTTCGCCGTCCTCGCCGTCGGAGCCGGCTCCGTCCTCGGCTACAACTGGATGACCACAGGCTGCCCCTCCGGCGTCTGCCCGACCGAGCGTGCCGCCGCCAATGTCATCCCCGCCGCCATGACCGCCGAGACAGAAGCCACCTCGTGCTCGACCGAGAAGGCAGACAGCTGCTGCCCGCTCACCGACGCCGCCACGGTCACGACGGTCGCCAACACCGCCGAGGGCTGCGAAGCAGCCTGCGAGGACAAGGCCGCCTGCGACGACATGACCGCCTGCGACAGCGAGTCCGCGTGCAGCGACAAAGCCGAGTGCCAGACCGATGCCGCCAACGTCCAGGCCGTCAGCATGACCACCGAAGCCCAGAGCGAGTGCGCCGACAAGCCCGCCTCGTGCTGCCCGCTCACCGAAGCCACCGAGCAGACCGCTTCCAACGCCCCCTGATCCAGCGGTCCAGGCCCGATCCACACCGGCCGCGCCCGATCCGGCGCGGCTTTTTCGTGCGCCAATACGCCAACGCACCAACAATCAACACGTGACCATCACCCTCGACGCACATCCGCTCAGAGTCTCTGTCGAACCCGCCCTGGGTGCCTCGATCACAGACCTCTCCGTCGCGGGCCCACGCGATGCCCACGCGCCCATCCTCCGACGCGCCGCCACGGGCACCGTCACCCCCGCGCAGACAGCCTCCTTCGTCATGGCACCCTGGACCAACCGCATCGAAACCGCACGGTTCGGCTTCCAGGGAAGAACGCACCAACTCCTACCTAACTTCCCCGACGGCACCGCGATCCACGGCATCGCCCGCGACGCCCCCTGGCGGATCACCGACCGCACGCCCGTCTCCGCCCGCCTCGTCTACGACAGCCGCGCCGACGAGACCGCCAACTTCCCCCACGCATTCGCATGCGTCCAGCGGTTCGAACTCGCGCCCGATCATCTCAGCGTCGAACTCGGCATCACCAACCTCTCCGACACCGCCATGCCCGCCGCCCTCGGGCACCACCCCCACTTCAACCGACAACTCTTCTCCGCCACCGAAGACCCGATCCTCCGCGCCGACGTCACGTCGCGATACCCCTGCGAGGGAGGCCTGCCTTCCGGGCTCCCCTCCGACGACGAGCACAGCCGACGCCTCCGCGCCGGCGCCCCGCTCGGAAACCACAACCTCGACGACGTCTTCGCCGGCTTCAGCGGCCGCGCCTCGATCACCTACCCCCACTCCAACACCCGCGTCACGCTCGACTGCTCAGACGCCTTCACCCACCTGGTCGTCTTCACGCCCCGAGCGGCCGACACACCCGACGCGCCCCCGCTCCCCTGGTTCTGCGTCGAGCCCTGCACCGCCGTCAACAACGCGTTCAACCTCCTCGACCGGGGCAACCCCGCCACCGGGACCCGCATCCTCGATCCCGGGCAGACGCTCGAGTCCTCCATGCGTTACCGCGTCGAAACGCTCTGACCCGCACGAACCGATCCGCGATGACGCGCATACCGTCCGCCGGACACCGCACATCCCGAACAGAAAAGGACCCCGCCGTGCAGATCCAGTTCAACTTCGCCCACACCGACCCCTCCGACACCCTCGAGACCTACGCCCGCGACCAACTCGACGCCGCGATCGGCCGATTCCGGGACCGCATCACACGCATCGAGGTCCATCTCTCCGACACCAACAGCCAGCACAAGTCGGGCCCCCGCGACAAACACTGCACGCTCGAAGCACGACCCAACGGCATGGACCCCGTCGCGGTCGACGCCAACGACGAAGACTTCGAGCCCGCCATCCGCGACGCCGTGGGCAAGCTCCGACGAGCCCTCACCACCCGCTTCGAAAAGGCCGACCACCGCTGACCGCCGCCGCCAACACGGACACACGCCATGCCCAACTACTGGCTCTGCAAAACCGAACCCGACGATTACAGCTACGCCGACCTCGAACGCGACGGCACGACCATCTGGGACGGCGTCAACAACCCCGCCGCGAACATCAGCATCCGCGGCATGAAGCCGGGCGACTTCGCTTTCATCTATCACACCGGGAGCGAGAAACGCATCGCCGGGCTCGCCAAGGTCATCTCCAAACCCTACGAAGACCCCAAGCACCCCGGGCTGAACAAAAAAGGCGACATCGCCCGCCCCGTCGTCGACCTCCAAAGCCACAAGCCCGCCAAGAAAGGCCTCACCCTCGCCGACATCAAGGCCGACGACCGGTTCGAGATCCGGGGCTTCGAGCTCACCCGCCAGGCACGCCTCTCCGTCATGCCCGTGCCGCCCGAAGCCCGCACGCTCATCAAGTCCCTCGCCGGGCTCTGACGCGCACGCCCGCCCGCGCGGAATCATATTTAGGTTTTTTCATACATAAATCACCCTTATCTGGGTGATTATCTTCTTTTTGTTGTGTTGACCGAATTCCGCTTGCGGCCCGCCAAGCCCGCGCGGTACAACGCCCACGAACAGACCAAGCCGAACGCCAAGGAGCACCCGATGCGCAATCCAACAGCCATCGCCGCGATCATTGCAGCCGTTTCCGCCGGAGCGCTCGCCCTCGCTCTGGGCCCCCTCGACCCGCCCGCCGGGCCCGTCGCCGAAACCAGCCCCAGCCTCGCCGACCTCCAAACCGACCTCGACGAGATCACACTCAACCTCTCCGGCTCCGCCGTGACCGCCGGACCATTCGAGTCCTTCATCGCACCGAACACCGGCAACTTCCTCAGCGACCTCAACGGCGAACTCATCGCGGAAGGACGCGTATACGTCCACTCCATCTCCGCGACCTTCGGCATCGCAGCCGTCTTCGACGGCCCCGGGACCATCGACAGCAACGGACGCCCCCAGTCCGGAAGCCCAGTCGCACGCGTCTATCACAACTACGTCGCCTCCGGGAGCGGCATCGGTGCGCAATACACAACGGTAACGACCCCGATCGAGCAGGTCGTCGAGAACGGCCTGTACGCCGCATGGTTCGCGAGAGAAACCAACGGGTTCGTCACCATCCGATTCAAACGCCTCTCCGCCCTCCCCCTGCAAGGAGCCGCCGAATGAACATCCACATCACCCCCAAAGCCACGGCCATCGCCGCCCTCATCACCGCCGGCGCCACCGCCATCGCCCTCGGCCCCCTCAACCCGCCGCCGGGACCCGTCAGCGAAACATCCCCAAGCCTCGCGGAGATCAAAGCAACGCTCGATCAACTCGTCGCCACCCAATCGGGCGATTCCATTACCGACGGACCATTCGATACATTCACCGCTCCCCTTTCCGGATCACTCACGAACAACTTCGCCAGCACGCTGATCGCTGAAGGCCGTGTCTATGTTGACTCGATCTCCGTTCAATATGCAGAGGCAACGCTCTTTGATGGCCCCGGCAACATCGGAAGCGGAAGCGTCGTGACGTCCGGAACATGGATCTGCCGGTCATTCAATTTGTTCGCGACAAGCGGTAACAATGGCGTTGGCGAGTTCACTACTACGACCACACCAGTCAGAACTGTAGTCGAAAATGGCCTCTACGCCGCTTGGAACGCCCAAGCCACGTCGAGCGGATCAATCACCGTCCGCTACAAACGCCTCCCCGACCTCCCCCTCCAAGGAGCCAACGAATGAACATCCACATCACACCCAAGTCCGCGGCCATCGCCGCCCTCATCACCGCCGGCGCCACCGCCATCGCCCTCGGCCCCCTCAACCCGCCCTCCGGACCGGTCGCCGAAACATCCCCGAGCCTCGCCGATCTCGAAACCAAAATCGATCAGGTCATCCTCGGGCAATCCGGTTCGAGTGAACTCTCTGCGCCCTTTGAGATCTTCAAGACACCAAGCACTGGTAATCACTCGTCCAATCTCAGTGGCACACTCATCGCAGAAGGACGAGTGTATGTCGAATCGGTCACGGCCATGTTCAGCACAGCCACAGTGTTCGATGGCCCAGGCGCAATCGATACCAGTGGAAGAACAACAACCGACAACTGGATCTCACGAGTCAACCAGACCCGTCTCCAGACTGGAGGTCCACCCAACGGAGTCGGACAGCTCACGACGACGACCGTTCCGATCCAAGCCATCGTCGAAAACGGACTGCACGCAGCATGGTTCTCGCAGTTCGACTCAGGCTACGTCATCATCCGGTACAAACGCCTGCCCTAAGGAGCCCCAAATGAACCGAACCACCACCATCAGCCTCCTCATCGCCGCGGCAACCGCTACCCCCGCCCTCGCCCAGTCCACCGGCTTCGCATGGTCGGAAAATGCCGGATGGGTCAACTTCGACGCTGGCAACGGCAACACCCAAGGGCCCGCCTACCAGACCACCGCCATCACCGGCTTCGCATGGTCGGAGAACCTCGGCTGGATCAACCTCGGCTCGACCGCCAACCCCCCGCCCCGCGACACGCAGACCGGCGGAGCCTTCGGCGTCGGCATCGACGACGACGGCTACCTCTTCGGCTACGCCTGGTCAGAAAACGCCGGGTGGATCAGCTTCGGCCCACACCCCCAGGTCACCACCATCGCCACGCCGTTCGGGCCGATCGACGCCAGCCCCCGCGTCCGGCGCGGCCGCCTGCTCGGCGCCGCCTGGGCCGAGAACTTCGGATGGATCAACCTCTCCACCAACGACCCGCTCAACCCCGAGAAAGCCGCCCAGATCCTCTGCGCAGCCGACACCGACAACAACGGCGTCGTCAACTTCTTCGATCTGAACCTCTTCCAAACCCGGTTCGGCGCCGGCTCGCTGCGCGCCGATTGGGACGACAACGGCCTACTCAACTTCTTCGACCTCGCTGACTACCTCGCCGACTTCACCGCCGGCTGCCCCTAGCCCACAACCCCAGCCACCCCAACCCCAGCCACCCCAACCTCAGTCACCCCAACCTCAGTCACCCCAACCAAGCCGCTCGATCAGAGCCCGGTACGACGCGCCGTCCACCCACTCGGCGCTGGTATCGAGGTACGCGACGTTGCCGCCCTCGCCACCCCACAGATCGGGGTGCTCGTACACCAGAACCACATCACCGCCGCCGCCGGCATCCAGAGAGGCGATCTGATCCGCGGTCGGCTCGAGGTAGAAGAAAGCCTGCTCGACATCGGCGCCGCGCGCCCGGAACATGTCGCGGTCGATCATGTCCGTCGCGATCAGATCCTCACGCCATGTCGCCGCGGACGGCGGCACGCCGCCGTTGTTCCGTATCCAGAACACGACAGCCTGCGCTATCCCACGCGCCTGAGTCCCGCTCCGCATCCTGTCGGTGTTCTCGTTCGCCTGACGGATCAGATCCGCGCTCGGTATCGCCGACCGCTTGACGTCCAACGCGACCACGAGGGCGCCGATCGAAACGCCCAACGCGACCACCGAGATCGCGGTTGAGGCTCTGATTGATTGCGTCATGCGAACCTCCAGACAGACCGGGAACACCCGACCGGGCAGACGGTGCACGCCCGCACCGGCGACCGCACGGTGACATTAGCCCAGATCCGACGCCCGCCGCTTGATGGCATCGAACTGGTCCTCGCGGGCCTGCTCGAACGCGGGCAGGGGCACCTCGTCGTTGAAGTAGTGCAGGATGTGGTCGAGTTGGCCGGTCCGGTACAGTTCGGCGAACGCGTCGACCGCTTCGGGCCAGTAGCGGGCGCCGCTGCCGGCCTGGAGTTCGACCAGTGCCCGCCGGGCCGCGTCCTCGCCCAGGTCGCGCCGGTACGGACGCACGCTGGTCATCGCGTCGAAGCTGTCGATGACCGCGAACATGCGCGCGCCGATGGGGATGTCTTCGCCGGCGAGTTGGAACGGATAGCCCTTGCCGTCCCAGCGTTCGTGGTGGTAGCGGACGAGGTTGAGGATGGGTTCTTCGGTGACATCCATCTGGACCATGCGCCCGTAGCCCGCGACGGTGTGGAGCTTGATGATCTCGAACTCTTCGTCGGTCAGGCGTCCGGGCTTCTGGAGGACGCGGTCGGGGATGTCGAGCTTGCCGACGTCGTGCAGCGCGGCGGCCTGGGTGACGAGCGCGATGGTCTCGCGGTCGATGCCGAAGTGCTCGAGGATCGCGCGGGTGTAGAGGACCACCCGCCACGTGTGGGCGGCGGTGGAGAGATCCTTCTGTTCGATCTCTTTGACGAGCCGTTGAACGGCGGCGGGGTCCATGCATGATTGTTGGCGGGGGAAGGGATCGGGGATTTGGGATCAGCCATCAGGGATTGAATCACGCTTCGCGTGATGAGCTGATCTGCGTCAGAGTTGGAGGTGCATGTGGTGCTCGGCGGCGGATTCGTTGCCGATGCGGACGCAGTCGGGCTCGGTACCCCAGAGGACGAAGCCGAGCGATTCGTAGAGGGCGCGGGCGTTGGGGGTGCGGTCCGAGACGCCGAGGCAGACGCGTTCGATGGTCGGCCAGTCGCGGGCCTGGTCGATGCAGGCGTGCATGACGGCGCGGGCGTAACCGCGGCCGCGGTGGTCGGGGGATGTGAAGACGCCCCACACGGTGGCGAGGTGCGGGTGCTTGATCCGGTCGGCTCGTTTGATGCCGGCCATCGCGACCAGCGGGGGCTGCTGTCCGTTCGAGCCGGCTGCTTCGATCGCGAAGATGGACTGGGACCCGTCGGCCAGGGCCCGGCGGGCGGCATCCTCGGACTCGAAGCGGTCGTCGCCCGGCGCCGAGCCGAAGGCCCAGGGGTCGGTGACGAGTGCTTGCGCCCGGAGGGCGCGGAGGCGGGCGGTGTCTGTGGTTGTGAGTTTGATGGCGCGGGGCATGTCGGATTGTTGGGGGGAGGGATCAGGGATTGGGGATCAGGCATCAGGGGGTGTGGCACGCTTCGCGTGCGAGGATTAGGTTTGGCCCCCTCCGGCCGGCTGCGCCGGCCGCCTCCCCCGCGGGCGGGGGAGGGCGTGAGTTGTTGTGCGGCGAGTCGGGATTGGTGG
>DIYM01000075.1 GCA_002429045.1 Phycisphaerales bacterium UBA6054
GCCTCGATCGCGGTGTTCGCGGGCGTCCCGGCCCGGCACGCGTCGGTCGCGACGGCCCGGCGGGACGGCATGATGGGCGTGCGGGACACGGACGCACTGCCGGACCGCCTCGCCTGGCCGGCGGAACGTGCTCCGGATCTGCGCCGCCAGCGCATCTACCGGAGTTCCGTCACCGCCGATCGCTGGGTGTTCCCGACAAACCGTCGCGACGGGTCCCAGGGCCGGCGTTCGTACAACTTCCGCTCGGGGTATTGATCGGGCGCAGGAGGAAGCCGGCCTGCGACACACAGGCCGGCTTCGCACCAACACACGGGCATGCGATCTGTCCGGCCGCCGCTCTGGCGACCCCTGGTCCGTGGACCGCCCATAGGCGACGCCCGTCAAACACGGCCCCGCATCTTCACGCGGGGACGCGCGGGTTGGGTATGGATCAGTCGTACAGACCGGCGGTCGGGGGGAGTTCGACCGAGCGGAGCTGCAGCGTGGTCTCGATGCGGAAGTTGGACTGGCTGGTGTGGCGCTCGGCGAAGAAGAAGCTCAGCGTGTACTCCTGGCCGTCCTCGAGCCACTCGAGGCGGTCCAGCTCGATGGTCTGCGAGACCGCCGAGTGGACGCCCCCGATGTCGATCACCAGGTGCCCGTCGATGAACACCCAGACGTCGTCGTCGCCGGTGAACTTGAACTTCAGGCCCTGGTCGGCGTGGTAGGTGAACTCGGTCTGGAGCTCGAACGAGAAGTGGAAGTTCTTCCCGGTGCTCGCGTAGTTGCCGTACGACTCGCCGTTGATCGGGAAGAACCCGCCCATGCCGGCGAACTGCTCGCTGGTCTTGTCGTCGAACACGTATGTGTCCGAGTCGGCCTGCCTGACGAGCGTGAGCTCGAGCGGCGACGACACGTTCACGCCGGGGACGTCGCGGAACCACTGGGAGAACGCATCCTCGGTGGTCAGCGCACCGACCCGCGAGTTGTCGATCGATCCGGCGCGGTCGCCCGAGCGGGTCGCGATGTAGTCACGCGGCGGCGCGATCGCGTTGCCGGACGCGTCCTTCCACTGCGAGCTGAGGCGGTACCCGGTCGACGCGAAGGCGGGCTTGCCCTCCGAGTCGAGCCGCTCTTGGACCATCCCGACGTAGTGCCCGAATCCCGAGGAGGGACTGCGCTGGAAGTCGGAGTGCCCGCCCTCGCTGTTCTTGTCCTTGAAATCGCGGACGGTGCCCGTGAGGGTGATGGACTCGGGCAAGCGCTCCCCGTCCACGTAATCTCCGATACCCGGCTGGGCCGCGGTCCCCGCGGTGGCGAGCACGCCGGCGGCACCGAGAGCCGCGACCGCGAGCTGCGACCCGCGGAGCTTGAGACCAGACTTGGTGTTCATCGTGTTCATCCCGTTCCCTTTCAACCAAAGACTCCCGGAGCGTCGATGACGCCCGACCCGTTCGCACGCCCGACCTTCGCGGCGGGCGCGACCGTGGCCCGGGAGTTGTCTGTCCCGGACTGACCCCGAACCGTCGGGGCGTGTTCTTGAGCCGCGTTGGCGTGACCCGTGCTCAACGCAGCGGTCCCGATAGAGAAGATCAGGGACAGGCTCGACGCGGCGATGGCCGCGATCAGCAGTGCCTGCATGCCCTTGCCCGCGGGCAGAAGCCCGGCCAGTTCGCCCTGTTCACCGCTGTCGGGCGGTTGTGATGTGATCCCAAACATGCCGCCTCCTCGTGTGCTCGGCGCTCCGCGGGCGACCCGCCCGCTCGGCACCACGTGGAGAGTCGCAAACGAACCCGGACACCGACCACCCGCGGGATCAGGAAAAGAGGGGACGCCGGGCTGCGGGATCGGATCGCGCCGCCTGGGTCCGTGCTCCCGTCTGGCGCGTCTGCGCCGGTCGTGCCGATCAGATCCACAGCCGATCCCCGGTCGGGATCGGCGCCCGACCGGGTAGGATGGTTCCAGGAGGTGGCGATGGACGCGTTTGTGATCGAGGGCGGGCAACGCCTGCGGGGTAGGCTGCGGGTCAACGGCTCCAAGAACTCCGCGCTGCCCATCATGGCGGGCGTGCTCCTGACCGACCAGCCTGTCACACTCCGCGACGTGCCCGACCTCTCGGACATCCGCAACATGGTCCGCCTGCTCGGGGAACTCGGGGTGGCGATCGGGCGCGAGACCGACACCGAGGGACGCCCGGTCTTCTGCATCCAGACCATCGACGAGCGCGCGAGCCACGCGAGGTACGACATCGTGCGCACCATGCGTGCGAGCGTCTGCGTGCTGGGCCCGATGCTCGCCCGACGGGGGCGGGCGCGGGTGTCGCTCCCGGGCGGGTGCGCCATCGGGCAGCGCCCGGTCGACATCCACCTCCGCGGGCTTCAGGCCCTGGGCGCCAGGATCTCTCTCGAGGACGGCGACATCGTCGCCGAGGTGCCGGGCGGGCGTCTGACGGGCGCGACGGTGTTCCTCGGGGGCGCGAACGGGTCAACGGTGCTCGGGACCGCGAACGTGATGTCCGCCGCCACGCTTGCGAGAGGAACCACCGTCATCGAGTGCGCCGCGTGCGAGCCCGAGATCGTGGATCTCGCGAGCATGCTCAACGCGATGGGCGCGAGGATCGAGGGCGCCGGTTCGCCCCGCCTGACCATCCGCGGGGTCGAATCGCTCTCGGGCGTCGATCACACGGTCATCCCCGACCGGATCGAAGCGGGCACGTTCATGTGCGCCGCGGGCATCACCGACGGGGACCTGACCCTGGACAACTGCCCGCTGGACGCGTTGATGGCCGCCACGACCACGCTCGACGCGATCGGCGTCTCGGTCGAGCCGATCGGATCGGGCGACGACCCGATGCGCCGGACCTGCCGCGTCCGGCGGTCGGGCCCGCTGAAGAGCGCCCCGATCACCACGCAGCCGCACCCGGGGTTCCCGACCGATCTGCAGGCCCAGTTCATGGCGCTGCTGTGTGTCGCGGAGGGCAACAGCGTGATCACCGAGAAGATCTTCCCGGAGCGGTTCCTGCACGTTGCCGAGTTGCAGCGGATGGGCGCGTCGCTCAACCGCCAGGGCGCCACGGCGGTGGTTACGGGCGTGGGGTCGCTGCACGGCGCCCGCGTGATGGCCTCCGATCTGCGTGCGTCGGCAGGCCTCGTGCTCGCGGGCCTCGCCGCCGAGGGCACCACGACGGTCAACCGCGTGTACCACATCGACCGGGGCTACGAGTCGCTGGAAGACCGGATCTCGTCGGTCGGGGGGTCGGTCCGGCGGGTCAAACCCGAGCCCGCGCCGATCGGCTGATCCCGGCACCCCGGGGGCATCCGGGGGGGGAGACGGTCAGCGGTCGTCCTCGTCGAAGCCGCGCCCGACAAGATCGGACAGCAGCCTGAGGCATTCCTCGGCGTCGTCGCCCGTGCAGGCGATCTCGAGCCGGGTGCCCATGGTGGCGGCGAGCATCATCAGGTCCATGATCGACTTGCCGTCCGCCTCGGTCCCCCCGTTGCGAACGGTGACATCGCTGCTGAACTTCATCGCGGTGGTGGCGAAGTCCGTCGCAGGGCGCGCGTGCAGCCCGTACTTGTTCACAACGGTCACTTTCGCGGATCGCGTGTCGGGCAACGTGGGCTCGCTCGGTGCTGCGCGGGGGCGTGAGAGATCGGGACAGTCGTGCGGTTAGCCTCCGGGCTGCTGGTGGTCGGCCTCATCGAGGAGCGACATGACCTCCTCGCGGGTCCCGGCCTGGCGGAGGAACCGGCGGAACGTGTCCTTCGACAGGTTCTTGAAGATCGTTTCCATCGCCTGGAGGTGCTCCTCCGGGCGGTCCTCCGGGCTGAGCAGCAGGAAGACGGTGTAAACGGGCTGCTTGTCGAGGGCGTTGAAGTCGATGCCGTGCTCGGAGATCCCGATCGCGGCCCGGATCTCGCGGACCCCCTTGTGCTTGACGTGGGGCACCGCCACCCCCCGCCCGAACCCGGTCGAGCCCTTCCGCTCGCGGTCGAGCAGCTTCTCGACGAGCTCGGGTTCGGACGCCTCTTCGGCGGCGCCGTCGCGGACCAGCGAACCGATCAGCTCTCGGACCGCGTCGTCTCGCTCGGAGGACTCGAGTCTGGGCAGGATAGCTTGGGCTTGGACGATCTCGGTCAGCTTCATGGGCTTGGACCCCCGGGGCGTGTTTCGTTGGTGTTCGCGCGGCTTGCCGCCGGTCAGCGGTTGTCGTCCTTGAGCTTCTCTTTCAGGTCTTGGAGCTGGCGTTCGGCCTTGGCGATCACCTCGTCGATCAAGCCGTACACGTCCTGCCCGTCGGACTTGGCGACCATCTCGGGATGGCTGCGGACCGCGACGAGCAACTCGGCGCGGAACACCTGCTTGTCGGCGGCTTCTTGCGAGACCGTGAAGTCGAGCTGCTGGACGAAGTCGTCGTACTTCTTGGTCAGTTTCGCCGATTTCTTCTCGGCGTGCCCCTCGATCGCCGGGGTGATGTCCATGTGACGACCGACAACGTTGATACGCATCGCGACTCCTTCTGATGTGGCGCGGGCGGCCGGCGCCGGCGCAGGGCCCGGGCGTCCGCCGGGCATCTCGATACGATACCGCGCGGGCGACCGGTGCAGACCCAATGTACAGTCTAAGCGCCTTTGCGCGTGGGGCGAGAATCCGGGGGGTCGGGGGTGCCCGTGCCGGGATCCCCGGCGGGGTCCGGCCCCGGGTCGATCGACCGGGCCCGCTGTTTGGTCAGTTCGCTGGCGGCCTCCGGCGACGACGCGACCACCATCGCCGGCCCCCCGCCCCCGATCGCGCCGCCCAGGGGCACGTCCGGGGTGGCACCGTCGTCGGTCGGGTGGTCGGGCGTCAGCACGCCGGCCGTGATCACGAAACGAAGCGCCTGCTCGATCGACATGTCGATCTCGATGACCCTCTCGGCCAGCACGTTGATCGTGAACCCGGTGAACGGCGTGGGTGAGGTCGGGATGAAGATCGACACGACGCGCCCCCCCGCGACGCCGTCGAAGAAGCGGAGCGAGTCCCCGGTCAGGAAGCCCATCGTCCAGATGTCTTTGGACGGGTACTCGACCAGCACGACCTTCGAGAACGCCAGCTTCTTGTCGCCCATGATCATGTCGACGAGTTGCTTGACGTGCGGGTAGACCTGCTTGAAACCGGGGATACGCGCGATCAGACGCTCGACGCGGTTGTAGATCTGGCGCCCGAAAAAGTTGCTGATCAGCACGCCCGCGAGGTAGATCAGCAGGATCGCGACGAAGAACCCGGTCAGGTTGAGGTACCAATGCTCGTTCCAGAACGTGCGGAGGTACTCGCGCCGGATCTGGCGACGCAGGGGCGCGTCGGCCATGCTGGCGACCGTGATCTCCTGCGAGACGCGGTACTCGGCCAACTCCTCGTCTGTCACGCTGAACCAGCCCGGCAGCGACTCTTCCTCGAAGACCTGCGGGACGATCCACAGCACCGACAGACGCGTCGCCTTGTTGATCGGCTGGGCGACGTTGGTGTACACGAAGCCGATCGCCTGCCACAGAATCCAGAGCGTCACCACCGTCGGCAGCAGGATCGCTAGGCCCTTGCCGAAGAACCGTTTAAAGTCTGAGGAGAAGGAATCGGCCATCGACGCTCCGTTGCGGTGTGGGCCGCCCGCCCGCGGGCAGCGCCCGCGCGGCGACACCGCCGAACCCCTTATCGGGCGAGATCCTTCCCGCCTCGCATCATTCTATGGGGATCCCGGGCCCGCGGTTCCGCCTCACGGGCCGATCCCGGGCGGGCGCCCGGGCAGTCGGTCCGCGCCGGGCGGAGTTGGACGCCGCGGCTGCATACGCTCGGCCGATCGCCCGAACACACCACCGCGGGCGGGCGTACTCGGGGACTCAGGAGGCAGCGATGCGGGTATTGGTCACGGGCGGGGCGGGGTACATCGGATCACACGCCTGCCAGAGGCTGCTGCGCGACGGGCACCACGTCGTCGCGGTCGACTCGCTGTTCCGCGGGCACCGGGCGCCGATGGGCCTGCTCGGGGCCGAGTTCGGCGACCGGTTCGCGTTCGTCCACGCCGACGTGGGGGATCGGGCGTCGATCACCGGGGCGATCGACGCCCACGACCTCGACACGGTCATGCACTTCGGCGCGATCGCCTACGTGGGCGAATCGGTCGACGACCCGCTGTGGTACTACCGCAACAACGTCTCGGCGGGCATCGCGATGCTCGAAGCGATCGACGCCTCGCGCGACGGGCGCGGGGTCGACCGGGTGATCTTCTCGTCATCGTGCGCGACCTACGGCGACCCGCCCGAGGGCATGATCCCCGTTCCGGAGACCTGCCCGCAACGACCGACTTCCCCGTACGGGTTCTCCAAGCTGCACTTCGAGCACATCCTGCTCGACTACGCCAACAAGCGGCGCAGCGACGGAAAGCCCATCGCGCTGGCGATGCTTCGCTACTTCAACGTCGCCGGCAGCGACCGGGGCGGCGTGCTGGGCGAGGACCACACCCCCGAGACCCATCTGGTGCCCGTGGCGATGCAGGCCGCTCAGGGCAGGCGGGCGTCGATGTCCATCTTCGGCACCGACTACCCGACCGAGGACGGCACCTGCGTGCGTGACTATGTCCACGTCGAGGATCTGATCGAGGCCCACGTCCGGGCCGCCGATCGCATCGGGCCGGGCGTGAGCGAGGCGTACAACGTCGGGATCGGTGCCGGGTACTCGGTTCGCCAGATCCTCGATTCGGTCCGACGGGTGAGCGGCACCGACTTCGAGGTGATCGAAGCCGGGCGCCGGGCCGGCGACGCGATCGCTCTTTACAACGACCCGACGAAGATCAAACGCGAACTGGGCTGGTCCCCGGAAATCACCGAGATCGATGAGCTGGTGTCCACCGCCTGGGACTGGTTCCAAGCCAACCCGGACGGGTACGCGAAGGGCTGAGCACCCACGGATGAGCGAGACGAAAAGAAAGGCGGGGGACGCCCTCTTCGGGAAGCGTCCCCCGCCCTGTGCGTGTTCTCGTGATGGGCGTGGTTACGGGCAGGGCACCTGGAAGGCGTCCACGTAGCCCATGACGTCGAACATGTTGAGCTTGTTGTCGTTGTTGACGTCCGCGGCCGGGCTCGCGTCCCGGAACAGCGTGATGAACGTGACGATATCGAAGAAGTTCGTGCTGCCGTTGAGGTTCAGGTCGGGGGGGCACACGCCGACCGGATCGACGCCGCCGATCGCGACGACACGTCCCTCACCCCCGCCGGGGTAGTCGAGCACGCTGACAAAGCCGCCGAGCGCGTCGCGGACGTACTCGGTCAGCACGAGGTCGTAGGTGGTGCCGAGCGAGGTGAACGGAGCGCCGCGGAAGGGGTACTGGTCGCCGCCTCGGGCCAGGAAG
Organism: Phycisphaerales bacterium UBA6054; assembly: GCA_002429045.1. Taxonomy (GTDB): domain Bacteria; phylum Planctomycetota; class Phycisphaerae; order Phycisphaerales; family UBA1924; genus UBA6054. Next base: position 7,361 of record DIYM01000075.1, read on the forward strand.
TTGGGGATCGCGACAGACACGCCGGGCGAGACGCCCTCGACCAGGGCGCCGCCCGTAACGAGCACGGTGCCGTCGTCGAGCGTCAACTCGCGGACGCGGGTCCCGGGCGTGGTGACGTTGAGATCGTCGTCGAGGACCTGCGCGGTCTCGTTGAGGTCGATCTCCATCGTGAAGCCGGCGATCTGGGCGTAGCGCCCGTTCGTGTTCTCGATCTGGCTGACCGCGTTCTCCATGATCTCTTTGAACTGCGCGGCCGGGACATCGGGCACGACCACGAGGAAGTTGCCGAACGGGAGCACACCGAAGTTCTCGAGTTCGGAGACATCGCCCAGCGGGATGACCGAGTCGTTGCGGATGCCGCCGCCGTTGGCGATCGCGACATCAACGGTTCCGAGCCCGAAGCCCGCGGCCCGCTCGTTGGCGACCCAGAGGAACGAATCGGCGATCAGATTGCCAAGGTTGGTCTCGACGCGACGGATGTTCGGGCGGATGCCGTTGAGCCCGACATCGGTGGAGTAGACGATGTTGCTCGCCTGGTCTGCCAGCGCCGCGACCACCGGGTCGACGACCTGGGCCTGGACGACCGGGTCGGGATCCACGGCGTCGGGGTTGTCCCCACCGGCCACGCGGTTCATGCCCGAGTTCTGCCCGATCTCGATCAGATCGCCCGCTTCATCGAACAGCAACTCGAGGCGACCGACGTACTTGTAATCGCCGGGCGTGACCACCACCGGCACGGTCGCCCCGTCGAGGCTGGTCGAGGTGGCGGGGTAGGGCCCCTCGGCGACATCGCCCGGGATCAGCAGATCGTTGGCGTTAGCGAACAGTTCGTCGCCGCCGCCCGCGATGACCGCGTCGATGCCGGTCAGTTGGGCGACCAGCGCGATCTCCTCGTCCACGCCCTGGAGGTGGCTGGTGAGCAGGATGATGTTCACGCCCTGAGTGGAGAGCGCATCGATCTCGGCCTGCACGGACGCCGCGACGTCGTTGATGATGGTGTCACGCGGCGCAGAAACGAACGGAAGCGTCGGGGTGGTCGCGCCCACGATGCCGATGTCACGGCCGTCGACGCTGATGATCGTGCTCCGGGCAACGCGCCCGGAGTCAACGAACGCCTGGACGCCCGGCTCGTTGGTGAAGTCAAGGTTCGATGAGACGAACACCGGACCTCCCGACGAGAACCCGGCGAGGAAGTCGGCGAGCACGTCGGGACCGAAATCGAACTCGTGGTTCCCGATCGCGACCGCGTCGTAGCCGATCAGTTCGAGGGCGAGGCTGTCGAAGAACGGCACGCCGTTGTTCAGCGATGCGTTGAACTCGGGACCGGCGAGGAAGTTATCACCGCCCGAGATCAGCAGCGAGCCTCCGGCGGGCACATCGGACGCCGCGGCACGCAGGTCCTGGACGAGGGTGGCGAAGCGGGCGGCGCCGCCGAAGTCGGACTGATCGCCCCCGGCGTCGACGAGCTGCGACTCGCCATCGTTGTTGTGCAGGATGGTGAGGGTGAAGGTCGGCTCGCCGGCCAGGGCGACGCCGCTCGCGAGCCCGCAGAGCGCGGTCAGAACGGTCGTTGTCATCGGGATCTCCTCGGGTCGGTTGGTTCTCTGCCCGGGCGGGCCGTGCCGCCCGACTCGACCAAACTAGACCCCGCCCGGATCACGCCGGATCAAGGGTCGGACAAGATGTCACGAAGGTCCTATTCACGAGCTCGGGCGGACGCGTCCGCTGCCGCGGTCGGACGCGTGGGCCCGTCTCCCGAGCCGCCGAGAACGGTGCGCTCATTGCGCTGGCGTCTTCTCGTTCGGTCGCGGCTCGCCCATGAGCCGACCCGGGCGTGGGACACGATCGGTGCACATGTGCTCTGGAACGCTCGCCCGATGGGGGCTCGGGGCGTAACTGTTCGCATAGCATCCGCCCCGCGCCTCAGGATCAGGGCGGGAGAGGAGTGCCCGGATGTCGATGCCAGACGGTTTTGTGTGGGGGGTCGCGTCAGCCGCGTACCAGGTCGAAGGCGGGGCCGATCGCGACGGACGCTCCCCGAGCGTCTGGGACGAGTTCTCCCAGACCCCAGGCCGGGTCTTCCAGGGGCACACCGGGCTCCACGCCTGCCGGTCGTACGACCGTCCGGAAGAGGACGCGGGCCTGATCGCGGGGCTCGGATGCACCGGGTACCGCCTGTCGATCGCCTGGCCCCGCGTGATCCCGGAGGGCACCGGCGCGATCAACGAGAAAGGCCTGGCGTACTACGACCGCCTGATCGACACGCTGCTGGCCCGCGGGGTGGACCCGTGGGTCACGCTGTACCACTGGGATATGCCCGCCTGCCTGCAACACAAGGACGGCTGGCTGAACCCGGACGCCCCGGAATGGTTCGGCGAGTACACCAAGGCGGTCGTGGACCGGCTCTCCGATCGGGTGACCCACTGGTTCACGCTGAACGAGCCGCAGATCTTCCTGGGTCTCGGGCACCACCAGGGCACGCACGCGCCGGGTCTGAAACTCCCAAGAAAGGGCGTGCTGCTGGCGACCCACCGGGCGTTGCTGGCGCACGGGCGGTCGGTGCAGGTCATCCGGGCCCGGGCCAAGCAGCCCGCGATGATCGGGTGCGCCCCGGTCGGCAACCTGTCCGTCCCCATGACCGAGTCCCAGGCGGACATCGACGCGGCCCGAGAGGCCACGTTCTCCGTCCCCGAGAAGGGCTGGACGTTCAACTACACCTGGTACTGCGACCCCATGCTCAAGGGCTCGTACCCGGAGGACGGGCTGGAGTTGTTCGGAGACGACGCGCCCGAGTACACGGACGCCGAGATGGAGACGATCCACCAGCCGCTCGACTTCTTCGGCGTGAATATCTATTCGGCCGAACGGATCAGCACCGAGTCGGGCACGCCCGTCGAGGTGCCCCGCGAAGAGGGGTTCCCCACGACGATGTTCCGCTGGACCGTCCAGCCCAGCGCACTCTACTGGGGCCCGAAGTTCCTCAGCGAGCGCTACGAGCTCCCAGTCGTCATCACCGAGAACGGGCTCGCGTCGATGGACTGGGTCCACGCGGACGGCAAGGTGCATGACACGGCACGCATCGACTTCCTGACCCGGTACCTCTCCGAACTCAGACGGGCGGCGCAGGACGGCGTCGACGTGCGGGGCTACTTCCAGTGGTCCATCATGGACAACTTCGAGTGGGCCGAGGGCTACGCCCTGCGCTTCGGGCTGGTGTACCAGGACTATGTGTCCGGGGAGCGGATCCCGAAGGATTCATACCACTGGTACAAGTCGGTGATCGGCTCCAACGGGGCATCGCTGCCCGCCGATCTGGTGCCGCTCCGATAATCCCGCCCGGGCCCGCCGGTCCCGCGTGTCCGGGACCTGCGGCCCGATCCGATGCAACTGTTACAATCGATCCTGCGAATCCGTGGTGCGAACACCGGCATCCCGGTTTTCGCCCAGATGTTGGCGATTTTCGCCAAAACAAAGCTTGCGGAGCGGCCCGCGTCTGGTAGAGTGTTGTAACAGTTACAGATTATCCGACGGGCCTTCTGCCCCAGGAACCGAGACAAGAACCAGAGGGAGCATGCAATGCGTGGACTGAAGATTGGCGCGATGGCGGTCGGCGCGATCGCCGCGGGCGCGAACGCCCAGAACCTGATGACGAACGGCAGCTTCGAGGACGCGGGCCCCGGCTTCATCCTCTTCGACGCCTGGGACGCGTTCAACAACGTGTTCGCCGACGACAACGTCGAACTGATGGCCCAGGACGGGATGCGTTCGGCCAAGATGTTCGGCCAGTTCGGTGGCGAGCAGAGCGACCAGGTCCTCCTCCAGACCATCACCGGCATCACCGAGGGCCAGGAGTACACGCTGAGCGCCTACGCCCAGCACCTGTCCACCGACGCGGTTCAGGACGGCAACCTCGTTCTGCTCCAGCTGAACTTCCAGGACTCGGGCGGCAACGGGCTGGCACAGATCGAGACCCAAGCGATCGTCCCCGACCAGACCCCCACCGACCAGTGGATCCAGTCGTCGGTCAGCGGGGTCGCGCCGGCCGGCACTTCCCAGATCCTCGTTGCCCTGCTGCACCTCCAACTCGACGGCGCCGCCCCGGGCGCCACCTTCTGGGACAACGTCGAGCTCGTCGAAGGCGACGGCCCGACCGAGCCCTGCCCGGGCGACTTCAACATGGACGGGCAGCTGAACTTCTTCGACTTCGTCGACTTCATCAACGCGTTCAACGCGGGCTGCCCCGAATAAGCAATCCCGTCTCCTGCACGAGGGCGAGCGTCCTGGGCGCTCGCCCTTCTTTGTGCGCTCTTTTCGCGTGCCAGGCGCCGACCCGCCGCTCACGATCGGAGACCGTGCCAGGCCGCGATCGGCCCGGGTCAGCCCTTGACGGCGCCGGAGGTCAGCCCGCTGATGAACTGTTTCTGGAGCAGCAGGAACAGGACCGCGACGGGGGCGACGGAGACCACCGTCCCGGCCATCAGGAGCCCGTAGTCGGTGCGGTACAGCCCGCGGAGCTGGGCGATCGCGACCGACAGCGGCTGCTTGTCCGGAGACTGCAGCACGATCTGCGGCGAGATGAAGTTGTTCCACATCGCCAGGAACGTGATCAGCAGGAACGCGCCGATCATCGGGCGGACCAGCGGCAGGACGATCGCGAAGAAGATCTCCACCTCCGAGCACCCGTCGATCCGGGCGGCCTCGAGGAGCTGATCGGGCACGGCCTGGGTTACCGATTGGCGGAACAGGAACACGCCGAACGCCGGGGCCAGGAACGGGAGCAGCAGGCCCGGCACCGTGTCGAGCAGCCCGAGGTTGAACAGCAGCTCGTACCCGGGCGCGATCAGCAGCGTCGGGGGAAGGATGATGAGCCCGAGCACGAGCAGCGTGGCGGCGCCGCGCCCGCGGAATCGGAACTTCGCCAGCGCGTATCCCGCGCTCGCGCTGATCAGGGTGGCGAGCACGGCCGTCGCCGACGCGTAGAACATCGAGTTCACGAAGTTCAGCTCGAATCCGAGCTCGCCCAGCCTGCGGTAGTTGTCCAGTGTGAGCTTGTCCCACCCGATGCCGAGCGGGCCGTCGCCGGGCGGGAAGAAGGTGCTCGCGAAGAAATCCTCGCGGGTCTTGAGCGACGCGATGATCAGCCACGCGAACGGGACCAGGGTCACGATCGCCAGCGCGGCGAGCACGATCTGGAGCGCCGCCGCGCGGGCGAGTCGGGCCGAGTTGCTGCTCATGCCTCGTCCCTCCGCATCAGCCAGAACTGGAGGAGGGCCAGCCCGATGAGCATGACCGAGAGCGCCCAGCCGATGGCGCTGGCGTAGCCGAGATCACCGACCTCGAACCCCTGCTGGAACAGGTACATCACCACGGTCAGCCCCTGGTTGTTCGGCCCGCCGGAGTTGTCGAGCAGCACGTACGGCAGTTCGAACAGCTGGAGGCTGCCGATCATCGAGAGCATGACCACGAACGACGCCACCGGACGGATCGCCGGCACGGTCACGTGCCGGAATCTGGCGATGGGCCCGGCGCCGTCGATCTCCGCGGCCTCGAGCAGCGACGCGTCCACGCTCTGGAGCGCCGCGAGGAAGTACACCATGTTGAACCCGACGTACATCCACAGGGAGATCAGGATGAGCGTGGGCATGACCTTGGACTCGAGCCACGGGTAATCGAGCCACGAGCCCACGCCCTCGGGGGGCCCGAAGCCGCCGAGAACGGAGTGGATCGCCTGGTTCACCAGGCCGGCCTGCTTCTCGAACATCAGCGTCGCGAGGATCGACACGAACACGAGCCCCATCAGTTGCGGGCTGAAGAAGATCAGGCGGTAGACCGACCGGGCGCGGAGCCTGGGCGAGTTGAGCGCCAACGCCAACGCCAACGCCAGGGGCAACTGGATGAACAGGCTGCCCATCGCATAGACCAGCGTGTTGCGGACGGACTTCCAGAAGAGCGGGTCGGTCGCGATGCCCGAGAAGTTCTCGGCGCCCACGAACGTCTTGGCGGACGGGCCGTAGGTCTGCTGTGTTGCCAGCACGGCCGATTGGGTCAGCGGGTACACCACGAAGACCAGCGTGAGCAGCAGGAACGGCGCGAGAAAGACCCACACCGTCCCGCCGGGCACCGAGCCGCGCGATCCTCTGGGCGTGGTGATCTCCGAGCCGCCCATCATCTGCTCACCCCGGTGAACGCGTTGCGTGCCATCTCCCGTTCGATCTGGATCTGGGCCTGTGAGAGAAGGCGTTTGGACTCGGTCTCAAGCGATTCGGCGCCGAAGGCGCTGTTCGCCAGCGCGTAGTCCCGCAGCGAGACCGCGGCGTCGCGCACCAGAAGAACGGCCCGCTTGTTGTAGGGCGAAGAGGTCCGCACCGGGACGCCCGATGCCAGTTCGATGAACATCCGCCCCTTGCGTTGCCCGGAGAAGAACGGGTCCGGCTCGTCGAACACCGGGTCGTCCCAGAGGGCGCTGACGGGGGTGATGATGTCGGTCTCCGCGTACAGATCCCTGGCCGCCTGCGGCGAGGTGTACAGCAGCTTCGCGTACTCCCAGGCGTCATCGATGCGCTCGCCGTCCTTCGGGATGCCCAGCATCGTGCCGCCCCGGACCGAGGTCCTCCGCCCGCCCGGCTCGAACGCGGGCAGGGGCATGAGCTTGAACTTGCCGGCGGCTTCCGGGGGCAGGTTCTCTTTCCAGATCGCGCACATCCAGTCCGGGCAGAGATACCCGATCGCGAAGCCCTGCATGCGCTGCTGGTGCCCGTTGGCGGTGAAATCCTCGACGTCGGCCGCCACGCGTCCGGGCCCGACGCACCACGACACGATCCGCGCGAGCAGCTCGGCGTTGCGGTCCGAGTTCAGCTCGGGCAGGCCCTCGTCATCGAAGAAACGCCCGTCGCCCTGCAGCATCAGCAGCTCGACGTTGTCGAGCTGCGTCGGCCAGAACGCGAGCGGCCAGCGGTCGGGCTGACCGTCGTTGTCGTGGTCGGCCATCAGCGGCGACATCGCCTCGAAGTAGTCGTCCCAGGTCTCGACCACGCTCAGATCGATGCCCGCGGCTTCCACCAGGTCCGATCGGTACCCGAGCATCACCGGGTGCACGTCGTGCGGGAGCCCGTAGATGCGCCCGCCCGAGGACCAGGGCCCGAACGAGGGGGCGTTGATCTGATCGAGCAGGCCCTCGTCCTCGAGCCGGTCGGTCAGGTCCAGGAAGCCGATCGACTCTGGCGGGCCCGTGAAGGCACGCCCCACCACCACCCGCTCGACCTCGATCAGATCCGCGGTGGGCAGACCGGCGAAGAACCCCGACATCATCTTCCGCTCGATCGCGGCGATGCTCAGCAGGCTGATGTCCAGGGGGGTCTGGACCGTCGAGCCCGCGCGTTCGAGCATGGGCTCGTACAGACGCTGATGCGTGGGCGAGAACAGCCACATCACGACCGAGCCGCCCCGATCGTTCGATGAACGGAACAGCGCGACCGACGACACCACCATCAGCGTGATCATGACCCAGAGACCGACGGACAGCCCGCGGGCCGAGGTGAGCATGGTCACGGCTCTCATCGGTCGTTGGTCTCCGACGGGTGTGGATCAGGGGTGGGGCGGGGGGTGGGGCGGGGAAGCGGGA
>DIYM01000165.1:0-160 GCA_002429045.1 Phycisphaerales bacterium UBA6054
GGGGGGGGGGGGGTTAATCGTCGTTCTCTTCGGCGGCTTCGACCAGCTCGATCGCCTTGTCGAGCAGGCGTCCGAGGGGGACGGGCTTGATCATGTACGCGTCGACCCCCAGCGACTCGCCGTACGCCTGGTGGCGTTTGCCCTCGTTGGCGGTGACCAT
>DIYM01000165.1:227-20937 GCA_002429045.1 Phycisphaerales bacterium UBA6054
CGCTTGCCCTCGTTGGCGGTGACCATGATGACGATCGGGGCGTCTTCGTAGCCCTTGATCTTCTCAAGGGCCAGGAAACCCGATCGCTTGGGGAGCATCATGTCGAGTACGACGAGGTCGGGCGGGTCCTCGTTGCAGAGCCGGACGGCCTCGTCGCCGTCGGACGCGGTGAGGGTCAGTGCGCCTTCCGAGAGGAACGCGGCTTCGATCGATTCGAGGATGTCGCGGTCGTCGTCGACGATGAGCACGCGGACGTCCTCGAGCCGGGCCTGGGTGGTCATGCGTGTCTCCTGTGGTGCTGTGGGTCACCGGGTTAGGTGAGTTGTGTCTTGCCCGTCGAGCGGAGGTGCGCTCGGTCGCGGTCGGACTGCTCGACCAGGCCTTCGAGTTCTTCCTCGGTCATCCAGGGCAGCTGGCGGAGTTTGTCCTTGAGCCGGTCTGGGAACGGGTTATCGAGGCGTTCGTGCTTGGGGCGGCTCTTCCAGATTCGGTGCATCCAGAGGTACTGTTCCGGTGCCGTCCGGACCATCTTCTCGATCGCTCGACGGTAGCGGGCGGTGATGTAGAACGTGGGATCGGGCTGAGACTCCCAGTCTTCGGGCCCGAAGCAGTCGGCCAGGTCGATGCAGTACCGCACGCCCGCGGGGTGATCGGGCGACGGCGGCAACCGGCGGGCCTGGCCGACCAGGATCGGCGCTTTGAACCGGTTCGCCATCACCGCGATCGACTTGTAGGTGGACGCGAGCCGGTTGAAGTACGGCACGTGCAGCCCCTTGTCGCCCGCGTTCTGGTCCGCGACAAAGCCGACCGAGCCGCCCTTGGACAGCAGACCGGGGAGCGCGTAGGACGCGCCGAACTTGTCGAGCAGCATGAGCCCGCGACGCGACCTTGTCTCGCGCACCCACCTGTCGGCCGGGGGCAGGTCCAGCGGGCGGTAGAGCACATGCATCTTGTACCCGAGCATCGCGAGGGTGTAGCCGAGGATCTCCCAGTTCCCGCAGTGCCCGGTGAGCAGCATCAGCGGGCGGTCCGACATCAGCGGGCGCATGGCCTCGGTGATGGAGCCCAGTTCGACCACCTCGGGCCAGGTGTCGTCGGTGATGATCCGCGGGGCGATGGTCAGTTCGGCGGCGAGCATGGCGAGGTGCTCGTACGACTGGATGACGAGCTCTTCGCGTTCGTCCGTGGGGATCTCCGGGAGCGCGGTGGCGATGCGATCGACCGCGCCGCGGACGCGTTTGCGGTTGATCGGGAGCCCGCCGTAGACACGCCCGATGACCCGCGCCGTGTGCACAGCCGCGGGCGGGCTGAGCAGGTGGGGGAGGGCCAGGCCGGCGCGGAGGAGCGCGTAGATCCCTTGGTGCGTCAGACGCTGGCGGATGGACTGTTCGGACTGGGCCCGTGCGGGGTGCATGCGGAGTGCGTGTGTGGCGGGCGCGGGCGTGCGATGTCGCCCGCGGACCGGGTCAGTCCGGGAAGTCCCCGATCAGCGTCTGCAGGCGGTTCGCGTTGAGCAGCGGGACGGAGGTCGTCTCGGCGCTCAGGCGCAGGTCGTTGTAGCGATCGACCTCGCGGATCAGGCGGTTGTACTCGTTGAGCACGGCGATGGGGGCGTCCGGGCCGGGGCGGACCGGGAGGACCGGCTGTGCGCCCAGCACGAGGAAGTCCAGGTCGCCCGTGAGTTCGTCGACCACGGTGCCGCCCCAGCGTTCGATCAACGCGGCGAGCTCGTCGGTCTCGTAACGGGTCGCGAGCCCGTCGTTGTTGGTGTCGAAGAGTCCCTCGACCACGAACTTGTAGGTCTTGTTGGGGTCGTAGACGGCGTTGGCGATGACATCGCCGCGGAGGATCGGGTTGCCGTCGGAGGATTCGACGATCCGCGCCCGGCTGAAGCCGTCCTCGACGCGGACGACCTCGATCACGCCTTTGCCTTCCGGGTACTCACCGGTGAGTTCGTCGACCCGGATATCGGTGGGGCTGGAGTAGATGGCGAAGGTCATGCCGAGGACGACCTTGTCCTGGCGGCCGATCGAGAGGATGACCTCGTTGACCGCGCGATCGACCTGATCGACGCGCCCGTCGACGAGGGCCTCCTGAGCGAACGGGAGGACGCGGTCGGCGGAGTTTTCTCCTCGGGCGCGGGCGAGCTGGTCGCGGAGGACGGTCAGCTCGTTCTGCACGAACTCAACGGTGCCGTTGAGCTCGTCGATTTCTGCTTCGTACTCGGCGCTGGAGTCTTCCATCTGGCGGGCGAGCTTGTCGGCGAGGTCTTTGTAGCCGTCGCGTGCTTGCACGAGTTGGGCCATCGCGCCGTCGACGTCCTCTTGGAGCATCTCGCCGCGGCTCCCGAACGCGGCCTCGATGTTTGCGACACGCTCGGCCTCGTTCTCGGCGGCGATCTGGGCGGTGCGGCGCCCTTCCTCGGCGACCTCGGCCCGCTCGATCAGTCGGGCGATCTCCGCATTCTTGGCGTCGATCAGATCGAAGAGGGGCTGGCTCTCGGCGCCCTCGATGGCGCCGAGCCGCTCGTTGAACACGGCCTGGGTCATGGACTGGTCGCCCGAGGTGGCGCTGAGCAGTTCGGCGCGGGTCAGCATGAGGTGCTCGACGACCGAGCGGCGCTCGCCGCGGGCTTCGTCGAGGACGGCCCGGACGGTGGCGTGCTCGCGCTGGGCGTCGGAGATGAACTCCGCGTACTCGTCCTGGGCGGTCTGGAGGTCGCCCTTGGCGCGCTGCGCCTGGCCGTAGAAGACGAGTGTGGTCACGAACAGCCCGACGGACAGCAGCCCGAGGATGGTGATCGTGACGGCGACGCCGATGCTTGCTCCGGTGCGGGCTGCCATAGGTTCTCACGCTCCGAGTCGAAAGGTGGTTGCGGTGGTGTCGGCAGGTTGCCGATCGGGCGAGGCGGCCCTTGGGCCCATCGCCCGCGGACCAGAGTATTCGTGCCGCACACCGATCGGTTCTGCCCTGATCCGGTGTCGGACCCGGCTCGGTGGCAGGCGTCTGGCGATGGGCGGCGATCGGCGTGCCCCAAGAAAAGGTACACCCCGGTCGCCCGGACCTCCGTGCCCGGTGCCTCCCACGGTGCTCTGCCGCGGGATGGCAAGTGTCTGGGCCCGAGCGGGCCGCGTCAAGCCCCGGGGTGGGATCCGGGGCGTCGCGGGGATGGAATTCGGACATCCCGGGAATGAAATCGGTCGCGGGCTGGTTGGGGCGTCGACCGTGGCGCGGTGCCACCGGGCGAGATCGATCGAAGGGTGAAGGGAGCGTCATGGGTTGCACGGGATTGGTCCGCACCGGGTTCGGGCTGCTGGGTGGTATCGCTTTGTTTGGGTCGTCGGCGGGCGCGCAGTGCTTCGACAGCCAGTCTCCGGTCGCGACCTACGACGTCGTGTTCATCGCCGAGTGGAGCGCGGGGACGCACCCGACGGCGTTCCCGGGCGATCCGCACTTCTCGCCGCTGATCGGCGCGACGCACTCGGACGCGGTCTCGTTCTGGGAGCCGGGCGGGCTGGCGTCGCCCGGGATCGAGCGGATGGCCGAGACGGGCGGGACCGGCCCGCTTCGGAACGAGGTGGGCGCTGCGATCGGGCAGGGGACGGCCGCTTCGGTGGTCTCAGGCGGGGGCGTCCCGTTGTCGCCCGGGCAGGCGGGCGCGTCGCTGGACGTCGCCGCCGATTTCCCGCTGGTCACGCTCGTGACGATGATCGCGCCGAGCCCGGACTGGTTCGTGGGCGTGCACGGGCTGGCGCTGCGGGATGACAGCGGGTGGATCCCGGTCGTGGAGGCCGATCTTTGGGCGTACGACGCGGGCACGGACAGCGGGACGAACTACACCTCACCCAACCAGGACACCAGCCCGCAGGAGCCGATCCGCAACATCACCGGTGAGTCCCCGTTCGCCGGTCACGGTCGGATCGGGCGGCTCGTGTTCACCCAGCGTGCGTCGGGCCAGTACCCCGACATCGCCGAGCCGTGCGGCGTCCTGAACTTCTTCGACGTGGCCGCGTACATCGGCGCGTTCACGAACGGCGACGCATCGGCGGATGTCGCCGAGCCGTTCGGTCAACTCAACTTCTTCGACGTGGCCGCTTTCATCAGCGCGTTCTCGAACGCGGGCCCGTAGACCAGCTAGGCTCCTCTCCGGAGGAACCGCCCAGATGAACCCGAAGCTCTTGTTCGTGTCGATCGTTGCCGTGCTCGGTTGTCTGGATCGGCCGTCCCGTGCCTCGGACGCGTTGGTCGAGTACGCGCTGGATGACGGGGCCGGCAACTTCACGATCGGTCCGAGCCAGTTCGACGCGAACATGACCTGGCTGAACACGTTCGAGGCCCAGCCCGGGTTCGAGACGATCTTCGAGGTCTTCGTCTCGTTCGGGGACATCTCGGACAACGACGGGAACACGGGGCCCGACGGGGTGACCGTCGCGGTGCTCGAGGATCCCAACGACGACGGCGACCCGGCCGACGCGGTTCTCGTCTCGACGGGTGCCGGGGTGTGGACGGACGAGGGGCCCAACACGTTCCTGTCGTTCCGCCTCGACTCGCCCGCGACGGTTGAGGGCACGTTCTTTGTCGCGGTGATGATGGACGTGATACAGCGTGCGAACCCGGCCCGGATGGACCCGCAAGGCGAGGGCGCCGGTTCGTTGAGTTGGTTGTTTTACAACCCGGAGCCGAACCTTGACGATCTGGGCTCGTCGCCGTTCATCCTGCGGATGAGCGATTCACCGTTCATCGGCGCATGGATGATCCGCGCCGAGGGCGGCTGCGCGAGCGCGTGCGCCGCGGACTTGGCAGAGCCGTTCGGGCAACTGAACTTCTTCGATGTCGCCGCGTTCATCGGGCTGTACAACGCGCGGGACCCGGCGGCTGATCTCGGCGCGCCGTTCGGGGTGTGGAACTTCTTCGATGTGGTCGGGTTCCTGGACGCGTTCAACGCGGGCTGCCCTTAGTAGCGGTACAGCCTCGTAGCGGTACAAACAGTACCGGCACAAAGAACACCGCCCGGCGAGCGTTGGCCGGGCGGCGCGAGGAGTGAGCCGGGTCGGGCTGTCGGCTTTAGCGTCCCACGACGTACGCGGCCTCGAGGACGCGCTCGATACGCGTGCGGGTGTCTCCGAGATGGGCCTGGACGTACGGGTCGTCGGATGAGTCCAGTGCGTCCTCGGCCATGCCGTCGATCCGCCCGAGCTCGGCGGTCGCCAGCGTGCTGATCGTCCGCAGCGTGGGGTCGCCCGAGCGGAGCAGCGCCAGCGTGCTGAGTCGCTCGATGTGCTCGCGCTGGAGCGAGCGGCGGAAGCTGGAGATGGCCACATCGTTCCCGTCGAGCTCACGCCACACGCGGTCCGTGACCGTGCGGACGAGCTCGATCAGCGTGAAGGTATCGCCCTCGGCCCGGAACTCGTTGTCGTACACGCGGCGCAGGCGTGTCGGATTCATGATGAACGAGAGCCCGGTGCCCTGCACGGAGGCGGCGAGGTTGTGGACGGTGAAGCTCGGGTCGGTCATCATCTCGCCGAGCCCGGCGTTGTCCCACCAGTACTCTTTGCCCATGTGGCGGACGAGCTCGGGGGTCAGCCCGAAGGCGTCGTCCTCGAAGGCGCAGTCCATGATGAGGTTGAGGGCCCGGCGTTGCTCGTCAGCGGGCACGTCGGAGACGGGCGTCGGCGCGTTCTTGTCGCCCTTGAACGAGTTGCTCGTGTACGAGCCGCCGATGTACGGGGCGGCGATGGACATCGCCTGGATCTGGCTGCCCAGCGTCGTGCTGTAGCGCCGGCGGGCGACGGCCCACGACTCGCCTTCGTCGACGATGTCGGTCAGCATGCGCTCGCGGATCTTCTCGATGAGAGCCAGCCGTCCCTCGGCGAACGCCAGGTTGTCCTTGCCCATGTCCCAGGTCATGTTCCGGGGGTCGGACCCGACCGACATCGCGGTCTGGGCGATGTAGATGTGGTCGGGCTCGGCGGACCGGGCGAGGACCTCGTCGACCCTGTCCGCCGGGCCGTAGCCGAACGCGATCGCCCACATGTCGTAAGGACCGATCTCGGGCGACGCGAACGCGCCCTGGGTCTCGCCGATGCCGGTCCCCGTGAGCGGACCGGTGCTGATGTTGGCGGCGACGTAGTCCATCACCGAACCGATGGTGGCGCCCTCGTAATCCTCGCTGTTGATCTGGGCGTTGGTTCGGATGGTCGAGGCCGCCATGTTGTGCTGCAGCCCGAGGCAGTGCCCGACCTCGTGCGCCGAGATGTAGCGGATCATGGCGCCAAGGTATTCTTCCGGCAGCCCCTCGAGCAGGTCGTCGTCGCCCGCGTCGATCACGCCGAGGGCCAGGGCGGCGTCGGCCAGGGAGATATCGACGCTGAGCATGCTACCGATCGTGCACGCGTTGTTGGCGTGGTCAGCGGCCCATGCAGACCAGGGGTTGTCTCTGGTGCCCAGTTCGGTCCCGGCGGCCTGCTCGGCCTCCAGCGCGCGTTGGTGCAGGATCTGGGCGCGCCGTGCGGGCTCGGCGAGCAAAACCCTGGGGTCCCAATCGGGGTGATCGGCGAAGAAAGCCAGGGTCTCCGGGCTGAACGACTGCTCGGTGATCTCGTCGGAGAAGTTGGTGTACATCGCCCGAACGGTCCGGGTCAGGCCCTGGTGCCAGACGACGTCCGCGTCGAGGATCTCGCCCGTCAGCGGGTTGGCCCGGCTCGGCCCGATCGCGTAGCCCTGCTCTGACGCGTTCCAGCGGAAGAAGTTGTACCGGGCGTCCTCCGGGTCCTTGTCCATGTGGGCGCCGCTGCGCGAGTCCTGCTGATAGACCTCCAGGGCGCCGACGATGCCGATCGCCTCGAATGCCTTGTTCCACATCTCGATGCCCTCTCGGACGTAACGCCGGAACCGCACGGGTGTGGTGTGCTCGATGTACCAGACGATGGGTTGCTTGGGCGGCGACATGTTCAGGCTCGGGTCGGCCTTCTCGACATGCCAGCGGTTGATGTACCGCTCGGTCACGTCCTCGCGTGCGGGCTTGGCGTAGTCGCTGTGCGAGGAGTAGAAGTAGCCCACCCGCGGATCCGCGGCACGCGGTTCGTAGCCCTTAGAGCCTTCGAGTGTGCGGATGTCGTAGATCATCCTGAGAATCTGCCCATCGGCGAGTTGCGGTGCCTGGTACTCGACCAGGATGTTCTCTGGGAACGCCTTGGACTCGGTGATCGAGGCGAGTGAGGCGTCGACCGTCCAGGGGAACGGGCCGTACCACGGGGCGCCGCTGGACGTAAAGAACTTGCGCGTTTCGCGCGTGGCGATCGCGCCGAAGTCGATCACGGGGCGGTTGCCCGGCGCCATCGCCATGATGGGTGTTGAGAGGATGACCCGTCCGGTGAAAAGCTGCTCGATCGAGTCCTTGGCCTGCTGGTCGCCGTCGGTCCGGACGGAGAGGTTGGGCGCGACCAACGCGAGTTTCTTGCCGATCCGTTCCCACTGCGCGAAGATCGTCGGGCCCATGACGCCCGCCTGCGAGTCGCCGCCCGACAGGGTGCAGGAGATCATCATCAGTTTGCCTTCGTACCGCTTGGGGAGCACGGCCAGCATGCGGCCCGTCTTGCGGTCCTCGTAGAGATCCCAGTACCCAGCCGAGCCGTCGGCGTTCGTCGAGACCTTGCTCAGCCCGCCGGTGACCTTCTCGAACGGGGGGAACTCCTCGCTCGGAGCGGATGCGAGCGTCTCGGCGTGTGCGGGCCGCGGTGCGACCGCGGTGGCGACGAGACCGGCGCACACACAGACGGACATGAGGGCGGTGCGCGGAACGTTCGGGCTGGAGCGGTGTGTCATCGGTCTCTCCTCCTGCTCGTGATTGGGGGCGTGGTGTCATCGGGCCGATGGCCTCGATGCTCTTCTACCGGGCCCAGATGAGAGGAGATGCGGCCATTTGATCGGTGTATGTAAGGATTCCGGGCGTCGTTGCCGCCACAAAACCGGCTTTCTTTATGGTTAAGGAATGATTCATGACCTCGGGGTGAACAGTTACATCTATCATCTCGTTGACGTCGGGACGGAGAGGGGCGCTGAGTGGAAGTGGTTCGCTTGATAGATGCCGAGACGGTGCCCGCGCTGGTGCCCGGCGGCGAATCCGTGGGTTCCGGGGCGCTCGGTGCGCCGACGGTGGATGCTTCCGCGTTGGTCGTCTTGGAGTTCATGGCCGCGGTGCCCTGTGTGGTCCGTGATGAAGACCTCAGAGTCCGTTGGTGCAACGACGCCTACGCCGCGTTGAGCAAGCAGCCGCCCGAAGAGTTGCTGGGCAGCCAACTCGAGGACTTCCAGCCCAGCGAGGCCGCTAAGGAGAGGATCCGGGTGATCCGCCAGGTCCTCGAGACCGGTCGCCGGGAACGGTACTACCAGGTGGGTGCCGACCGGAGGCTGCTGTGCAGCCTGCTGCCGATCGATCCGGTGTCCTTCGGGCATCGGGGTGTGCTCATCATGATTCAGCAGGAGACGGGGCTGGGGTGCCAGTGCTGCGAGCCGGGGAGCATCCCGGTGCTCTCAACGCCTCTGCTCGATGAGTTGGGGGTGCTCTCCCCGGCCGAACTCCGCGTGCTGCTCCACCTGGGTAAGGGGCGAACAACCGCCGAGATCGGCGGGCATCTGTCTCGATCGGCCAAGACGATCGAGAAGCAGATCGAATCGATCCACCGCAAGCTGGACACGGGTTCCCGGGCCGAACTCGTCAGGCTGGCGGTTGAGCGCGGCTTGCAGGCGTTCGCAGACGGCGAATGGGAGCGGATCATCGAGGGCGCGAAGGCCGTCAAGCGATCATCCAACTGACCGGCCGATGCGGCCGCCCTGCGCGGTCCGAATGGCCGATCGCCCGTGAGCCCGCGTGATGGCTCGGCTCGGACGGTCGGGCGTCGGGATGGGATCGTGTTGGTTAGGCGGAACGGGCGGGCGTGAACCCTTCGCAGCCGCTGATCGGTGTGACCTTGAGCTGGAGCGGTTCGTTCTTGGGGTGCCCGCACTCGGCGACCACGTCGGCGGAGCCCTGGCCGTTGATGCGGATCTGGACGATCTGGGGCGAGTCGTCATGCTCGCCGAAGTGGGCGCACAGCCCGCACTGTCCGTCGGTGAGTTTCAGCATGGTCGGTACCTCTGTGTTCCGACGCCCGGGCCGCCCTTCGGACCGGATTGGAACTGTTCTAAGAAGATACCTAACCCGTTGGCGTTTGGTGCCTTGAGAATGCGTCTCTTTTGGATCTTGCGACTGAATCTCAGGATCATCACCGAATGGGGGCCGCCCTTCAGCGACGGCGGCGGCCGTGGATCAACGCGGTGAGCCCGAGAAGTGCGGCGGTGGACGGCGTGGGGGTGAGCGTGAAGGCGTACTCGGAGATGCCTGCGTTGGTGAACGCACTCAGCTCGTAGCTGCCCGGGCCGATGGTGCCCGTGATGACGAGCGGATTGGACGGGTCGAACTGGCCCGGGAAGTAGAAGTCGGTGAACTCCTCGTCTGTGACCGTGTTGCGGAAACCGAATCCTCCGCTCCCGACGTCGTTGTCGAAGTCGAAGTCGAGGAGGGTGAGTTCGAAGTCCATGGCCCGGTCGATGGCGAAGAGGATGCGCGACGACATGCCCGCGTTGACCGAGTCCGGGATGCCGAAGAACCCCCCCGCGGAGCCTCGGACCGTGACGCGGTGCTCGAAACCGCCGTCCGATCTGAGTCCTCCGATGGCGTCGGCCGACGCGGTGCCCCACGGGAAGCCCTGGAAGACATCGCCGCCCGCGGCGTCGGCGTTGAACGTGAGCAGCTCGGGCCCGCCCATCTCGACGAAGTTCTCGTCCCCGATCACGGTGGGTTCCTGGCTGGCGTCGTACTGAACGAGAGGATCCAGCGAGGTGGTGTAGCGAACGCTCATGGTGGTCACGCTCGCGTGGGCGGTGGCCGCGCCAACAAGCAGAACGCTGGCGGACCGAACAATCGTCGAAGCATGCATGCTGAACCCTTTCGTTCTGTTCTCCGAACGTACCACAAACCCCGTCTGGGACCCAATGAAGATCGTGTTTTCCTGGTACTCGCCGGATAGCGGCCCGGGTTCAGACGCCGCGGTCGGATGAGCCGAGCGATTCCAGCTCACGGGCGTACCGCTCGCGCAGCGGCTCGACGACGTCCTTCACGAACCGTTCGGTCTGCTCGACGCTGCGGCCGACGTACCGCATGGGGTCCATCAGGTTGTCCCAGTTCAGGTCGCGTTCGAGGCGCCCGCCGTTGGCTTCGGACCGGAACATGGGGTCGTTCTTGACGCGGTCGAGCAGGTCGTTGCTGAGCCCTTCCTGCTTGACGCGTTGCCCGGCCGCCTGTGCGTGGACGCGGATGGCTTCGTGGAGGTCCTGGCGGTCGCCGCCGGCTTTGACGGCGTCCATCAGGATGTTTTCTGTGGCGAGGAACGGCAGCTCGTCCATCAGGTTCTTGCGGACCATCGCTTCGTTCACGACCAGCCCGGACGCGACCTCGTGCATGAGGTCGAGCGCGCCGTCGAGGGCGAGGAACGCCTCGGGCAGCGACAGGCGCCGGTTGGACGAGTCGTCGAGGGTGCGCTCGAGCCACTGCGTGGCGGCGGTGTCGTAGGCGTTGCCGACGAGGTTCATGACGAACCGCGCGAGCCCGCAGATGCGTTCGCACTTCATCGGGTTTCGTTTGTACGGCATGGCCGACGACCCGATCTGCGACTTGCCGAACGGCTCGTCGATCTCCTTGCGGTTGGAGAGCAGGCGGATGTCGGTGGCGATCTTGTGGAGGACGGAGGCGATCGATGACAGATCAGAAATCATGAGCGAGTCGAAGACTCTGGGGTAAGTTTGCCCCGTCGCCCAGAAGCAGACACCGCCATTGCAGGGTGAGTGAGCGGGTTCTGTGTTGAGGTTTTTGACGGCGTAGCCCGGAAAGAGTGCCGCCGTATCTAGATCGAGCATTCGGTTGATGACGATGCTCTCAAACCGGTCGACCAATCGAGGATCACCTGAGAAGACAGAGAGGAATGACGCTTGCGTCCCGGTCGCTCCGCGTACACCACGCCAGCGCTCGACAACTCGTGAGGCATATTCGATGCGCTCGCCGACGAGGTGCAGCTCGGCCGCCCACATTGCCGAACGCCGTCCAATGGTGGTCGGCTGAGCGGCTTGATAATGCGTGAAGCCGAGTGTTGGGGTGCTAGACCATTCTTGCGAAAACTGTCCTAGTGCTATTAGCACCCGCGCTAGTTTGGATTGAATCACGCCGCGTGCACGTCCTATTGCAAGCAAGTCAGCGTTGCACACCACGTCCTGGCTCGTGCACCCCAGATGGATGATCGGCTTGGCCTTCTGGCACTGCTCGCCCAGGCAGTGGACGTGGGCCATCACGTCGTGGCGGAGTTCGCGTTCGAGTTCAGCAGCGCGGGCGAGTTCTTCGTCGGTGATGCCGCGTTCGACGACCATTCGCAGCTCGGCGATCTGCTCGTCGGTGATGTCCAGCCCGCAGGCCTGCTGGGCTTCCGCGACCGCGAGCCAGATGCGGCGCCAGGTATTGAACTTGTGGCGCGGCGACCAGATCCGCAGCATCTCCGGGCTGGCGTTGCGGCTGGCGAGCGGGCTGGTGTACGTGTCGTGCGGGCTGGGCGTGGGTGTCATCGATCAAAGATAGGATCCGGCGATGCGTCGGACGGGCCGAACTCCGGCGGGAAGGGAGCCAGGATGCCGGTGATCCAGATCGAGGCGCTGCCGCAGGCGGCGGGCGTGGATGTCCGCGCGGTGATGGGCGATGTGTGTAACCGCGTGGCCGCGTGCATGGGCGCCGACCCGGGCCAGGTCTGGGCGACGTGGCGGACGCTGGAGGCGTACACCGAGGGCGATACGCCGGCCGAGTCCCAGCCGGGATCGACGCATCCGCCGGTCGCCCGGCTGATCGCGTTCGAGGGGCGAAGCGACGAGCAGGTCCGTTCGGCGCTCGAAGCCGCGGCCGGGGCGCTCTCCGAGGGACTCCGGCTCGAACCGGGCAACGCGTTCGTGCTGTTCGACGAGGCTCGCGCGGGGCGGGTGTACACGGGCGGGTCTGTGCGCAGCTAGGCGTCGAGCATGTCTCGGGTCAGCTGGTGGGTCAGGCAACGCACGCCGTAGTAGACATCGCTCATCCCGGTCTCGCGGAAGCCGACCTTGGCGAGCACGCGTCGGGAGGCGTGGTTCTCTGGGTGCGTAACCGCGACGAGCCGATCGAGCCCGAGCGGGCCGAACGCGTGGTCGCGGCTGAGCCGGGCGATCTCGGTCGCGTAGCCCCGGCCCCAGAACGCGCGCCCGAGCCGGTAGCCGAGTTCAACCTCGGGCCCGTTGAACCCGATGGGCACCAGCCCGCCCTGGCCCATCACGGTGCCGTCACGGTCGCAGACGGTCCAGAAGGTCATGCCCGTCTCGGCGTGCGTGCGGACGGCGCGCTCGATCCGCTCGCGGACCTTGGCTTCGTCCCACGGGTCGCCGGGCCCGATGTAGCGCATGGTCTCGGGGTCGGACCACAGCTCGGCGAGGGGGGTGAGATCCCCGTGCGTGGGGGCGCGGAGGGCCAGCCGGTCGGTGGACGCGATGACGGTCACGGCGTGGAACCTCCGCCGACGATCCGGTGCCCGCACTCGGGGCACGCGCCCGATGAGCCGCGCAGGTCGTAGCCGCACTCGGCGCAGTGCCCGGGCGGCTGCTTCTTGCGGTAGTACGCGAAGCCGATCGACGCGACCGCGCCGGCGATCACGAAGATCGCGAACGGGAACCGCCTGCTCCAGAAGCTCGGCGCGCGGAAGGTGTGGGCGTATTCGATGCTGATGCCGGGGTCGACGCCCGCGTCCCATCGGAGTCCCGTGCTGGGCGGCGGCGTGCTGACGGTGTCGTGTTGAACGACCAGCCGGCCGTGCTCGATCGAGATCCGGTGGGTGTCGTGACCCGCGGGGACGCCGACGTTCCAGGACCACGTCAGCGTGAACAGGCAGGAGGGGATCGCGACGAGCAGCATGGCGACGCCGAGCACGATCGGCCAGGTTCGTCGGCGGGGCGGGAGCATCGGAAGAGTGTATTGGACAAGAACGATCGCGCTTGCAATCAGTACCGGATCCACTCCAGCCGCAGGCCCTGCGGCGGCAGGGTCGGGCCTGGGTTGGCCCGCCGGTCTTTCGATCCGATGATCGCTGGGATCTGTTCCGGGTCGGCCTTGCCGCGCCCGATTTCCATCAGCGTGCCCGCGAGGATGCGGACCATGTTGTAGAGGAACCCGCTGCCGGACACGCGGACGCGCAGGCGTTCGGTGGTCCCCGGGAACTGCGCCGCCTGGGTCGGTGAACCAGAACCGATCGCCTCGACCGAGCATCCGAAGACGCGCCGGACTGTGGTCTTTCGGCCGTGGTTGATCTGGGCGAAGCTGGCGAAGTCGTGCTCCCCGACGAGCAGCTCGGCGGCCCGCTGCATGCGGGCGATGTCGAGTTCGTGCCACGTGTGGAACACGTAGCGTCGGTCCCACAGCGGGCGGTCGTAGCCGGTCGCGAATGTGTAGGTGTACTCCTTCTCGATCGCGCCGGAGATGGGGTCGAATTCGTCGTCGACCAGCTCGGCCGAGCGGACGAGGATGTCTCGGGGCAGCTTGCCGTTGATGGCACGCACGAGCGTGTCGAGCCCGCGATCGGGCGGCCAACCCACGCCCTTGTCCGTGTCGGGCGTCGACAGGAACGACGCGCACTGGCCCCACGCGTGGACTCCGGAGTCCGTCCGGCTGGCGCCGGTGACGGTCACGGGCTCGCGGACGGCTTCGCGGACGGCGCGTTCGAGCACGCCCTGAGCGGTGCGTAGTTCGGTGCGTGGGCGTTCCTCGCCAGGAGCCGGGGGCGGGGCGTTCTCGTCGGGGGGTCGCTGGATCTGCCAGCCGCAGAAATCGGTGCCGTCGTAGGCGATGATGAGTCTGTAGCGGGGCATGGGAAGCAGGGGCTAGGGGTCAGCCATCAGGGATCAGGGTTGGCATTGGAGCGCGGCTCGTTGGTGTTGATGACGGTGGGTCGGCTGTTGTTCTCGGCGCGTGCGCGTCCTCCGCCGTGCCCGAACTTTTTGTACTCGTCGTCGGCCCACTGATCGCCGACCCTCCACCAGATCACGGTGATCAGGGTTGCGCCGACCGCGAGTATCACGCCTCCGATGATCCATGCGAGCATCCCCGATGATAGGGGCGGGCCGCGTGCGTCGGAAGGCCGGGGCGGGCGGCAACCGGCTCGGATCGGCTCTTGGGGTTGTCGGCCCGCGCCGCTCGGGTGGCACGCCCGGTCGCCCGCGTTCGCGGAGGGGTGGGCGCGATCGTTGCTACGAAAGCGTGTGGGCGTGCGACCGGCGCGGCGGTCGGCGCCGATTAGAGTTCGACCATGACCATGTCGGACTCGACGGGCTCGTCCGCGGTCGGCTCGACGACTCCGCCGGAGAACACGGCGAGCTCGCCGCCTTGTGACGCCATCTCGGCCCGAACGGCGTTCTCATCGAAGAGCGGGCCGCGGGGCAGATTGACGACATCGGTGGCGCTGGCGACCTGCCCGGGCTGATCGTCGACGATCGCGGCGCCGAAGGCCGGCGGGCGTTCTTCGAGACGTTCGCCGGAGATGACCGCGAGCAGGTCGTTGACGATCTGGCCCTCGCTCTTGGACTCGTGCTGGTTGGGGATCGCCTGGCCGAAGGCTTGGAGCACGTGGCCGCAGTTCTCGAACGTGCCGGCTTTCTCGGCGAAGGTGCCGGACGCGAGAACGACGTCCGCCAGCGATTCGGCGTAGCCCGAGTGGGTATCGATCAGCACGGTATGGGGCTGCTTGAGGGCTTCGAGGGCCTCGTCGGTCATCCACTCGCTGGGGTAGTTGCCGGTCAGCAGCAGCGATCCGATGTGACCCGAGCGGCAGTGGTCGAGCAGGGTGGCGAAGTCGGTGCAGCCGCCCATGGATTCGAGGACCCGGCGGACGCCCCGCGCGTTCGGGGCTTTCTCGGCCCGTGCGACGAACGGCTTGCCGGCGGCGGGGTTCGGGAAGGACTTGTCCTCGCCGTGCACCGGGACCGGCCCGAGAGCGAAGCGGGCCGCCGGATCGATCCGGCGGGCGAGCTTGGCCAAGCCGTACGCCTCTTCGCAAGTCAGGAAGGGGGAAACAACGACGGCGAGCGGGCCGGATCGCAGGGTCTCGAGGGCCTGCTTGTACGCGATGGGCCACTCGGCCCGGATCAGCGAGCCGTGCTGGCGACGCATCGGGGTTCGGAGGCGGTTGTCGGCGTGGACGAACTTCCAGCCGTAGCGGACCTCATCGGAGATCCACCAGGTGTTGATGTCCGCGTTCTCGCGGGGCTTGAAGCGGTAGAGCTTGCCCTGATTGTGCTCGATCCAGATGTTGTCGCCCGACGATGTGAGCGGGTCGATGCCGGGGGTGGTTTTGAGGAACCACACCCGCTGAGCGAACAGGAAATCCTTGTCGAGCAGCGCGCCGACGGGGCAGAGGTCGATGACGTTGGACGCGATCTCGTTGTTGAGCGCGACACCCGGGAAGACGTCGATCTGAGACTTGTTGCCACGCCCGTCGATCATGAGCTCGCCCGTGCCCGATACCTCGCGGGCGAAGCGGACGCAGCGGGTGCACATGATGCACCGGTCCGAGTAGATCAGGACGTTATCGCCCAGGTCTTTCTTGGGCTGCTTCTGCTTCTGCTCTTGGAAGCGCGAGCCGGAGCGCCCGTACTTGTACGAGTAGTCCTGCAGGTCGCATTCGCCCGCCTGGTCGCAGACCGGGCAGTCGAGGGGGTGATTGATGAGCAGGTACTCCATGACCGCCTTCTGATTGGCGACGGACTTGGGGCTGTTGGTGTAGACGACCATGCCGTCGGCGGCGTCGGTGGCGCAGGTGGGCAGCAGCTTGCCGCCCATCATGGGCTCGAGCTTGTTGTCGTTGCGGGGGTTGGGCGCGTGGACCTCGGCCAGGCAGATGCGGCATTGGGCCGGGACCGACAGCCCGGGGTGGTAGCAGTACTGCGGGATCTCGACGTTCTCGCGGTTGGCGATGTCGATGATCCGCTCACCCTTGGTGAACTCGCAGCGGACGCCGTTGATGGTGATCGTGGGCATAGGACCGGATGCTAGGGGCTCGGGGCGGAAAGCGGCGGGACCGGACGCGCGGAACTGACACGCCGGGGACCGGTTCGGTCAGCCCTCGGCGGTCGATTCACCCCCGTCCGAGGCCTCCGGATCGGGGCCCGTGCGGGACCCGTGTTCTTCGAGCCGCTCCCGGAGACGCTCGGCGGCTCGGCGGAACACCGGATGCTCACGGATGGGGTCCAGATCCGGGTCCGCGTCCCACCACCCGTTGTCGAACCGGTAGCCGTTGTCCACCGCCCGCGCGAAATGGTCGGCGGCCCGATCGTGCTCCCCAGCCAACGCCCGGTAGCACGCCAGGTTGTACTCGCTGAACTGTGTGGCGTGGATCCCCGCTTCCCGCTCGAGCGCATCGCCCGCTTGGGCGAACAACGATCGGGCCCGCTCTTCCTCCCCGACCAGACGGTGCGCCCACGCGCTCCGGTACAGGCGGTCGGATACCGCGGTCCAGCCGGACACGGGCGCGTCGGGCACGCGATCCGGTTCGCCCAGCAGTTCGAGTTGGACGCGTCCGGCGTCCATCGCGGTTGTCGGGTCGCCGTTCCGTTCGGCCGTGATGCCCAGCCACATCCACGCGTCCGCACGCTCGGGGTGCAGTGTGACCGCGTTCTCGGCGAGATTGACCGCGCCGAGTATGCGGTCCTCGACCAACGCCGTCCGGATGCTGCCGATCAGCTGGCTCAGCCCGGGCGAACTGGGGCTCGGCGTGCGTCGCTGGGGTGAGTCCACCGGAGCGAGCGTCAGCACGCCCATGAACGCGACGATCCCGAGGAACAGCGAGACCGCCATGATGGATCGGGAGTTGTTCATGGTCTCCGTTCCCTGTACGTCCCGGCCGGCCCGGCGGGTGCGTCTACCCTACACGGAACGTCCCGAGACGCAAAGCCGCGGGGCGCCCTGGTGACCCGGTCCGAACCGATCGCCCGGAGTCCCGGGACGTCGGCTCCCTATGCTCGGCGATGGCAAAGGCAGGCGGCAAGGCTGGCAAGATCGCGCCCCCCAAGGGCACGCGGGACCTCTACCCGGAGGACGCCCTGAAGCGGCGCTACCTCGAGCAGGCATGGCGGGACGCGTCGGTCCGCTGCGGGTTCGAGGAGGTCCAGGGCCCCACCTTCGAGACCACCGACCTCTACGCCGTCAAGAGCGGCGAGGGGATCCTGGGCGAGCTGTTCCAGGCGTACTCGGGCAAGTCGCCCGAGGAGGTCGCCCGGGTGCAAGAGACCGGGCGCGCGCCGTTCGCGATGCGCCCGGAGTTCACGCCGACGCTGGCGCGGATGTTCGCGGGCCGGGCGGGGGCCCTCCCGCGCCCGTGCAAGTGGTTCACCGGCGGGTCGTACTTCCGGGCCGAGCGCCCGCAACGCGGGCGCCTGCGCGAGTTTCTTCAGTGGAATGTGGACTTTGTCGGCGACGACGGCACATCGTTTGGGAGGGCGCTGGCAGACGTCGAAACCATGTCGGTCGGTGTCACGCTGATGCGGGACATCGGGCTGACCCCGAACGACGCGCAGATCGTCTTCAGCGACCGGCGCATGGCCGAGGCGGTGCTGACCCAGACCGGCGCGACGCCCGAGAGCATGCCGGCGTGGCTTGCGTGGATCGACTCGATCCCCAAGAGCCCGCAGGCGGCGGTCGCGAAAGCCGGCGAGTTGGGTCTGACGACCGAGCAGGTCCGGCGCGTGATCGGCGTGTTCTTCGGCCAGCAGACCGACGAGCGCATGCTCGCCGCGCTCGGTGGCGACCCGCGCAACTCGCCCGAGTTCCTGGAGTTCCAGCGCGCGGTGCTGCGTGTGCCCGAGGTCGCCGACTCGATCGCCCAGATCCAGCGTTCTTCCTCGATCATCAATGATATGGGGCTCGGAGGCTGGGGCACCCAGCACAACGCGGTGGTGCGCGGGCTCGCGTACTACACCGGGCTTGTGTTCGAGGTGCTCGCCGACGGGGAGCGGGCGGTCGCGGGCGGCGGTCGGTACGACAACCTGATCGAGCTGATGGGCGGGGCGCCCACGCCGGCGGTGGGGTTCGCGATGGGCGACGTGGTCGTGTCGTTGCTGCTCGAAGACAAGGGCCTGATGCCCGAGGGGCCCGAACTGATGGAGGCGGTGTCGCGTCGGCCGGCCTCTGTCCGCCCGGAGGTGTTCGTGGTCGGGGCCGACGACGAAGCGAGCGACGCGCTGGTGCGTCGTTTGAGCGCGGGCTTGCGCCGGGGCGTCGAGAGCGAATCGTACGGGGACGCGGGGGACGCGAAGCCCTGGAGCGCGGCCCGGTACGAGTCGGCCTCGGGCGGCGTGCGCCCGATGCACACGCGGGTGAGCTACAAGAGCACCAGGAACCTCAAGAAGCTGCTGGGCGATGGCGAGAAGCAGTTCGCGCGTCTGGCGGCGATCGTGCATGGGGACGACCGGGTGCAGATCAAGGACTTCGATACGCGGAAAGACCTGACTCCGGGCGACGTCGGTCTGAGCGATGCGCACGCGGAGTTCAGCATCGATCCCGCCAGCCCGGTGTACGTCGGGCGTGCCGCCGTGCGGGTCCTGGGCTGAGACGACCCCTAGGGCGTCTACCAGATCCAGCGGATCCGGCCGATGTCGGGGGCGAGGACGGGCCCGCCGTCCAGCGGGGCCGGGAAGTAGACGACGAACGCCTTGCCGACGATCAGGTCGCGGTTGATCACGCCGGGGCTGTTGTCGATCAGCTTGCGGACCCAGGGGTGCATGGTGCGTTCGTCCCAGTAGCGCGAGTCGAGCGAGTTGGGCGAGTTGTCGCCGGACATGAAGAACTGGTCGCCCGCGAGGGTGGGGAAGTTGTCGTAGTGGGCGCCGCGGGTCGGGCTGTTGTTGCGGAACGGCTTGGGCTGGTGGTAGATGTCGCGGTGGATCTCGAAGCGGTGGATGGTGAACGGGCCGCCGGCGAAATCGACGGCGGGCTCGGCGCGCTTGTAGAGGTCGTTGCGCGAGAACACGCCCGACTCGTCGATGCCGTTGCCCCCGTTCTGGTAATCGACGAGTTCGTCGAACGCGGGGGTCATCGCGGCGGCTGCCCGCTGGGCGGGCGTGAGCTTGTACGCCCCCTTCTCGGGCCCGCCGGCGACGAGCCTGCCATCGACGAAGAGCCACAACGCCTGGTCCACGTGCCAGAACTCGACCTTGGTCACCCGCCCCGACCGGGGCGCGGCGGCGGTGCCCGAGTCCAGCACCGTCCACTCCGCGTCGCCCGACCCGGGGCGCATGCGGACGCTCGCCGATCCGGTGTCAGCGTCGATCAGCCCCTGGAACTCGAAGCCCCGCGCCCGCAGGTTCGGTGTGACCGAGACGGGCGATCCGCCCGGTTCGATCGCGACCGAGATGGCGATGTCGGACACCGGGTACGGGTGGAAGGCCCGCACGGTGGGGTCGTCCGGGCTCGCGTCCAGTTCGACCCACGGGAAGGTCTGGTTGTAGGGGTACGTGTCGGTGATGGGGCGGCGTTGGTTCCACGCCAGTCGGGTCGGGCGTTCGGAGGAATAGGCCCACGTCGCGGACGTGTCGATGCCGGACCACGCTCCGGGCGAGTCCGGCGAGACCGGGGGGCGGTAGCTCGGCTCGGGGACGACGGGCGTGAAACGCGAGTCGAACACCGGCTGGAACATGGTGCGCTGGGTGCGCTCGCTCTTGCGGGCGACGCTCCACCCGTCCGCTCGCCAGGCGTCGGGGCCCGACTGGAGGGTCTGGCCCTCGGCGTACGGGCGGTAGAACACGTCGCCGTCGACGAGCGAGATCTGTTCGCCGGGCAGCCCGAGCAGCCGCTTGATGTAGTTGGTGTGGGTGTTGGGGTCCTTGAAGACAACCACGTCCCAGCGTTCCGGGCTGTGGATGCGCGGGAGGTACTTGAGCACGAACACCCGGTCGCCCGCGGCGAGCCTGCGGTTCTTCTCGCCCGGGATATCGAGCAGTGTCATCGGGTCGGTCGGGGTCAGGTCCGGGGTGGGCGGTGCGCCGCCCGGGCGGGGCTGCCCGCCCTGGCGTGGCAGCGGGTCCGGGCTGCCCACTGCGACGTTGTCCCACGGCCCTGTCGCCCAGTCGTACCCGTTGTAGGGCGAGTCGAACCGGACGTGCTTGCCGAGCAGGGTGGGCGCCATCGATCCGGTGGGGATGATGAAGCCCTCGATCACGAACCCTCGGAACACGAACGCGAGCATGAACGCGATCACGAGCGAGGTGAGCGTTTCCTTGATGCCCAC
This sequence comes from Phycisphaerales bacterium UBA6054, assembly GCA_002429045.1. Lineage (GTDB taxonomy): Bacteria > Planctomycetota > Phycisphaerae > Phycisphaerales > UBA1924 > UBA6054. The sequence goes on from DIYM01000165.1 coordinate 20,597, forward strand.
GGGCTTGTGGGCGGCGTTGGCGTTCTGGTTGGTTGGCATCGGGGAAGGGTATCGGGGCGATGGTGGTCGGGCGGTGAGCCCTATCGGCTCAATCGGTGGGGGGCGTGCTCGGGCCGTCGGGCCGTCCGCCGCCCTGCCCGCCGCCGGGCTTGCGTCGGCGTCGGCGGCGTTTCTTCTTCGGGGACCGCTCGGGCCCGCCGCCCGATGGAGCACCCGGAGCGGACGCCTCACCGCCCGGTGTGCCGGGCTGCTGGTCGGGCTGTTGGTCGGGCGCGGGTTTCCCTTTGCGTCGGCGCCGTTTCTTCGTCGCGGGGGCATCGCCGGACACCGCGCCGCGTCTG
>DIYM01000140.1:0-488 GCA_002429045.1 Phycisphaerales bacterium UBA6054
CGGGCTCATCGAGCCCGCCGTTTTTCTTGCGCGGGTCACAAGGGCTCGACGCCATCGACCCACTTGCGCATGTCGAGGTCATCGAGATGCAGCGAGCCGAACCATTCCTCGAACGCCTCTTGCAGCAGCGGGTCGAGCGGTTCGTCCTCGGCCGGCTGCGCGGCTGGTCCGATCGCCGGTGTAGGCACGGGCGTTTCTCGATCGAGATCTGGCTTCGATGCCGGCTCGGGCAAACGCACGCCGAGCGTCGATCCGAACCCCGCGCGCTTCGGCGGCTTGGTCTTCTTGGGCTTCTCGGCCGGCTTTTCTTCGATCGGCTCCGGCGGGTGTAGCAGCCCGTTCGGGTCGAACCCGAACTCGTGCATCCAGTGCGCGATCGCGTATTTGTCCAGCGGCACGTCCGCCGCAAAGGCCGGCATCGAGTCGCGCTCGGCCTTGGACAGATCCTCGTCGATGAGCTTCAGGAACGAGCCGTTGCCGATCTGGCT
>DIYM01000140.1:557-24853 GCA_002429045.1 Phycisphaerales bacterium UBA6054
TGGCTCGCGCCCGCCTTGCCCGCGGCCGAGATCAATCGGCGGTCCGAGCTGACCACGGTGATCTCGATGCCCTTGGACCGCCCGAGGATGTCCTCGATCACGTCGTCGGCCTCGAGGCCTCTCCCGGAAAAGACCACCTCGGCCCGCCCCACTCTTGTCCACGCGAGCCCGGCGGCGGTGGTCACGACGCCGTGGCGGACCCACTCGGGGGCCGGGTTGCCGTCCACCACGATCCGGAGCCGCCGGCCGGAGAACCGGGACCGCCCCACCCGGCCAATCAGCTCCCGGATGTCCAGGCCCCGCCTGGGCGCGGGCAGGGCCCACTGGGCCCGGATCACGTTGAAGGCGTCGACGAGGAGCATCGCTGGAGCAGGCTAGCCTTCCCAAATCCGGTGTTTGCGGGCGCTTGGGCACAGAATCGGTTGACCGAACCGAATTCCGGGCCTTGGATGAGAGCCCGGGTCAACGGAACCCGGACCAGCGAAGCAAGGAGTTGGCATGGCGATCCGGATCAAGGCCCGTGGTGGAGAAGGCGTCGATCAGATGATGCGGCGTTTCAAGAAGCTCTGCGAGAAGGAAGGGCTGACCAAGGACATCAAGAAGCGCGAGTTCTACGAGAAGCCCTCGGAACGCCGCCGCCGCGCCGCCCGCAAGGCCGCTCCCCGCCGCGACTGAGACGGGCCCATCGGATGTATGACCGAGCCACCGCTCTCCGGGCGGTGGTTTGCTTTTTGGGACCTGGGATCAGCCGTCACGCGGAAGCGGTGACTCCCGATGGCCGATCCCCGATCGCTATCCTCCCCCATGCGTATCGACGTGCTCACCACGTTCCCGGAGATGTTCACGCCGGGCTCGCCCGGCGCGATGGGCGTGTCCATCCCAGGTCGAGCCCGTGACGCCGGGCTGCTGGATCTGCACGCGACCAACATCCGTGATTTCGCCGACAACAAGCACCAGAAGACCGACGACCGCCCGTTCGGGGGCGGGCCCGGCATGGTGATGATGTGCCAGCCGGTTTGGGACGCCGCGATGCACGCCGAGTCGCTGGACCCCAGACCGGCGCGCCGTCTGTACCTCACGCCGCAAGGCAAGCGGTTCGACCAACCGCTCGCGGAGGACCTGGCGTCGTCCGAGCGTCTTTTGATGCTCTGCGGTCACTACGAAGGGGTCGACGAGCGTGTCATCGACGCCCTGGAGCCCGAGGAGATCTCGATCGGGGACTTCGTGCTCTCTGGCGGGGAGTTGGCGGCGATGGTCGTGATCGACGCGGTTTGCCGCTTGGTACCCGGTGTGCTCGGGCACGAGGAATCGGCCCTGAGGGACAGCTTCACGGAACCCCCGGTGACCGACGCGGTCGGATCGCCGCTGACCCGGCGGGATCTGAGCGGCCTGGAACTCCCGGCGGGGGCGACGCTGCTGGATTGCCCGCAGTACACCCGCCCCCGGGAATGGAAGGGGCGGGCGGTGCCCGGGATCCTGTTCTCGGGTGACCACCGGGCGGTGGCGAAGTGGCGGCTGGAGCGGATGATCGAGCGGACGCGGGAACGCAGGCCCGACCTGCTCGGGCCCGATCCCGCCGAATAGGGCCCGCGGCGCCCGCTCGGCCCGAATGCCCCGGGCCCGTTCACAGAAGTGTTTTCGCTCCCCTCTGGCGGGTGACGTTCGGCTTGACCGATCCTAAACTCGCAACCCTTCCGGGCAGACCGGAAACCGTGCGCCCCGACCGTGAAGGGCGTCTGTTGCCACCTCACCAGGCGGAGCGAGCGGGCTGCCGCTTCCAACACACCACGCACACGCGAGGAAACCAATGACAGTTACGACGATTCCAACCCTCGCGGTCACGGGCGGTCTCCCGTCCTTGTACTGGCTCGCCCCGGTCGGCGCGGTCATCGCGTTGGTCATGGCCAAGGTCTTCCAGGGCTCGGTGATGAAGCGCTCTGAGGGCGAGCCGGAGATGATCCGCATCGCCGAAGCGGTCCGCCAGGGTGCCATGGCGTACCTCACCCGCCAGTACAAGGTCGTCGCGGGCGTGTTCGTCCTGCTGATCGCGTTCCTCGCGCTCATGTCGGCCCTCAACCTCCAGAGCATGTGGTCGCTGATCGGTGTTCCGATCGCCGGCATCTTCTCCGGTCTGTGCGGCTGGTTCGGCATGCGGATGGCGACCAACGCGTCGGCCCGCACGACCTTCGCCGCCAAGCAGTCGCTCAACGAGGGCCTCACCGTCGCGTTCCGCTCGGGCGCGGTCATGGGCCTGAACGTCGTCGGCTTCGCGCTGCTGGATGTCTCGGTCTGGTTCTTCCTGTTCAACAACGTGCTCGGTGAGGCGATGACCATCACCCAGGTCACCACCGTCATGCTCAGCTTCGGCATGGGCGCCTCGACGCAGGCGTTGTTCGCCCGCGTGGGCGGCGGCATCTACACCAAGGCCGCCGACGTCGGCGCCGACCTCGTCGGCAAGGTGGAGGCCGGCATCCCCGAGGACGACCCCCGCAACCCCGCGACGATCGCCGACAACGTCGGCGACAACGTCGGCGACGTGGCGGGCATGGGCGCCGACCTGTACGAGTCGTACTACGGCTCGATCCTCGCGACGATGGCGCTCGGAGCCGCGGCCGCGTTCACGGTCGATCATCTCGCCGATTCCCAGGCGTCCGCGTTCGCCCTCAAGCTCGCGGTCGCCCCGATGGCGCTCGCCGGGCTCGGCATCCTCTGCTCGATCATCGGCGTGTTCGCGGTCAAGGCGAAGGAGAACGCCTCGTTCGCCCAACTCCTCAAGGGCCTGCACAAGGGCGTCTACGTCGCTTCGGGCCTCATCGTGCTCGGCGCGTTCGGCTTGCTGATGTTCCTCTTCAAGGACGAGGTCGCCCTGGAAGGCATCACGGCGTGGTGGCGCCTCGGCCTCTCGATCGTCGCCGGTCTGATCTCGGGCCTCGTGATCGCGTACGCGACCGAGTACTACACCTCGTACGAGCACAAGCCCACCAAGCGGATCGCCGAGCAGGCCCTCACCGGCCCGGCGACCGTCATCATCGCGGGTATCGCCGAAGGCATGAAGTCCACCTGGGCCTCCCTGCTGACCGTGGTCGTCGCCATCATCGCGGCGTTCACCTTCGCGGGCGGCACCGAGAACTTCCTCATGGGTCTCTACGGCGTCGGCATCGCCGCGGTCGGCATGCTGTCGACCCTCGGCATCACGCTCGCGACCGACGCGTACGGCCCGATCGCCGACAACGCGGGCGGCAACGCCGAGATGACCGGCCAGCCCCCCCACGTCCGCGAGCGGACCGATATGCTCGACTCGCTCGGCAACACCACCGCCGCGACCGGCAAGGGCTTCGCGATCGGATCGGCGGCGCTGACCGCCATGGCCCTGTTCGCCGCCTACATCCAGGTTGTCCAGACCCAGATCACAACCCAGTCCGTGACCTTCATGGAGAAGGGTTCGTACGCCGCTCCCGCCACCGATACCGACGGCGTGTGGGCCGTGTTCGAGGGCTACGGCAAGTTCGCCCTGGTCCACGACGGCGCCGAGGGCGGAGAGACCGAGATCGACGGCGGCATGCTGCTCGACATCTCGGGCGGGCACGGCGGCAAGCCCTCGATGGCGATCGGCGACGTCTTCGACGCGACGGTCGTCAGCGACAGCCGCTACAACGTCCGCATCGTGGTGCCCCACGGGGATCACGACGATATCTACAACCTCGATCTCGCGTCGTCCCGGGGCGGCTCGATCTCGGACGTCCTCGCGTTCTACGACGTCACCCTCGCCAACCCGCGTCTGCTGGGCGGCATCTTCATCGGCGTGCTCCTCGCGTTCCTGTTCTGTGCTCTGACGATGAACGCGGTGGGCCGTGCGGCGTACGCCATGATGGGCGAGTGCCGCCGCCAGTTCGCCAAGATGCGCGACGGGCTCCGCAAGAACGGCATGTCCGAAGCGGACGTCGCCAACCCCGACAACTGGCCCAAGGAAGGCCTCGATGTCGACGGGCACCACTACCCCGACTACGCCAACTGCGTCGCCATCTCGACGAAGGGCGCCCAGAAGGAGATGGTCATCCCGGCGATCATCGCGATCGTCATCCCGATCGCTGTCGGCCTCATCCTGTCTGTGCCCGGCGTGATGGGTCTGCTCGCGGGCGGCCTGACGTCCGGCTTCGCGGTCGCGGTCTTCATGGCCAACGCCGGCGGCGCGTGGGACAACGCCAAGAAACTCCTCGAGTCGTACGGCAAGACCACCGCCCAGGAGATGGTCGACGGATCCGGCAACTCCTCGAAGGTGCCCGCCGCCGTCCGCGACGCCATCGTGGCCCGTGCCAACGAAGCGGTTGCTGCGGGCCGTCCTGACGAGATCGTCTACGGCAAGGGTTCGGAAGACCACAAGGCCACCGTCGTCGGTGACACCGTGGGCGACCCCTTCAAGGACACCTCCGGCCCGGCGCTCAACATCCTGATCAAGCTCATCTCGATCGTCTCCGTCGTGTTCGCGGGCCTGATCGTCAAGTACGGCCCGATCGTCGGCGGGATCCTCGGCATCAACTGACCGCCCGGCATCGCTCCGATCTCATCGAGCCCCGCGTCTTCGGACGCGGGGCTTTCTCATGACCGCCGCTCGCTCTCCTGATCGCGAACTCGGATCCAAGTCCGCAAAGATCGCGTCAAACAGGGTTTATGGCACGGATAGGGACCCCCTCTTCTTGATCTTGCCCCGAAAGTCTGGTAGAACCCGTCAGCATGTCGCGTCGGCCCAAGCGTTCCGGAGAGCCGTCCGACCCGTCTCCAGGCAGCGGCGGGCCGGGTGTCACGCCCGATGACGCCGCCGCCGTCATCCCGCAAGCCATCGATTTTCAGTCCGGGCTCGAAGCGAAGGTCCTGGTGCTCAACCGCGCCTTTGCGGCGGTCCGGGTTGTGTCCGCGCGCCGGGCGTTCGTGCTGCTCGCCCGAGATGTCGCCGAGGTCATCGACCCGACCGGCGGCGCCTACACCAACTACGACCTGACCACCTGGACCGAACTCTCCGAACTCAAGTACGAGTTCGAGCCCGACGCCCACGACTGGGTCCGCACCGTCCGCATCGACATCGCCGTGCCCAAGATCATCCGCCTGATCGGGTACGACAAGCTCCCGGCCCAGGGCGTCAAGCTCAACCGACGCAACCTCTTCGCACGCGACCGCAACCGCTGCCAGTACTGCGGCCAGCTATTCCCCACCTCCGAGCTCTCGATCGATCACGTCCGCCCCCGCACCCAAGGAGGGCCCGACACGTGGGAGAACCTGGTCTGTGCCTGCGTGAGGTGCAACAGCAAGAAGGGCGGACGCACGCCCGAGCAGGCGCGGATGAGGCTGATCAGCAAGCCCAAGCAGCCACGCCGCAACCCGCTGATCTCGGTCCGCCTCGGGCACGAGAAGTACTCGTCGTGGAAGGCCTTCCTCGACGACGCGTACTGGTCGGTCGAACTGAAGTGACCCAGCCACCCTGGCATTCCCGTGCGGCCCGCGCACGGGACGTCCGGCGTGGGTCTCGCCCCACGACCGACGCGCGGTCCGCGGGACGTTGCTCATCGATCGCTGCGAGGGCGGGACCTGTGCCCGTTCCCGGGGTTCTCACGCGAGAACGCCGACGCCGCGGTCAGCCGGCCAGCCGGTCCGCCTCTTCGGCGAGATCGAAGTCCTTCTGCGTGATCCCGCCCGCGTCGTGGGTCGACACGGTCAGCGTGACCCGGTTGTACCGGATCAGGATGTCGGGGTGATGCTGGACCCGCTCGGCGTACTCGGCGACCTTGTTCACGAACGCCATCGACCCGAGGAAATCCCCGAACTGGTAGGTCCGCTGGATCTGCCCGCCCACGCCGGACCACTCGGCCCGCTTCTCGAGCCCCGCCTCGATCTGCTCGTCACTCATCTTCTCGATCGCCTGGTCGGGCATGGCTTCCTCCTGAGGTCTCGTCCCGCGGGTTGCCCCGGGACCCGAGTGTACCCACAATCACGCCTTGGCTCCCGATCCACCCCCAAGTCGCCCGCCGGCATGCCCGGTCACCCGCCTGGCGCCCTCTCCGACCGGGGCGCTGCACCTCGGCAACGCCCGGACCTTCCTGGTCAACTGGTGCCTGGCCCGCTCGGCGGGCTGGCGGGTCATCCTCCGCATCGAGGACCTCGACACCCCGCGCATCAAGCCGGGCGCGATCGACGCCACGATCGATACCCTCCGCTGGCTCGGGCTCGACTGGGACGAGGGCCCCACGATCCAGTCCGATGATCTCGGGCCCTACCGCGACGCGATGCGCCGCCTCGCGGCCGAAGCGCGCGCCTACCCCTGCGCGCTGACACGCTCCGAGATCGGGTCCGCCGCGTCCGCGCCGAACGAGGGCGACCACGAGACCCGATTCGATCCATCGCTCCGCCCGCCGGTCCGGTCCGGCCTGTTCACCAACGAGGGCACCAACTGGCGCCTGGTCGTCGAGCGCGGGCAGATCGGGTTCGCGGACCGCTTCGCGGGCGATATCAGTCTCGACATCCACCACTCGGTCGGCGATTTCCTCGTGTGGACCAAGCGCGGCTGCCCGAGCTACCAGCTCGCGGTGGTCGTCGACGACGCACGCCAGGGCGTGACAGAGGTGGTGCGCGGCGGCGACCTGATCGACTCGGCGGGGCGCCAGACGCTGCTGTACCGCGCGCTCGGGCTGGGCGTCCCCCCACGCTACACCCACCTGCCACTGGTCCGGGGAGGGGACGGGAAACGCCTGGCGAAACGCCACGGCGACACCCGGATCGATCACTACCGCTCCCGTGGCGTTCCCCCCGAGCGTGTCCTGGCGTTGCTCGCACGATGGTGCGGGGTGGCCGCGGGCGGGTCGGTCTCGAGCCGAGAGCTGGTCGACGCGATCTCCCCCGGTACCATGACCCATACCTTGCCCCGGGAGGACATCACCTTCCGCACGGAGGACGACCGATGGCTTTTGGATGGCGCATGACCGGGACCCTGACGGCGATCGCACCGATCGCGATCGTCGCCTGCATGGCATCGCCGGGCTGCTCGAAGCCCGCCGCACCGGAGGGCTTCGAGGTCGTCGAGGTCGGGGGGCGGTCGTTCACACTCGAGGTCGTGGCCGACGACGAGAGCCGCACCCTGGGGCTGGGCGGGCGGACCGAGATCCCCGCCGACGGCGGGATGCTGTTCTCGTTCCCGGACTCACGGATCCGCCATTTCGTGATGCGTGACTGTCTGGTGGACATCGACATCATCTTCTTGGACGCGGCGGGCAACATCACGGCGATGCACCACATGCCCGCCGAGCCGCCGCAAACATCAGAGGAGTCTGATCGCGAGTACGAACTCAGGCTCAAGCGGTATTCGAGCCGGTTCAACGCCCGGTATGCCATCGAACTGCAGGGGGCGATGCTGGAGAATCTGGATCTGCGAGTCGGGCAGACGGTCAGACTGCCCACGAAACGCCTGGCCGAAATCACCCGCTAAAGCCGGGTTGTCGAGGGGTCGATCCCCCGTAAGAAGCCGGCACGGGGTTCGCCCCGCGGCGAGCACGGGGAGCCTCGCGTGGACAACGACCTCATCAACGCCCAGCGTCCGATCACCTTGGTCGCCGGGAGCGAACGGCTTGACGCGGTCGGGGGCGTGCGACCCTGGGCTGACGAGTGCATCACCCACGGGCTGGACGCCCGCCCGGTGCCGATCGAAGAGGCGTTCTCGCTCAACACCATGGGTGTGTGTGTCGCGGTGCTCGCGCCGGACGAGCCTGACACGGTCATCTATCAGTTGGCCGATCGGGCCCAGGCATCGCTGATGCCCGGTGTGGTGCTCGTGCCCCCCGAGATGATCCGAGCCGCCAGCGTCCTCGCCAGCGAGGGCCTGCTGCTGCTTCCCTGGGACGCGAGCGGCGCCCGCATCGCTTCGTCGGTCCGGGCGCTCGACGCGCGCCAGTCGCTCGTCGGCAAGCTGCGCGACGAGCTCCGCATCGCGCAGATGTCCGTGAACGGCGCGTACGGCGAGATGGCCAAACTCCAGGAAGAGATGCAGACCGCCGCGAGCATCCAGCGGGCCCATATGCCCAAGCAGGTCCCGTCGATCCGGGGCGTGGACGTCGGCGTGGTCTACCGCCCGGCGACGTATGTATCGGGCGACATCTACGACGTCGCCCAACTCGACGAGCACCGCAGCGCGTTCTTCATCGCCGATGCGGTGGGGCACGGCGTGCCGGCGGCGTTGATGACGATGATCATCGCCTGCGGGCTCAACAAGCTCGACGGGATCGGGGGCGACGCACGCATCGTGCCCCCGGGCGAGGCGCTCTACCGGCTCAACAACGCGATGACCGCACACTCGGGCGGGTCCTCGCGTTTCGCGACAGCGGTGTACGGGGTGTTCGACGCCCGGACGGGCGAGGTCACGATCGCCGGCGCCGGGCACCCGCCCCCCATCATCGTGCGCCAGGGCGGACCGTCGATCGATCGCATCGAGCCTGACGGCCCGCTGCTCGGCGTGTTCCCCGACGCGGACTTCGGGCAGACCACCGTGCGGCTCGACCCGGGCGACCTCCTGGTGCTGTTCTCCGACGGGTTCGAGGTCGCGTTCCCGAAGACCGGCTCGGAGGGTGTGGACTTCAAACGCCCGACACTGACGTACGTCGACAAGCTCAGCCACGCCGGGGAGAACGGCGTCCCGCTCGACGAGGCGGTCGCCGAACTCGAGCGCGAGCTGGATAACGCCGCGGGTTCGCTGCACCAGCCCGACGACATCACGGCGTTGTTCATCGCGCCGACCCAGGTCAACGCCCCCACCACCGCGGCCGCATGATCAGCGGGTCCTGAGCCGCTCGTCACGCTCGACCAGACCGTCGCGGAGACGGACGATCCGCTCGCACCGATCGGCGACCGAATCGTCGTGCGTGACCATGATGATCGTCATGCCCTCGCTGTGCAGGCCCTCGAACATGGTCAGGATCGCTTCGCCCGTCCTGGAGTCCAGGTTCCCGGTCGGCTCGTCCGCCATCAGGATCACCGGCTCGGTGATCAGCGACCGCGCGATCGCGACACGCTGCTGCTGCCCGCCCGAGAGCTCGCGCGGGCGGTGCCCGAGCCGGTCGCCCAGCCCGACCAGATCGAGCTTCGCCTTGGCCCGCTCGAGGCGTTCGTGCTTGTGGACGCCCTGGTAGAACAGCGGCACCGAGACGTTCTCCTCGATCGTCAGCTGCGGGATCAGGTTGAACGCCTGGAAGACGAAGCCGATCTTCTTGCCGCGGAACGCGGACAGGGCCTCGTCCTCGAGTTCCTCGGCGGGCGTGCCGTCGAGGATGTACCGCCCCGCGGTCGGGCGATCGAGGCACCCGAGGATGTTCATCAGCGTGGACTTGCCCGAGCCGGACGCGCCCATGATCGCGATGTACTCGCCCCCCGGGATCTCGAGATCCACGCCCCGCAGCGCCTCGACCATGATCGAGCCGTCGGGCTTGTAATACGTCTTGCGGATGCCCTCCAGCCTGGCGACGGCCGTGCCGGAGGCGGGGTCGCCCGGGCTGATCTGGGTCCCGGTCTGGGTGTCGGTCTGGGCGGTCGCGGGCATGGCTGCTCCTCGTTGGGCACACGCCCGGGCGGTATACCGGCTCAGCGTTCGCCGGGTTGAGGGTCCCCGGATTCAGCGTCAGCACGCCCGCACACCGGGTGGATCCTGGACTCTTGTCCGTACACCGTGAGCACGTCGCCCGCCTCGATCGTGGTCTCGGGACCCGGGGCTCCGATGTGCTCGCCGGCGTCCCGCTGGATGCCCAGCACCAGCACGCCCCGGCTGCCCAACGCCGCGCTCCTGAGCGTCGAACCGATCAACGGATGACCCCGATCGATCTCGAGCTGCGCCACCACGTACCCGTCCTTGGCGTGCAGCACCGTCTCGTAGTCCAGCACACGGACCACGCCCGATCGCTCGAGCGAGTACCGGAAGAACCGCTCCAGCGGGACCTTGATGACCCGCGGCTGGAACGCCCATGCGATCAGCAGCACCCCGAGAATGATCACCCCCAGGCGGGCGAGAAACGCGACAGGGCCCACCGCGTGCAGCAGGTGGTCGAGCCAGTCCGGCTCGGACTGCATGAAACTGACGATCAACGCACCCAGGGCCGAAGTCAGCCCGATGTTGCCCGCGATGATCAGATAGATCGCGATACGCCGGCGGACCGGGTGGCTCACAATCATCTCGGCTTCGGCGGTGGTGAACCCCACACCGAAGTAGCACGAGACGGATTGGAACTCCGAGACCGGACGAGAGAGCCCGGTCATCATCAACGCCGTCGCTCCGATCCGGACGATCACCAGGGAAACGAACGCGATGATGAACAACGCGATGAGCGGCATCTCGTGTCCCCTGCGCCGGCGTGGCTACTCGGAATCGATCAGCTGCAGCCCGGCGATCGCGGTCAGCGTGTCGGGCGCGAACTTGAAGACCTTGTCCAGCCCGGTGACCATCAGCACGGACATCACCTCGTCCTGCACCCCGGAGATCCGCATCTCGCGGCTCGACTCTTCGAGGATTTTGCGCAGCCGGATCAGCTGGGCGATATTCGACGAGTTGATGTAGGTCACCTCGGAGAGATCGAGCACCGCGTGCGGAGGCTGCCCGCCGTCCTCGAGCTTCTCGATGATCAGCGACAGCTCGTCGGAGAGCGCCGGTTCGTCGGCCAGGTTGGCCATCAGGATGCTGTCGGACCATTCGACCGCCATCAGGCGTCTCCAGCGCCGGAGCCGCCGGCATCGGTGCTCGCGGGGGACCCCCCGTCGCCTTCTTCGGAAGAGTCCCCCACCCGTGAGCCCGCGATCACCTTGTCGGCGTCGTTGAGGGAGACGACCCGCACGCCCTGTGTCCCACGCCCGATGCTCGAGATCGAGGAGCCGGGCATCCGGACGAGCTGCCCGCCGCGTGAGATGACGACCACGTCCTCGTCCTCGTAGACCCCCATCGCGACCGCGGAGCGCCCGTTCCGTGCGGTGGTCTTGATGTCCTGGCGTCCCTTGCCGCCGCGAGACTGGCTGCGCATCGGACCAGACTCGGGCGCGACACGGTACTCGTCGACGGGGGTCCGCTTGCCGTACCCGTTCTCGGAGATGGTCAGCAGCGACAGGTTCCGTTCGATCGCTTCCGGATCGGTCATGGTCACCGAGGGATCGCTGTCATCAACGACCATCGGGATCCGCATCATGCCGACCACCTGGGCGCCCTCGGCGAGGTCGATGCCCTTCACACCGGCCGCGGTGCGCCCCATGTCGCGAAGACCGCCGCGCTCGTCGTGCTCGTTGAAGCGGATCGCCATGCCGTTGGACGTGATCAGCATCAGGTCGTCGTTGCCGGTGGTCAGGCGGACGCCGAGCAAGGCATCGTCGTCCCTGAGCCCCACCGCGATCAGCCCCGACTTGTTCACGTTGGCGTACGCCTTCAGCGCCGTCCGCTTCACGATTCCGTTGCGGCTGACGAACGTCAGGTAGTTGCTGCCGGACTCGAAGTCCTTGATCGCCAGATAGGCGCAGGTCCGCTCGCCGGGCTTGAGCTCGATGTAGTTGACGATCGGGCGGCCCTTGCTCGTGCGGCTCATCTCGGGCAGCTCGAAGACCTTGATCTTGAACACCCGCCCGGTGTCCGTGAAACACAGCAGATCGTCGTGCGTCGACGCCACGAACAGGTGCTCGATGAAGTCGTCGTCCTTCGAGTCGCTGGCGCGGATGCCCTTGCCCCCGCGCCCCTGGGCCCGGTACGTCTCGGCGGGCAGGCGCTTGCAGTAGCCCTGGTGGCTGATCGTGACGGCCATGTCCTGCTCTTGGATCAGGGCGGCCAAGTCGATGTCGCCCGCGGCCTCCTCGATCGCCGTCAGGCGGTCGCGGCCGTAGCGTCCCTTCATCTCCTCGCAGTCCTCGACGATGATGTCCAGCACCATGCGCCGATCGGCAAGGATGGCTTCGTAGCCCTCGATCTCTTCGACCAGCCTGGTGTAGTCGCTGACGAGGCGTTCGATCTCGAGCCCGACGAGCTGGATCAGACGCATGCCGCCGATGGTCTCCGCCTGCACCCGTGTGAGCAGCGTGCCGCCGTCCTCATCGGCGGTGCGGACCATGTTCATCAAGCGCTCGGGGATCTGCTTCGCCGCCGGGTGACCCGCGGGGATCGTGTAACGCCGATCCATGAGCTTCCGGATCGCTTCCTCACGCGTCGAGCTGGACTTGATCAACGCGATGATCTCGTCGATGTCGACAACCGCGTAGATCATCCCCTCGAGCACGTGGGCCCGCTTCTTCGCTTCGCGCAGCAGGTGCTGCGTGCGTCGGGTGATCACCTCTTCGCGGTGATCGATGAAGCACTCGATCAGTTCCTTGAGGCCCAGCGTCCGCGGCTGGCGGTTCACCAACGCGATGTTGATGATGCTGAAGGTCTGCTGCAGCGGCGTGTTCTGGTAGAGCTGGTTCTCGACGACCGCGGGGTCGGCACCCTTCTTGAGTTCGAGCACGATCCGGGTCTGCGCGTTGCGCCCAGACTCGTTGCGGACGTCGGAGATGTCCTTGATGCGCTCGTCCTTGACGGCGTCGACGATCTTCTCCACCAGCGTGTTCTGGACCAGCCCGAAAGGGATCTGGTCGATCACCAACTGCTGGCGGCTTGCGCCCAGGGGCTCGACGTGGACCTCGCCCCGGACCGGGACGCGCCCGCGTCCCGAGGAATAGGCCTCCAGGATGCCACGCCGCCCCAAGATCCGACCGCCCGTCGGGAAGTCCGGCCCTTGCACGCCGCGACGCACGGTGTTGCCGTCCTCGTCGACCTCGTCGGTCATCAGGTCGGTCAGCGAGATGTCGGGGTCGTTCACGACCCGCACGATGGCGTCGAGGATCTCGCCCGGGTTGTGCGGGGGCAGGCTCGTCGCCATGCCCACCGCGATGCCCATCCCCCCGTTCACCAACAGGTTCGGGAACTTGGCGGGCAGGACCGCCGGCTCCATGAGCCGGTCGTCGTAGTTGGCCTGGAAATCGACCGTGCCGAGCTTGATATCGGCGAGCAGGTCCGTCGCGGCATGCGTCATGCGCGCCTCGGTGTACCGCATCGCCGCGGGCGGGTCGCCGTCGATCGAGCCGAAGTTGCCCTGCGGGTCCACGAGCGGGACCGACATCTTCCAGGGCTGCGCCATGCCGACCATCGTGGGGTAGATGACCGACTCGCCGTGCGGGTGGTAGTTGCCCGAGGTGTCGCCGCAGATCTTGGCGCACTTGAGGTGCTTTTTGCCCGGGCGCAGGTTCAGGTCGTTCATCGCGACCAGGATGCGCCGCTGAGAGGGCTTGAGCCCATCGCGGACGTCGGGCAACGCCCGGTCCATGATCGTGCTCATCGCGTAGGTCAGGTACGAATCGCGGAGCTCGGACTCGATCTCGAGATCCACCACGCCCGCGCCCGGGGCGCGCAGCACCGCGTCGCTGTCGCCCGAACCCGTCGGATGGTCTTCTTTGTGCGAATCGGGGGACTGATCGTCGGTCATTCACCGGCTCCGGTCGGCGGCGTCTCACGCCGGACAACCGCCCGGCCCACGCCGTCTCCTGTACCGAGAATCATAGGCAAAACCGGGCCCAAAGACCCGCCCGGAGCCGACCCGAAAATCCCGCCCCCATGCCCTCACGGTGCCTCTTGCCGGGTCGTTTCGGTTGCCCGCCCGCGGGCGGCCAGTGACCCCATCGAATCGAGGGATTCGCACACGGTCATCAGCGCGATCGCCCCGGCTTCCGGCGCGAGCGTCGGATCCCACAACGCCCGCCGAACGCCCCCGTTGGACTGCGGCGGGTTCCGTGCGAGATAGAGCCCGTCACCGCTCATCACCAGCTGGCGGCAGAACCGCAGCGCGTCGCTGAGCACCACGAGCTCACGCGCGACCCCGGTCGATGCGAGGCCCCCGGGCGTGGTCCGCTCGTCTCCAAGCATCGTCGCGATGCCCGCGATCGGACGCAGCGTGTGCCACGTGGGCAGCGCCACGCTCGACCGGGTGAACACCACACCGCCCGCGAGGTCACGGTCGATGGGGCGCAGGTCACGCCAATGCAGCTGGTACCCGTACACCTGCGCACGCATCGCGACCAACGCTTGCGCGGAAGGCAGGTCGCCCTCCGGGTGCAGTTCGATGTCCGCCCAGGCGAGGAACGGCATCTGGGCGGCCAGGCCCGACGCCGGGGTCTCCCGGAACGCGCGACGCACCGATTCGTTGGCCCGCTCGCGTGTGAACGACGGGTCGAGCCACGCCGCCCTTGTGTGCGCCCAGGCGATCAGACCGAACGCCGATCTCGGCACCCCCTCCCCGAACCCGGTCTCGGGATCGAACGACTCCCGGAGCACGCTCAGGCACCTGACTTTGAGCACCTCGTACGCCGGGTCTCCCGCCCGCACGCCCGGATCCACCATCGCCAACGCCGCGATGGTGCCCGCCGCCGCAACCGGCGTGGACCAGGGTGTCTCCTCGCCCGGCTCGACCGCGGCCAGCTCGCGCATGATCTCCAGGGCTGCCTGTCCCGACGCCGGCGCATCGGGCGATCGCATCTCCGCGTGCGACATCAACGCCATCGCCGTCATCGCCTGGTCGAACGGATCGGCGGCGAGCGGTTCGACCGCGCCCGTGACGGCGTTGAGATCACCGCCGACCCCATAGCTCTCGATGCCCGGCCAGACCCTCGAACGGAGATGGGCGGCGATCAGGTCCGCGGTCTCGCGCAGCGTCGAGGAGCGGATCGCCCCGGAAGGCACCGTGCCGCCCCCTCGCGAGAGGAACACAGGCGTCGCGCCGGGGAAGGGCATCGCCAGGTGGGTGACCGGCGCCCGCGAGAACACGTAGCCGTCGTCCACCAGCTCCGAGATCGGTCGCAGGGCGGTCTCGCCGGCCCCCGTGATCGACGTCGCCAGCGCGCTCAACTCGCGGGCCGGATCCGACCCGCGCGTGAGTTGGGCGTCCACCCCGACGACCCGCGACCGGTCCCCGATGCGGGCCACCAACGCCTCGGCGCCTGGCGAGCAGCCCGCGAAGGGCAGCGCGAGTTCGTCAGCCGGGATCGGGACCGGGGCCCCGATCAACTCGAGCGAGACGGTCGCCCTCGCTCCCATCTCATCGAATCGCTCCTCGTCCAACGCATCGCCCTGGGAGGGCAGGGCGGCCCGGGCGATCCGGACCGCTTCCCCCGCGGCGTGCCACACCGCGGCCGCGTCCGGGCCCTCGTCCGAGATCCACACGCCCCGCGACAGCACCGAGCCATCGAGCCGGACGGTGACCGCCGCCCCCCAGACGTCGGGCAGACCGCCTGCCTGCTCCAACCCGGGGACCGACCACGCCCGGACCCACGATCGCACCGAATCGTGGGCAGAGATGGACTCCTCGGGGGATGATCCGCCGGCGTGCGCGAGCGGCGAGAGCACGCAGAAGAGTCCGAGAACCAACCCCAGCACGCCCGCCGCGCCGCGGACCGGCACGCGCTGGCGTCGCGCCCGTTGACACCGCGCGTCGCGCCCGGGCAACATGGTGTCTCGCGGCGACACCCCGGTACGTGCGGGCAGGTGGCCTGACGACCCCGAAACGCGGTCTGCCACGCCCCGGCACGCCTGTTGTTCTGTGTTCCGTGACAATCGCAGATTGGAGCCAACGATGCAGATCATGCAACAGACCTTTCTGATGACCGCCCTGCGCAAGCGTCTCTTCCTGATGACGCTGCTGAGTTTCGCGGCCCTGTGCTAGAGCCCCTCTCGGCGGGGTGCTCGAACCTCCCGGGCGGCTTGTGGGCGTGCGGGAGGGTGGCGGCGGCCCGCCCGGACGCGACCCGGTTTCCGGACGGACTCTAGCCGATCGGAGATACCCCGCCGGGACGCGCGAGGTTCCACCGGGCGGGCCGCCGCCGGACGGGCCCCTCTCCGGGTCCCCGCGACAACCGAAGACCGGACCGTGCAACTGAAAGGCCCCGGCGGGATCGATCCCGCCGGGGCTTTGCGTTGATCAGCGATCACGCGATCGACCGATCGCGTGGAGCGTGGCTTTCCGGGCGATCAGAACTCGATCTTGTCGGTGCCCATGGCGCCGTGATCGTCCATGCCGCCGCGAGCGGGCCCGGGCTTGCCCATGCCCCCCATGCCGCCCATGCCGCCGCCCTGGTTGCCGCCGTCGGAATCACCCCCGGTCGCGTCGCCCCACTGGGCCCGCTTGAGCGAGAGACCGATCTTGCGATCGACGGTGTCGACGCGGAGGATCTTGACGTCGATCTCCTCGTCCTGCCCGACGACGTCCTGCGGGTTCTCGACCTTGTGGTCGGCCAGCTCGGAGATGTGCAGCAGGCCTTCCAGATCGTCCTCGAGCTCGACGAAGACGCCGAAGTTGGTGATCTTGGTGACCTTGCCGCGGACGACCATGCCGGGCTGGTAGGCGCCGGGGATGGCCTCGTGCCACGGGTCCTCGGTGAGCTGCTTGATGCCCAGGCTGATGCGCTGCTTGTCCTGGTCGACCTCGAGCACCACGCACTGGACCTCGTCGCCCTTCTTGTAGAGCTCGTTGGGGTGGGTGACCTTCTTGGTCCAAGACATGTCGGAGATGTGGAGCAGGCCGTCGATGCCCGGCTCGATCTCGACGAACGCGCCGTAGTTGGCAAGGTTGCGGATGGAACCGGTGACCAGCGTGCCGGGGGGGTACTTCTCGGTGACGAGCTCCCACGGGTTGACCTCGGTCTGCTTCATGCCGAGCGAGATCTCGTGCTTGTTCTTGTCGATCTCGAGCACGACGACATCGACCGGATCGCCCACGTTGACCATCTCGGACGGGTGGTTGACCCGGCGGGTCCAGGACATCTCGGAGATGTGGACCAGGCCCTCGATGCCGTCCTCGAGGCGGATGAACGCGCCGTAGGACATGATGTTGACGACCTCGCCGCTGATGCGGGCGCCGACGGGGAACTTGGCTTCGATCTCTTCCCACGGGCTCGACTCGGTCTGCTTGAGACCCAGGGCGATCTTCTCCTTGTCGCGGTCGATGTTGAGGACCTTGACCTCGACCTTGTCGTCGATCTTGAGCAGCTCGCTGGGGTGGTTGATGCGCCCCCACGACATGTCGGTGATATGGAGCAGCCCGTCGATGCCGCCCAGGTCCACGAACGCGCCGAAGTCGGCGATGTTCTTGACGGTGCCGGTGACGATATCGCCCTCGTTGATGGTCTCCATCAGGCGGCTCTTGGCGCTCTCGCGCTCGCGCTCGATGAGCTTGCGCCGCGAGATGACGATGTTGCGGCGTTCGGTGTCGATCTTGAGGACCTCGGCGCGGATCTTGCGGCCGATGAAATCGCCCAGCTCGTGCGGGCGGCGGATGTCCACCTGCGACGCGGGCATGAACACCGGGACGCCGATGTCGACGAGCAGGCCGCCCTTGATCTTGCGCATCACGGTGCCCTCGATCTCGTCGCCCTCGTTGGAGGTGTCGACGATGCGCTGCCAGGCGATCTGGCGATCGGCCTTGCGCTTGGAGAGCTGGATGAGCCCGCCCTCGCCCTCGAGCGACTCGAGCAGCACGTCGATCTCGTCACCCACCCGGAGTTCGTTGAGGTTGGGGAACTCCTCGCGGGGGATGAGGCCCTCGCTCTTGAGCCCGACGTCGACGACCACGTCATCGCCGGCGAAGCCGATCACCCGTCCCTTGATCAGCTTGCCCGCGCGGAGATCGGCGGCCTGGTCGACCAGGATCTCGTCCATGCGGGACTCGTCCTCGCTGGATCCGAAGACCTCGCCCAGCAGGGCCATGGCCTCGTCGTCGGCGACTCCGAGTGAAGCGATCAGTGTCTCATCGATCATGTACTGGTTCCTCTCCCCGGCGTGTCGGTCACGTCCCGGGTTGGACGCGTTCGCCTTCAGCGACCGGCCGAGGGTCGCTGGGGCTGGCGGTCCCCCACGCCGACGGTCGGAGCGTCGGGCGCGGGTGCTCCTCTGGGAGCGTTCAAAGCGTTGCGATGCCCGGGTTTGGCGGACCGCCCGCCGGCCCGGGTTTCGGCCGATTCCGGCTCTTCTGGGATCGGAAGAGCCGGGTCGCAAGTCTAGCCCGGACCCCGGACAGCGGTCGAATCAAAAAATGCACAAACGAGTGATTATGAAAGAGGTTGCGTTCGTGTGGCCGATGCCACTGCACCGAGATCCCCGCCGCGTGCGGGTATCATCACCGCTCGGCCCGCGTGGGGACGCGCGGACCGGTCGGCGGGCCCTCGGGGCCGCCGGCGTGTCAAACCCGGCCGGACCGCCGGCCATGTCAGCTCCGCACCCGGCGACCGCCGGGCGATCCAAGAGGCAGGTTCCACCCCATGAGCGCCACCATGACCAGCCACGCGACCGAGTTGCCCAGAGGCTCTGTCACCGAGGAACTCGGGTTCCCCAGCGACCCCGACAATCTCTACCTGCAGACCGTCAACACGATGCTCGACTCGGCCGAGCTGATCAACCTCAAGCACCGCACCCGGATCATCCTGGCCCAGCCCAAGAACGAGATCATGGTCCACTTCCCCGTCAAGATGGACGACGGGCACCACAAGCTGTTCAAGGGCTACCGCATCCAGCACAACAACGCCTGCGGGCCGTACAAGGGCGGCTTCCGCTTCCACTCCGACGTCCACCTCGACGACGTCAAGTCCCTCGCGTTCCTCATGACCATGAAATGCGCCGTGGTCCGCATCCCCTTCGGCGGTGGCAAGGGCGGGGTGAAGGTCAACCCCCGCGAGCTCTCGGAGGGCGAGCTCCAGCGGGTGTCGCGCCGCTACTGCAGCGCCATCATGGACCAGATCGGCCCGGACGTGGATATCCCGGCGCCCGACGTGGGCACGAACTCGCAGATCATGGCGTGGTTCGCCGACACGTACATGATGTCGTCGTCCCACCAGCACCACGACGCGTTGCGTGTGGTCACCGGCAAGCCCGTCGAGTTCGGCGGATCGGCCGGGCGTGAGAAAGCGACCGGGCAGGGCGTCGCCGACACGCTGGCCGAGATGCTCCCCGGCATCGGCATCCCCCTCGAGGGCATGACCGTCAGCCTGCTCGGGTTCGGCAACGTGAACGGCTGGGGCGGACGCATCCTCCAGGACATGGGCGCCAAGGTCGTCACCGTCATGGACCACACCGGCGCCATCCGCAACGACCGCGGCATCGACTGCCACGACCTGTTCGACTACAACATGAAGACGGGCGGGGTCGCGGGGTACGACAAGGCCGACGCGATCGAGGAAGAGGACTTCTACCGCACCAAGGTCGACGTCTTCATCCCCGGCGCGCTCGAGCAGATGATCAAGGCCAAGCAGGCCGAGTGGCTCGACTGCCGGGTGATGGCCGAAGCCGCCAACGCCCCCTGCGACCCGTCCGGAGACCGCAAGCTCACCGAGAAGGGCATCGAGGTCATCCCGGCGATCCTCGCCAACGCGGGCGGCGTGACCGTCTCGTACTTCGAGTGGGTGCAGAACAAAAACGCCGTGACCTGGTCGGCCGAGCAGGTCGACCGCGAGTTGAACCGCCACATGGTCGTCGCCGCCCAGCGGACGCTTGCGAACCGGAACAAGCTCAAGTGCTCGCTCCGCAACGCGGCGTTCGCGACCGCCCTGGAGCACATCGGGGACGTCTATAAGGTCCGCGGCATCTTCCCCTGATCCCGCCGCGGCCCTCCCACCGGGGAGGGCCTTTCCGTGCGCCGATCTCCCCGATAATCTGTCGATCGGGCGTGACCGGTCGCGTCCAATCACGCTCATAGTCTGGTCCACCGCACACTCGAGAGGGGAACCCCATGCGAACCGCCGCGCTGCTCGCGCTCACCGCCGCTGTCTCAACCACCAATGCCGCCGATGTTCTCATCGTCTCGGCGGGCTCTGCGGCCACGGACGGTGCGCTCGTCGCCGCCCTCGCCAACCAGGGGCACAGCGCCACCGTCGGGCCGACCTATTGGGAGTTCAACGCCGACTTCGATCTCTCCCCGTTCGATGTCATCTACATCCAGGGCAACGGCAACTGGACCCAGAGCGACATGCCCGCCGACGCGCAGTCGCTCATGCTCGACTTCGCCCAGGACGGCGGGGGCATCATCTTCTCCGAGTGGGTGGTGTGGATGGTCGGCGCTCGGAACGTCTTCCAGGTCCTCGCGTCCGCGATGCCCGTCGAGATCAACACCGCCTTCCGCGGCACCGCGGATGTCACCTTCACGCTGAACTCACCCGAACCGTTCCTCACCGACGGGCTCCCGGCGTCGTTCACCATGCCGCTCACATCGTTCAGCGGCACCGAGACCTTCCTCCGCCCGCGCGAAGACGCGACCGTCTTCTACGATTCGGACTGGATCGTCGGAGACGAGACCGGCGCCGCGGTCGTCGGGTGGGACATCTGCGGCGGGCGCGTGGTCAACTTCTCGACGACCGTCGGCACCGCCCAGATCAACGACCCCAACTTCCAGCAGCTCTTCGGGAACATGGTGACCTGGGTGACACGCTCGCAGATCGACAACGCATGTCTCGCGGACACCGCCCCGCCCTGCGGCGCACTCAACTTCTTCGACATCAGCACCTACATCGCCCGATTCAACGCGGCAGACCCCTCCGCCGATCTCACCGGGGACGGCAACCTCAACTTCTTCGATATCGCGCGGTACATCCAGCTCTTCAACGCCGGCTGCCCTTGATCCGCGGCGCCATCACCCGCTGTCCCGATCAGCCGCCCCGTTCCTGCGGGGCGGCGTTCGCGTAGCGTCGCAACAGTTCGACGATCTTCGGCTGGCTCCGATCCAGCCTCAGAGACCGGCGCATCGCATCGACCGCCCGCTCTCGGGCCGCCCCGTCCTCTTTCCCCGACCACAGGTAGTTGTTGAGCTCGCACACCGCGATGCCGTTGAGCGCCGGCGTGTACGTGGGGTCCAGGTCCGCGGAGGACTGGAACGCCCCGAGCGAGTCATCGTACCGACGCAGTCGGAACAGGCCCGAGCCGAGCCGCTCGAACGCCACCGGGCTCGGCTCGGCGACCACCACCTCGTTGAGCGCCCCCACCATCTCGGCGTAGCGCCCCAGTCTCGAGAAACTCTCGGCCATGTTCAAGAGCAGACCCGGCGCGGGCTTGGGAAGCAACTCGGCTGCCTGGCGGTACTCGATCACCGCGTCCTCGTGCCGCTCCAGCGCCGCGTACACCGTGCCCAGGTGCATCCGTGCCTCCCCCGATCGCGGACGCGACCGGCTCGCCCGCTCGGCGTAGGGCAACGACTGGTCCGCGGCGCCCGTCTCGAGATGGACCCGGGACAACCCGAGCACGGCGTCGAACGCGTTGGGACGCACCGCCAACGCCCGCAGGTACGCCCGCACCGCCTCGTTCGGGCGGCCCAGCGACGCCAACGCCGACGCGTGCCGGTACTGGGCGTCGTAGTTCCTCGGCTCCGATCGCGCCGCGGCGGCGTAGCTCCGCTCGGCCAACGCGACCTCGCCCATCTCGAAGTGCAGATCGCCCGCTTCAAGCAACGCCGGCGTGAAACGCGGGTTGATCGCGATCGCGCGTTCGAGTTCGGCCAGCGCGGCCTGGATGTCGCCCATCGCGCGAAGCTCTTTCGCCGAAGCGAGCGCCCGCTCTTCCCGCGTCGCCGGAGCGCCGGCATCCGTGACGATCAGGTCCTCGGGCGTGATCGCCGGCTCGCGGACGGCCGGCGCGCGGACGGCCGGTTCGTCTCGATCAGCACCAACCGGCGGGCGGCTCTCGACCCGATACTGAGCGCTGGGACGCTCGTCGATGACCATCGTCGAAGGCGACGCACCGGTCTCCGTGGCGGCGGGCTGGCGCTGGGTCTCGTCCGATCGCTCGGGCTCGGCGTCCTGCGATCGCCACGCGCGGCAGCCTGTCAGCACGACGCCCGCGACCAGCATGCCCGAAACCGTCGCCGCCCCGATGATCGCTCTGTGTGTGCTCCGTGTGCTCATGACAGAATCGTATCGCATCGGCACTCCGTACACTTGCCCCGGACTGCCGGTTCGCCTCAACCCCGTGATCCATCCGACCGTTCTCCCCCATCACCCCGGAGATTCCCGATATGACCGCACGACCGCTCTCGTCCCGAGTCGCCCTCATCACCGGCGCGAGCGCCGGCATCGGGCAGGCGACCGCCCGCGAGCTGGCCACGCTCGGGGCGCGGATCGCGGTCAACGCGAGGCGTGAGGAGCGGCTGGTCGCGTTGGTGCAGGAACTCGCCGACCGGGGCGATCAGGGCCCGGACGACGCCCGCGCGATCGCCGTCGCGGGGGACGCCTCGGATGAGCCCGTGATCGCATCGATGCTCGACGAGCCCGAGGCCGCGTTCGGCGCCCCCGTCGATCTGGTGGTCATCAACGCCGGACGCGGGCTGGCCGGCTCGGTCATGACCAGCGACCCGGGGCAATGGGAGGAGATGATCCGGATCAACCTCGTCGGGGCGGCCAGGCTGCTGCGGGCCGCCGGAGAACGCCTCAGCCGGCTCCAAGAACAGCGCGAGTGGCCCGAGCACGCCGCCGACATCGTCGTGCTCGGCTCGACGGTCGGGCGTCACATCTCGCCGTTCTCGTCGATGTACGGCTCGACCAAGTTCGCGATCGGATCCCTGGCCGAGGCGGCCCGGCGCGAGCTGGGCCCCAAGGGCGTCCGCGTCTCGCTGATCGAGCCGGGCATCGTCGCGTCCGAGTTCCAGGGCGTGGCCGGCTACGACCCCGGATCGTTCGGCGCGATGATGGACACGTTCGCCCCGGTGCTCACGCCCGAAGACATCGCCCGGCTGATCGGCTTCATCGTCAAACAACCCGCGGGCGTGCACCTCAGCGGCACGGTCGTGCGCCCGACGAGGCAGGAGTATCCGTAACCCAGGTCACCGCCCGAGATACTGCCCCGGCACGTCGCCGTGGTCGGCGCGGATATTGCTCTTGATCCCGCCGCGCCCCTTCCACATGGTCACGATCTGCAACCACGCGGGGTTCATCAGTTCGACCAGGTCGTCGCGGATCGCGTTGGTCACCGCTTCGTAGAAGATGCCCTCGTTGCGGAAGCTCTGGTAGTAGAGCTTGAGGCTCTTGAGCTCGACGCAGGTGCCGCCGCCGCTCGCGCCGCCGGGCTGGTAGCGGAGCAGCACGTCGGCGAAGTCCGGGTGCCCGGTCTTGGGGCACACGCTGGTGAACTCCTCCGAGACGTGCTCGATGACGAACGGCGTGTCGGAGGGGGTCGGGAACGTCTCGAGGAGCTTGGGGTCAGGCATGGGGCGCAAGCGTAGGGGCGGCCCGCCAGCCGAGCCGCCCCGCAAGAGGAGTTCTGAGATGCGGGTGTCCTCACCAGTGACAGTCGTCGTCCCACCACGGGTCGCGGTGGTAGCCGCCGTGCTTGTGGGTGCGGTAGCGGTGGTCTCGGTGGTAGGAATCCGAGTAGCCCGAGCGCCGCTGGGGGTAAGAGTTCCGGGCGTTGCGCTCGTTCTGGTCGCCGATGATCCCGCCCACGGCGGCGCCGGAGACCGCGCCGATCAACGCGCCGTCGCCCTCGTTGCCGCTGAGGGCACCGATCGCCAGCCCCCCCAGCGCACCGAGCACCCCGCCGGTGACGGCCCCCTCGCCGGCGCTGTTGCAGCCGACGAGCAGCATCGAAGAGGACGCGAGCCCGATCAGGGCGGTTCGCTTGAATGTGCCGGTGGTCTTGCGGTCGGTGGGCATGGTTCACTCCTTCCGCGGGGTCTGGCCCGCCTGGAGCCGACCGCCGACGCGGCCCGCTCTCTGACACATAATGGGAAAAACCGCCAAGGGTTGCAAGTATTTACTAACTCCGGACTGAAAATGTGCCGCGCAGCCCGCCTTCGGGCGGCCGCCAGGTGCATGGACCGCCTGAATGGCTCAGAAGGAGAACGGATCGTCGATCCCGCGTCGGCGCCGAACGTCGGCAGGCGTTGCCGTCCCGACCGCCTCCTTGCACGCCCGGCCGAGCGCCTGAATGAGCTTCTCGTGCTCCGGGGCTGCATCGAGCAGGTCGAGCAGGTCGTCGACCCGCCACGCAGGCGGATCGGAGTCTTCACCCATCGCCATGGCGTCGGCAATCGCCCGGTCTCCGAGCGCTTCACCCGCCTCGGCGAACCAGGCCCGGTCGATCGGGCCCTCGATCCGGTCGCCGGTCGGGCCGCGTGGGGGCTCGTCGATCCGCCGGGCGTTGGCGGGCGGCCCGACGCGCAGGCGGACGACGCGCTCGCCGACGCCAACGATCGGCCACAGACCCTCGCGGTTCATCGGCTCGCGGCACAGCACGAACGCAGGCACGCCCT
>DIYM01000091.1 GCA_002429045.1 Phycisphaerales bacterium UBA6054
GGCGGGGGCGGCGCCAGCCGCGGGCATGCCCCCGGAATCGTCCGCGGGTTGCGCGACAGCCTGGGCCCAGACGAGCAGGCAGGCCGCGATGAGCGCGAGAAGCCGCCACGGACGCGAATATGCTGAGACAGACGCCATCGGGGGAGTATACGGAGACCTCGTCCCCCGATTCCGGCTCGGGCGGAATCACGAGGACGGGGATTCCTGCTCGACCGTCCACTCCAGCCCGCCGTTGCGGCAGTCGATATGGAGGCTGAAGAACCCGGGCTCCCCCCCCGGGCCGCTGCGCTCATGCTTGCGGATCATCGGCCAGATGATCTCTCGGTCGGTCGCGGGCAACGGGAGCCCCTCGATCTCGTCGGGGTGGTGCCAGCGCAGCTCGCCCTCGTTCATAACCCCGGTCTCGACCTCGACCGCGCCCATCACGCGGAAATAGAACAGCAGCCAGTGCCCCTTGCCCTCGAAGGCGGTCTCGGCGATCAGCCCCCCCAGGTGGACCCGCTCGATGGGAACGTCGATCCCGGCCTCCTCCTTGATCTCCCGGACCGCGCACTGCATCGGGCTCTCACCGGTCGCCATCTCCAGCTTGCCCCCGATCGGGGAGCACAAGCCTTTGTTGGGGGCCTTGATCCGGTGGAGCAGCAGCACGTGCCCCCGCTCGTCGCGGAGGTCGCACAGGCACGCGATCTTGTACGGCAGCGCGTCGGGACCGTCGGGCATGTTGGGCAGGATGTTGGCGGCGTCGGGCATAGGACACAAAGGGTAGGGTCCGGGGTCGGCGATCGCCGTCCCTCACGAATGCCCGAGAATCGCCCGACCGACGGGACGATTCACGCGATCACCCCCCGCTTGTCGATACGCTTGGGCGTGGATCAGCAAGACCGCATCACGGATCCCCGGCGTCGACCGCGCCCCGACACCGCCTCACCCGTGGGCGGGCAGCGGCCGTACCTGCTCGGGATCGGGGGCTGCGGGATGTCCGGGCTCGCCCGCGTGCTCGACGCCCGTGCGCTCTGTGTCCGCGGGTCCGACTCCACGCCCTCCCAGACTACCGATTCGCTCGCGGCATCGAGCATCCCGGTCGCGTTCGACGAGTCGGCCGGCTCGCTGCCCGAGGACGCGGACGTCGTGATCGCTTCGGCGGCGATCGATCCCGATCACGCCCAGGTGTTGGAAGCCCAGCGCCGCGGCACGCCCGTCCACACCTACGCCGAGGCGCTCGGCATGACCATGAGCGCCCACACAGGCGTCGCGCTGGCGGGCACGCACGGCAAGTCGACCACCACGGCGATGCTCGGCTGCGCCCTGACCGACGCCGGGCTCGACCCGACGGTGATCGTCGGCGCGACCTGCTCGCAGCTGACGGGCGGGGCGACCAAGCCCGACGGCGACCGCGTCGGCTTCCGGGTCGGGGACGCCTCGATCCCCGCGGGCCCCATGTCGGGCGGGCCCGGGCTGCTGCTCGCCGAGGCCTGCGAGTTCAACCGGTCGTTCCACAACCTCCGTCCGACCATCGCGTCGATCGCGTCCATCGAAGCGGACCATCTGGACATCTACGGCTCGCTCGACGCGGTCGTCGAAGCGTTCGCCGACTTCGCCCGACTCGTCCCGCCCGAGTCGGACGGCGGCAAGCTCATCATCGCCCACGAGGGGGCGCACCGGCGTGAGGTGACGGCCGGTCTTGCCTGCGCCGTCGAGACCATCGGCTTCAACCCCAGTGCCGATTGGGTCATCAAGCACGACCCGCGGGCACGGGCGGTTTCGGTCGCCGGGCCGGCGGGTGAGGGGCGGTCCTGGACGATGGCCATGCCCGGAGAACACAACGCGTTCAACAGCGGCATGGCGTACGCGCTCGCGTGTTCGTGCGGGGCGGACCCCGACCGGGTCGCCGAGTCGCTCGGCGCGTTCAAGGGGCTCGACCGACGCCTGCAGTTCCTCGGGCAGCGGGATTCTGTCCGTGTGTTCGACGACTACGGGCACCATCCGACGGAGATCGAGGCAACGCTGCGGGCCCTCAGGCAGGCCGAGGACCCGGCCGCGAGCGGCGGGCGGCTGATCTGCGTGTTCCAGCCCCACCAGCACTCCCGCACGCGGTTCCTGATGGAGGAGTTCGCTACCAGCTTCGGGCACGCGGATATCGTGATCGTGCCGCACATCTATTTCGTGCGCGATTCGCAGGCCGAGAAGCACAAGGTGTCTTCGGCCGACCTGGTCGACCGGCTCCGACAGCGCGGCGTCCGAGCCATGCACCTCTACCCGTTCGAGGCCATCGTCGAGCAACTCGAGAACGTCTGCCGACCGGGCGATCTGCTCGTCGTGATGGGCGCGGGCCCGGTCTGGAAGGTCGCCAGGGGGTTTCTCGCGGGCGACGAGGGCACGCCGCCATGAGCACCACGCAGGGTTCGCTGTCGGTCGAGACCGACGCGCTCATCCCGACGTGGTTCCATGTGGGGGGGCGGGCCGACCGGCTCGCGCGCCCGCGCAACACCGAGGAGCTGACGCGTTGTCTCGAGCTCGATCCTGAGCTGCGGATCCTCGGCGAGGGGGCCAACCTGCTCGTCGACGACGCCGGTGTCGGAGGGCTGGTCGTCTCGTTGCAGACCGACGGCTTCCGCTCGACCGAGTTCGATCCCTCGGGCGTGGTCCGCGCCGGGGCGGGCGTGGCCCTGCCCCGGCTCATCAACCAATGCGTCAAGCGCGGGCTCTCGGGGATCGAGTCCCTGGCGGGCATCCCCGCGACGATGGGGGGGGCGGCGATCATGAACGCCGGGGGAGCGTTCGGCGAGCTGTCGTCGGTGGTCCGGTCGGTGTCCGCCTTGGACCGCGCCGGGCGTGAGCACACCTACACGCGGAGCCAGATCGATTTCGGTTACCGCCGATCGCGCCTGAATCACCTGATCGTCACCGGGGTTGAGCTCCAGCTCGAACCGACAGACCCCGAGCACTGCCGGGCCGAACTCGAGCGTTGCATGGTCTACAAGACCGGCACCCAGCCGCTCAAGGACAAGTCCGCCGGGTGCGTGTTCAAGAACCCGACGCTCGCCGAGGATCTGACGGACATCGGCGCCGCGGGGCAGCGTGTATCTGCGGGGATGCTGATCGACCGCGCGGGCGGCAAGTCCATGCGGGTCGGCGGGGCGTCGGTCTCCGATGTGCACGCCAACTTCTTTGTGTGCGACGCCGATGCGTGCGCCCGCGATGTCATCGACCTGATCGCCCGCGTTCGCCGGCGGGTCCTGGACACGTTCGGCGTGTCGCTCGAACGCGAGATCGTCGTCTGGGAACGCGACCGATGAGCGCCGGCGCGTCCGTGCTGGTGCTCGGCGGCGGGCCGGACGCCGAGCGGGACATCTCGATCACGAGCGCGACCGCGGTCCGCGAAGCGGCGGTGCAAGCCGGGTTCGACGCAGAACTGCTGATCATCGATCGTCCGACCCAGTCTGATGTCGACGCCTGGCTGGGGCGGATCGTGCTGCCCGTCCTGCACGGGCGCTTCGGTGAGGGGGGCGGGCTGCAACGCATGATGCAAGCCGCCGGTGTCTCCTTCGTCGGGTGCCGCGCCGACGCCGCTCGCCTCGCGATGGACAAGATGGGCACGAAGCTCGCCGCGGCTCGCGTCGGAGTGCCGGTCGCCCGCGCCAGCGTGATCGACCCCGACGACACGGAGTCGCCGATCGGGCTTCCCGCGGTCATCAAGCCCGTTTCGGACGGGTCTTCGGTGGGGCTGCACATCTGCGAGAGCCCGGCGCAGTGGTCCGGGGCGATCGGGGCGGTCCGCGCGGATCAGATCGCCCACCCGCACCGGGCCTACATGGCAGAGCCCCTGGTCGCCGGGCGTGAGCTCACCGCGCCGATCCTGGGCCAGCCGGACGGCTCGATCCGCGTGCTGCCGCTGGTCGAGATCGCGCCCGCGTCGGGCGTGTATGACTTCGACGCCAAGTACGGCCGGGACGACACGGTGTACACGGTTGCGCCCGATCTGGCCGAAGGTATGGACGAGCGGGTCCGGGACCTCTCGTTGCGAGCGGCGGGCGCGGTCGGCGTGCGACACATCGCCCGGGTCGATTTCATCCTGCCCGAGCGCGGGGACCCGGTGCTCCTCGAACTGAACACGATGCCCGGGTTCACGCCGAACAGTCTGCTCCCCATGGCAGCCAGCTCCGAGGGCATGGACATGCCCGCCCTGATCACGCACCTTGTGCGACTCGCACAGACCGACTGAGGGATCCACCGATATGGCACGCAGAGCAAAGACCAAGAAGAAGCCGCGCAAAGCCGACCCGGCGCGTTCGGAACGCAACCGGCGGATCGCGGTCGGGGCGGCGATCTGCGCGGCGGGCATCGCGACGTTCGTCGGCTCGGCGATCGGTCTCGAAGCGATCAACCAGCGGGCGGTCGGCGTGCTCGCACCGGGGGAGCCTGGCGATCGCGCGGCACCGACGGTCAACGTCGATTGGCCGACCGACGCGGGCGGCCAGATCTGGATGCCGCTGACCGAGCGCGAACGGTTGTCGACCATCATCGCCAACGCGGCCCGCGGGGGACGGGCGCTCTCGCCCGAGCCTTTGGCGTTGATCGGGCAATCGATGGGCGACACCGGCTGGTTCGACGGGGTCCCGACGGCGCGATGGACCCACGACGGACGGATCGAACTGACAGGCCAGTGGCGTGCCCCGGCGGCCGCGGTCCGCATCGGGCCCCGCGAGCACCTGATCGACTTCGACGCCACGCTGCTCCCGCTGGACTATCCGAGCGGTCAGAGCAACCAGATCTTCCTCCTGAATCCCAGCCGCCAGAGGGCCGTGCCGGGGCTGGTTTGGGAAGGCGAGGGCATCCGGGCGGCGTTGGACCTGATCCTGCTGTTCCAGCGCGAGAGCCTGCTCGGGCAGGTCGCCGGGATCGATCTCGGCGAAGGGCCAAGGGCGGGGGTCCTGGCGGTCATCTCCGATCGCGGCGCGCGCGTGGTGTGGGGTGGGGGCCCCGATCATCTCCGCCCGGGCGAGCAGCCCACCAGCGTGAAGCTCAACAGGCTCCGCACGCTGCTCGATCGCACGGGGCGGATCGATGGCGGGGTGTCGAAGATCGATCTCCGCGGGCAACAGATCCTGCTCGAACGGGCCCCCTGAGCAACCGGGCGGCGGTGCCGGTGCGCCCGGTCCGCCGCTCGAACCGTATCGTGACCCGTGGAAGCCACCCCCTCAGACGGCCCGGACCGGAACGCAGAGCCGACGCGATCGGCCC
>DIYM01000107.1 GCA_002429045.1 Phycisphaerales bacterium UBA6054
TCGGGCTCGCGTTTGCGGGCGGGGGGGCGGGTGCCGATGTGATTTATGAGACCGGGTTCGAGCGGGGGGCTGTGGGCACGGAGTGGTCCCACACAGCGCGGAGCGAGCTCGGCGGTGAGTTCACATCGTTCCTGGGGCGGTTCGAGTCCGGCGCCGTCCGGCTCACGCTGGGCGAGAACGGAACCGGGCCAGGCGGCCCCGTCTCGGGCGGCACCACCGGCGACGGGAGCGCCCAGCCGACGGGGGTTTCCCGAGGCGGCGGCGTCGGTGGAGGGCCGCGGGGGGGCGGGGGGCTTGCCGACCTCGCGAACCCGCTGACAACGTTCGACGTCCGCCCGAAAGCCGGAGGCGGCGATGGCGGGGGGAACGGCGGGGGCAACAGCTTCACCCCGGGCGTGTACAACCTGACGTTCGACCTCTATCTGTTCGATTCGTGGGACGGGCTCGACCGGCAGTTCGGCGAGGACCGTTTCGAGGTCGTCGCGAACGGGACGACGATCTTCGACGAGGCGCTCGAAACGTTCGAGCCTTGGGAGAACGCGTTGGGAGGGTGGACCCGTCCCGAGGAGAACGTGTTCGCCGGGTGGGCCAGGGATCTCATCTACCGCGAGATCTCGCTCGATTTCTCGCTCGATGAGGCCGGCACGATCGTCATCGACTTCATCGGCAAGCAGAATCAGGCTCTCATCGATGAGAGCTGGGGCATCGACAACGTGCGGATCCTCGCGGGGGAAGGGCGCGGAGCGGCTGTGCCGGCGGCCCCTGGCGTCGCGGTGATCCTCGGTGGACTCGCGGGGCTTTCACGCCGGCGTCGCTGAGCCGCGGACGCACAAACAGCGGGCCGAAACAACGCGGCCCGCTGCGAGAGAGAGATCCGGCTTGGTCCGGGGAGACGCCGCGATCAGGCAGCCCGCTTGCGGCTGGCGACCGGCAGACGCTGACCGACCGTGCGCTGCTCCGGGGTCGAGCGGACGTCGACATCGTCGATCAAGATCTCGACCATCTCGAGCGGGTGGGTCGCCCACACATCGGCCCCGATCTCTTCGGCGAGCCCGTCGGCCCGGTTGAACACGCCCCCACCGACCGCGATCTGTGTTCTGGGGCAGGCCCCGACCTCGTGCAGGTTGTCGATCAGCTGGCGGATATCCGGCAGGTCGCGCGGCTCGGAGCAGAACATCATCAGCACGTCCGGCAGCGTGGACTGGACCGTTTCCTGGATCTCGTCGGCGGGGATGGCCCCGCCAGCGAACCGGACGCTGAACCCGGCGGCCTCGAGCAGGTCGACGGCCATCTGTGCGCCGAGCTCCGAACCCTCAGACGGGCCGCAGCACGCAAAGACTGTCCGCCCCTTGCGGGCCGACCCCGACCAGGCGAGCAGGTCGCGCCCGCACTGATCGACCAGGGTTCGGAGCATCCGGGTGCCGAGGTTGTACGCGAGCGTGGTCAGGCGGTCCTCGCGGTGGAGACGCTCGAGGAGTTCGTAGGCGGGCCAGCAGAGATCCGTGATCACGATCTCGGGGGTGGCGCCCTGCTTGCGCTGCTCGTCGATGACGCGCCGTGCGTCTTCGCGGTTGCCCTCGATGAGGGCCTCGAACAGTCTTTCGGTCACGAGCTCGGCCGACATGGTTGATTCTCCGGTGGGACTGAGAGTGCGGATCGCTGATCGATGAATGGATCGCGTTGGGTATCCTCGAGTGAGGCGTTTGCGGATCCGGGCACGACAACCCGGTGCGGGGACAGATATCGAACCCGGGGATGGATCTTGGAGAGGCAACGCGATCGGTTTGAGCGCGGCGGCGCAGATGCGGCGCAGACCGGTATCCGCGGCCTACCAGCCCTGTTCTTATTGGACCTGATCCGCCCACCGCGGCGGGTTCTGCGCCGATCCTGTGTGATGCGGACGTTAAGAACCTGGGACGAACTCCCCCCCATGCCCGTGCTTCGTTGTAAAGAGCAGCCGGTCGAGTCCACATAACACAGACGTGCGGAGCGTCGGGCTGCCCGCAGGCCCGAGCGGGAGCCCGCCGGATGCATCAGCCGTGCTATCTCGCGGGCAGCGAACAGCAGCGGGCTTTATCCGACAGCATGGCGGCGCTGATCGCTGCCGAGGGGATCGCGCGCGGAAGGTGGGCCGAAGCACGAAGGGGCGCGAGGATGTTGCGTTCGTAGTCCTGCTCGTTGGTGCGCAGCGAGGGATCCCCCGCGGCGTCGGGGTACTGGCTCGCCAGAATCTGGTCGATGCGCTCGATGCGGGTCTCCGGGTACGGGTGGGTGGCGAACAGCTCGATCTGGCGGGGCTGCCCCGCGCTGGCCCGCATCAGAACCTCCATGACACGGCGCTGGGCCGAGGGGTCGTATCCGGCTTTGAGCATGTAGCGCATGCCGAGCATGTCGGCTTCGGATTCTTCGTCACGCCCGTACTTGAGCAGCATGAGATTGCCACCCACAGCGATCGCGGGGATACCGATCTGCCCGTACCGCCTCAGGTCGGAGTCGTCATCGGCGACACCGACCGCGATCGCGCCGAGGCCCAGGCTGATGTTGAACGCCTGCTGCTTGCTCATGCGTTGGTTGCCGTGGCGGGCGGTGACGTGCCCGATCTCGTGCCCGAGGACACCGGCCATCTCGGCTTCGCTCCCGAGCTTGGCCGCGAGCCCCCGGGTCATGAAGACCTTGCCCCCCGGGAGCGCGAACGCGTTGATGACGTCGGAGTCGAGGAGCGTGAACTCCCAATCAAGGTCGGGGACGCCCGGCTCGATCTGCGCGACCAGGCGTGACCCGATGCGATCGACATACGCCTGGGCGTTGGCGTTCTGGAACTCTCCGCCGAACTGCTCGGTGAACTGAGGGGCGGCCGACAGGCCCAGCGCCTTCTCCTGCTCCCAGGTCATCAGCGTGAACGAGCGTTTCCCGGTCGCGGGGTTGACGGTGCAGGCGACCTGAGACACCCCGGCGAGCAAGACCAGGATCGAGAGCATCAGGCGGCGGGCGTTCATGGGGGGTCCTCCGGTCGACCGGGCATCGGTCAACGCCGATGCCGCGAATAGGATGGTCGATGCCCGGCGCACCCGACCAGCAAGAGCGTATCACCCAAGACCCCCCGCACGCCCCCCCCGCTTCGAGCGTGACCGGCCCGGGCGGGGAGGTCTGGCACGACGAGGAACTGCCCGGGCTTCACGAGCGGGGCGACAAGGCCG
This sequence comes from Phycisphaerales bacterium UBA6054, assembly GCA_002429045.1. Lineage (GTDB taxonomy): Bacteria > Planctomycetota > Phycisphaerae > Phycisphaerales > UBA1924 > UBA6054. The sequence goes on from DIYM01000107.1 coordinate 3,198, forward strand.
AGAAAGTCCAGGCGATGTTTGGGGCGATCGCGGATTCCTACGACCTGAACAACCGCGTGCACTCGCTCTGGCGGGACGAGGCGTGGCGGCGGACCGCGGTCCGGATGGCCGGGGTGAAGCCGGGCGAATCGGTGCTGGACATGGCGTGCGGCACGGGCGATCTGACCCAGGCGTTCGCCAGGATGACCGACGCCGAGGAGATCATCGGGGGCGACTTCACGCCCGAGATGCTGGATCTGGCCCGGCACAAGCGGGCACGCCTGAGCGATCGGGACAAGGGCCGGATCGAGTACGTCGCGGCCGACGCGATGAACCTGCGGTTCGAGGACGCGCGGTTCGACGTGATCTCGATCGCGTTCGGGATCCGCAACGTCCAGCGGCCGGAAGCGGCGCTGGCTGAGTTCCACCGGGTGCTCAGGCCCGGCGGGCGGCTCGTCATCCTGGAGTTCGACAAGCCCAGGTTCCCCCCGATGCGCTGGTTCAACGACTTCTACTGCGGGCAGGTGATGCCCCGGACGGCGACGTGGATCAGCCGGGACCGGTCGGGGGCGTACCGGTACCTGCCCGAGTCGGTGTCGGGGTTTATGGACCGCGACGAACTCGCGGGCGCGATGGGTCGGGCGGGCTTCGACTCGGTCCGCCAGAAGGTGCTGACCCTGGGCATCTGCGTGTGCTCGGTGGGGCTGAAAACCTGAGAAGGCGGGCCGGGGGGGCTCTATGCTTGGGGCCGGCCTGGTCGAGACGGGCCGACCCACCCACCCATAGCGCAAAGCCCTGTGAGACAAGCATGAGCACAACCGCAGACGCCGGATCGATCGCGTCGCTCCGCAACGTCGCCATCATCGCCCACGTCGACCACGGCAAGACGTCGCTGGTGGACAACCTGCTCAAGCAGTCGGGCAACTTCCGCGCGGGGGAGTTGGAGAAGCTGGAGGGCGGGCAGCACGGGCTGATCATGGACTCCAACCCCCTCGAGCGGGAGCGCGGGATCACGATCCTGTCCAAGAACTGCGCGGTGAACTATGTGGCGCAAGACAATACGCCGTACCGCGTGAACGTGATCGACACGCCGGGGCACGCCGACTTCGGCGGCGAGGTCGAGCGTGTGCTGCACATGGCCGACGGTTGCCTGCTGGTCGTTGACGCGTTCGAGGGCCCGATGCCGCAGACGCGGTTCGTGCTGGGCAAGGCGCTCGAGGCGGGGCTCAAGCCGGTGGTCGTGGTGAACAAGTGCGACCGCCCGGACGCGGACCCCGAGCGCGTGGTCAACGAGTGCTTCGATCTGCTTGTAGCACTCGGCGCCGAAGACCACGCGCTGGACTTCCCGGTGGTCTACGCGTCGGCGAAGGAAGGCTGGGCGAGCGACGCGTGGCCGAAGCCGGACAACGCGAACGATCTGCAGCCGGTGTTCGAGGCGATCATCAGGCATGTCCCGCACCCGGACGTGTACATCGAGAAACCGCTGCGCATGCAGGTCACCACACTCGATTACTCTGATTACATCGGGCGCATCGGCGTCGGGCGTGTGTACCAGGGCTCGGTCCGGTCCGGCATGCCGGTGACGCTGGTCAAGCGTGCCAAAGACGGCAGCACACAGAACGTGAACGCGAAGGTCGTGACCCTCCAGGGGTTCGCGGGCCTCGGCAAGGTGGACCGCCCCCGCGTCGACGCGGGCGACCTGTGCGCGATCTCGGGCATCGACGGCATCGATATCGGGGACACGATCTGCGACCCCGACCACCCCGACGCGATGGATGCGGTGACGATCGACGAGCCGACGATCTCGATGACGTTCCGGGTGAACGACTCGCCGTTCGCGGGGCAGGAGGGCGAGTTCGTCACCAGCCGGCAGCTCAAGACCCGGCTCGAACGCGAGCTCGAGCACAACGTGGCGCTCAAGGTCGAGCCGGGGCGTGGCACGGACGAGTTCGTTGTGTCCGGGCGCGGCATCCTGCACCTGGGCATCCTGCTCGAGACCATGCGGCGCGAGGGGTACGAACTGGCCGTGGGGCGCCCGATCGTGATCGAGCGCGAGATCGACGGCGTCAAGCACGAACCGATCGAAGAGCTGGTCATCGACGCGCCGAACGACACCGTCGGCTCGGTGATGATGCTGGTCGGCGAGCGTAAGGGCGAGATGCTCAAGATGGAGCCGCGCGGGGACGACATCACGCACTGCGTGTTCGAGATCACCAGCCGGGCGCTGATCGGGCTGCGTGGCAAGGTGCTGACCGCGACCCAGGGCGAGGGCATCATGCACCACACGTTCCTGCGGTTCGAGCCGGTCAGCGGGCAGCGGCCCAGGCGCCAGTCTGGCGTGCTGATCGCGTCGGAGACCGGGCAGGCGACCAGCCACGCGGCCGAGGGGCTCCACGACCGGGGCGTGCTGTTCATCAAACCCGGCGACAAGGTCTATGCGGGCCAGGTCATCGGCGAGCACAACCGCGGCAACGACCTGACCGTCAACATCGTCAAAGCCAAGAAGCTCGACAACATCCGCAGCGCCAACAAGGAAGCCTTCGTGACGCTCAAAGCGCCGCGCGATATCACGCTCGAGGGCGCGATCGAGTACATCGAAGACGACGAGCTCATCGAGCTGACCCCCGGCTCGGTCCGCCTGCGGAAGGTCGAGCTGAACGAGTCGATCCGTCGGCGCACGGACCGCCAGGCCAAGGCCGCGGCCGCGGCCGAAGAGGGCTGACCAGAGCCGCCTATCCATGCTGTCTCACGGCAGGGCTGGACCACCCGCGCGTCACGGCGGTGTCACAACCGCCCGAACGCGGGTTGTTTGCCCCGGGCCGTCGGGCGATAGTGCGGGCATGATCACCACACTCGCCGCCCTCGCGTGCACAGCGTTCACGCCGCCCGCTGATGCCGGACCCGACCGTGCCCTGGCCTTCGACGGGCTGGACGACTTCGTGACCGTCCCGCCCTGCGACGCGATGCGCTACCCCGGGCAGGGCGGCTGGACACTCGAGCTCTGGGTCAAGCCCGTCGTCTATCCGCCCCGGGGCGAGGTGTCGGTCGTGGGGCAGGAGTCCGTCGGGGTGGACGCCCGCGACCCCTGGTCGCTGCGTGCCCACCCGACCCATTTCGAGTGGCGCGTCGACGACGACCGCGGACGCTCGGGCCGCATGGAGTTCGATCTCGCGCTCGGGGTGTGGCAGCACGTCGCGTGCGTCTACGAGAAAACAGACGGGCGTCAGACCCTCGCGGTGTACGTCGACGGGGTGCTGCTCGGGCGTGAAGACACCGCCATCGCGATGGAGTCGCGCCTGGACCCGGTCTACATGGGCGCGCTCTGGAAACGGCGATTCACGGGCCTGATCGACGACGTCCGGGTCTGGTCGGACGCGTTGGATCGGGGCGAGATCGGGCTCGCCATGATGGGCGGCGTGGACGAGGGCGACCCCCGC
>DIYM01000112.1:0-7560 GCA_002429045.1 Phycisphaerales bacterium UBA6054
CCATCACGTCCATGCACCGAGTCTACCGCACCCGCCCCGCCCGCCGGGCATCCCCGCCCACCCGATCACCGCCTCCGGCGCAGCCCCAGCAGCCCGCACGACACGAGCAGCCCGGCCGCGCCCGGCCCGGGCAGGTTGAACGCGATCGTCCCGCTCCACACGGCGTCCGCCGCGCCGGGCTGGTCGTCGAACGACTCAAAAAACTCCATGAAGAGCCCGTCCGTCGACAGCGTAAAACCCTGCCCGATCGCCGTCAGATCCAGCGACCCGGCGTACCGGGCCCCGCTCACCGAGAAATCGTCGCCCAACGCCGGGCGGATGAACGCCAGCCGGTTCATCCCCGCGTCCCGAACCAGCACGCGGGCCTCGCTGGCGAACGACCCGCCGAGCGTTGTCAGCGTCAGGTCCCAGTCCACCCGCGTCGCCGAGAACCCCGCCGTCGCCGTCGCGAAGTCGCTCAGCACCGAGTTGAACGGCGAGGCCTCCTGGTCCCAGCTCTCGACGCGGTCGAACGAGAAGACCAACGCCCCCGACCCGCCCGACGCCGAACCCGCGCCGACGCCCAAAGCCAGAACAACCCAAAGCGCCACAGACCCCGATCCCGACCGCATCGCATCGCCCCTCCCAGAGTGTCCGGGAAACGTACCCCGATCCGGGCGTGATGCCAGCCGGGCGACCGTGTTTCCGTGCAATCCTGCCAGTTTGGCACCCGCCGCCGCGTCCGCGGACGCCGCTGGCAGCAGAAACCGCGCGATACCCGCGCCACCGGGGCCCGGGGGCGGCACACCCCGCCCGCCCGGGCCCGACGTTTCGGCACGCCGGTTGCCATATCTCACCCTGCCATGCGTCTCATCCGACGCCATCCCGAGCCCCCGATCTCGCCGGGCAGCCAGCCCAACGCGCACCCCCCGCGCCCCGACCGCAGCAGCGCCTCGCCCGACGCGGGCGGACGCCTCAACCTGCTGCTCTCCGCCGCCGGCTGGCAGCCCGACCCCTGGGTCGACCGCCTCCCCCGCATCCTCGAGCCCATCGGCGTCCAGTCGCACGTCGCCGCCTCGGCCCGCACCGCCCAGCGCGTCATCGAGTCCAACCCCATCCACATCGCCGTTGTCGACCTCGCCCTGCCCCTCGACGAGGGCCCCGAGTCCTGCGACGCTGCCAACGAGTCGGGCGTCGCGCTGCTCGACCTGCTCGCCCGCCTCCCCGTCCCGCCGCCCACCGTCGTCATCAAGCGTCGGCGCAGCGCCCGCGACGATCGGAGAGAAATCGCCGCCGCCCTGAAGGCCGGCGCCTTCGCCGTCGTCGACCGCCCCAACGCCCAGAACGAACTCGAGATGCTGCTCGAGGTCCTGGGGCGTTGCCTGAACCGCCACTACGCCGGCCGCTGGCCCAACAGCCAGCCCCCCGGATTCGCCTCGTAAGCCGTTCACACCAACCACAACCCGGCCACGCCGGAACAGATTCATTTCAGAAAAGAGGAGCATCCACCATGGCCACCAAGACCAAGACCAAAGTCAACCTCCGTCCCCTCCACGACAAGATCCTCGTCGAGCGCGACGAAGCCACCGCCCAGACCGCGGCCGGCATCTTCCTCCCCGAATCCTCCAAGGAAAAGCCCACCACCGCCACCGTCCTCGCCGTCGGCGAAGGCACCCTCAACGAGACCACCGGCGAGCGCACCCCCCTCGACATCAACGTCGGAGACCGCATCATCCTCAGCAAGTGGGGCGGCACCGAGATCACCCTGGAAGGCGAGGAGTACCTCATCATCAACGCCAGCGACGTGCTGGCGATCGTGGACTAAGAGAGCCACTAGCGACCAGCCACAAGGGACTAGGGGTGCGACTCCTAGTGGCCAGTGGCTAGTCCCTAGTCCCTTCTCCCATGAACCACGACCAACTGAGGCTCGCCCTCAAAGAACTCAACGGCGAACGGAACGCCCACTTCGCCCTCGCCGGCATGCACGAGAGCGTCTCCGTCCTCACCATCCAGAAAGCCATGCTCATCCCCGAAGAGACCGACCAACTCGTCAAAGTCACCGACGGGCAGAGCGTGTTCATCCTCGAAGCCGATCGGATCGCATACATCCGCATCGGCCTGTAAAAACCATAAACCACGACTAGCAAGCCCTGATGGCTGATGGCTAGTCCCTGATCCCTGGAGTAAACCATGGCCGCCAAACAGATCGCATTCAACACCGACGCCCGCGAGCGCATCCTCAAGGGTGTCAACAAGCTCGCCAACGCCGTCAAAGTCACCCTCGGCCCCTCCGGCCGCGTCGTCATCCTCGAGAAGTCCTTCGGCGCACCCACCGTCACCAAGGACGGCGTCACCGTCGCCAAGGAGATCTCCCTCGACGACCCCTACGAGAACATGGGCGCCCAGATGGTCAAGGAAGTCGCCTCCAAGGCCTCCAAGGAAGCCGGCGACGGCACCACCACCGCCACCGTCTACGCCGAGTCCATCTTCGCCGAGGGCCTCAAGAACATCACCTCCGGCGCCAACCCCAACCAGATCAAACGTGGCATCGACCAGGCCGTCGAAGCCATCGTCGGCGAACTCGCCAGCATGTCCCAGCCCATCAAGGGCTCGACCGAGATCGCCCAGGTCGGCACCTGCTCGGCCAACCAGGACCAGGCCATCGGCGACATCATCGCCACCGCCATGGACAAGGTCGGCAAGGACGGCGTCATCACCGTCGAAGAGGGCAAGTCCCTCGAGACCGAGGTCGAGCTCGTCGAAGGCATGCAGTTCGACAAGGGCTACCTCAGCCCCCACTTCGTGACCGACTCTGGAGCGATGGAAGCCGAACTCGAGAAGCCCTACATCCTCATCCACGAGAAGAAGATCTCCAACGCCAAGGACATCCTCCCCATCCTCGGCAAGATCGCCGAGTCCGGCGAGCAGCTCCTCATCATCGCCGAGGACATCGACGGCGAAGCACTCGCCACCCTCGTCGTCAACCGCCTCCGCGGCATCCTCAAGGTCGCCGCCGTCAAGGCCCCCGGCTTCGGCGACCGCCGCAAGGAAATGCTCCAGGACATCGCCACCCTCACCGGCGGCACCGCCGTCATGGAAGAGCTCGGCATCGACCTCGAGAAGGTCGAGCTCAAGGAGCTCGGCCGCGCCAAGAAGGTCACCATCTCCAAGGACAACACCACCATCGTCGAAGGCGCCGGCAAGTCCTCCGACATCAAGGGCCGCATCGACATGATCCGCGCCCAGATCGACAACGCCACTTCTGACTACGACCGCGAGAAGCTCGAAGAGCGCCTCGCCAAGCTCGCCGGCGGCGTCGCCCAGATCAACGTCGGCGCCGCCACCGAAGTCGAAATGAAGGAGAAGAAGGCCCGCGTCGAAGACGCCCTGCACGCCTGCCGCGCGGCCGTCGAAGAGGGCATCCTCCCCGGCGGCGGCACCGCCGTCCTCCGCGCACGCCGCGCCCTCGCCAAGCTCTCCAAGAAGCTCTCGGGCGACGAGCGCATCGGCCTCGACATCGTCAGCCGTGCGGTCACCGCCCCCGTCAAGCAGATCGCCGCCAACTGCGGCCTCGACGGCTCCGTCATCGCCTCCAAGGTCGAGGAATCCGACGATAACGCCTTCGGCTACAACGCACTCACCCACGAGTACGGCGACCTCATCTCCATGGGCGTCATCGTCCCCACCAAGGTCGAACGCGTGGCTCTCCAGAACGCGGCCAGCATCGCCGGCCTCCTCCTGACCACCGAAGCCGCCATCGTCGAACTCAAGGACAAAAAGCCCGTCGGCGCCGGCGCGTCGGGTGAAGACTTCGATTACTAAGCCCTATCGCCCAGTTGTGCTTAACAGTGCGACTGGGTTTTTTATCGCGAACTCTCGCTGTATGCTGTTTGGAATGGCTGGTGACTCTTCGCTACCGACTCGCAGTGACGGTTTGATTCTGGACAACTCGAGTGTCCACCGTATTCGGGCGCTGTCTTTGCATCCGGACAAAATACTGGATGATGCATTTGATTTGCGATTATTGCGCGCAGTGTCTATGAGTGAGAGGTTGTACTGCTCTCAAATCCTAGACGGTGACGGCAGCATCGAGCTGGATTTTGTTCCTGTTCCTGTAATTTATAGCGATCTGGCTGAAGACAAGTTACTGAAGGTCAATGTTGACGCAGGTGAAGGATTTTGGTCAGGCCGGAGTTTTGCTGTAGGAGATAATAATGATGACGAGTTAGAAGTGTTGCTTTCCAAGCTGCATCACGAAGAGCAGCTTGCATTCTGCGCTGACGCTGGGATGTCTCTATTGCGGCCGCTGGAGCCGTTTTGCTTTGGCTCGATAGATATGTCTTTAGTTAGAGGGGTTGATTTAGACATAAAATCTCTGTATACAAATGCATTTTTTGGGCTGGAGTATTCCTCTGTTGCGTACGACGCAGAGTTAATTCAAGGAGAATACTGGCATGATATAGAAAATATTAGTCGTTCCAAATCAGATCTGCTTCGTACTGCTTCTGACTTTTTTTACTTAGAAAGTCTTCAAAAGTATTTAGATAGCGTTGGTGTTGATTTTTCCCGTGATACTGATCGGGCGGAGTTGCTGAAGCATTTCACTTCAGTTGTTGAATCGGAGTATCAGAATGCGTTGGCCATTCTGGATTGTCGCGTCAATTTTTTGAAGTACTTTCTCGAGATTCAGCCATTAGCTGCATTTTCATCAGATACTCAGACCCCAATAGTGACTCGTGCCAATCCTGTAACTGGTGCGGATCCTGCTGATGACGGCCTCGGTGCTAGTGAAGACTATTTTCGTACGACACAAGTTATACTTAATCAACTTCCGTATATGCCTGCGCCAAGAAGCTATGCAGAGGCAATGAAGCTCAGGCAGGATCCTCGAGTGGCGGATGTCCGGTCGCTCATATCTAAGTGGTCATCCCCATTGTCAGAGGGTGATGGTCAGCGATCAGAGCGCATTCTTCGAGAAGTTGAAAAGGCGTCAAAGGCGCTCACCAGAGCGAGTTATTGTTCTGCCGCTTCATCGTTTGCCACGTACCTATCACTGCCGGCGTCGATTGCGCATTCTGCGATTCCAGTCGCAGCCGGGATCAGCATTTCGGCATTAGGTTTCGCTGCCTGCTTGGTGTCAGGGCATGTGCGTAGGAAGAACCAGTGGATGTTCTTTGGTGACCCCGTGAAGCGTATCCGATAGGTCCGTAGCAACTCTTGTTTCTTGCGTTTTGTGGGTTGAGCGTATCGCACGATCCGTGCGCTGTTTCCCGGTCATCCACCCCTTCCCCCTTGCACCCCCGCGGCCGTCTGCGACAATTCCCGCATGATCGCAGCACCAGAAACCGTCCAAGCCCACACCCAACCACAACAACCCGCCCCGCCCCATCGTGAAGACCAGCAAGACGACCGGCCCGCCGACCCCCTCGCCGGCTTCACCGACGAGCAGCTCACCGACCTGACCAACCGGCTCCTCGAAGACTGGTCCGACTCGGCCATGACCGAACTCGCCCTCTGCCGCGCCCACCGCCTCACCCTCGACCAACTCGAAGCCCTCGCCGCCACCGACCGCTTCCAACAAGCCCTCGCCTCCATCGCCCGCCTCCGCGCCGCCCGAGCCGAACAAATCGCCGACGCCCTCCAAGACCAAGCCCGCGAAGCCCTCGCCCGCATCACCGCCACCCTCCCAACCAACGGCACAAGAGCCCGCGAAATCCGCCTCGCCGCCAAACAACTCTTCACAAACCAGCCGGACCGCCCGCACGCACACCATGTCCCGGGACGGTCCGAGAAAACAAGCACAGCAAACCCGCAACGCCGCGTTCCGCAGCCCGCCGCGCAACACCGCACGCCCCCGGATTTTGGTGGCCCAACACCCGGCGCTCGGGTACCTTCCATACAAGCGCACCACGCCCAGGAGGAGACCCGCCCATGCCCCGCATCCGTGCCCTCACCGCGGCCATCGCCGCGACCGCCGCGACGACCGCCGCCAACGCCGACCTGCTCGTCTACGAGGTCGCCGGCACGCTCGAACTCAACGACCCCGTCGCCAACGGCGGCTTCGGCACCGGCACCTTCGACTACAGCCTCGCACTCACGCTCGACCCCGACGCGCCCCCGAACGTCGTCGACATCGTTCTCGCCGTGATCACCGTCTACGAAGCGGTCGACGCCCGCCTCACCATCAACGGCGTCGAGGCCTCGCCCGACGCCATGGGAACGAGCCGCTTCCTCGTCGTTGACGATGCCGACCCGCTCAACCCCGACTTGTTCAGCATCCTCGCGTACGACCTGAACATCACCGCCATGACAGCGCCCGGCTCGACACTCCTCGCCGGCGGCCCCCTCCTCCCCGACCAGGACGCCGCCGACCTCTTCACCCTCGAACCCCCGCCGGCCTACACCCCGCCCTCTTCCGCCTTCTCCGGGCCCACGCGCATCTCCGCCGAGAACCTCACGGTGAACTCCTTCACCATCACCCCCGCCCCAGGCTCGGCCGCGCTGCTCGCCGCCTGCGGACTCCTCGCGCCTCGACGCCGACGCTGATCCAGAGCGCCACCTCTACGCCCGCGTGATACCGGGCATCGCCCCCATGACGCCGGCTCAGGCGGTCCGCAGGATCTTCTCCATCTTCTTCCCCTTCGCAAGCTCGTCCACCAGCTTGTCGAGGTAGCGGCACTCGCGGGTCAGCTTCGTCTCGATGTCCTCGATCCGGTAGCCGCAGATCACCCCCTTGATCAGCTCGGCGTTCGGATTGAGCTTCGCTTTGGCAAAGAACGCTTCGAACGTCACCTTGTCGTCGATCATCTTCTGGATGCGCGCATCGGTGAACCCGGTCAGCCACCGGATTACCTCGTGCAGTTCCTCGACGGTCCGGCCCTTTTTCTCGACCTTGGTGACGTAGTGCGGGTAGACCGACGCGAAGGTCATCTCGGCGATCCGACGGTCGTGCTCGGGCGTGGTGGTGGGCATACGGGCGTCTCCGGTGCGAGGGTCGGTCCAGTGTACGGGCGGCGGCCCGATCCCGGAAGCGTGAAGTGGACGCGGATATCTGCTATTCTGGCGGGATGCCGACCATCCACGCCAGCGAGACCATCAACGCGCCGATCGCCCGTGTGTTCGAGATCGCGTCCGACATCCCCAATGCCGCGGAGACGATCTCGGGGATCAACAGCATCGAGATTCTCGCGTGCGCCCCGGAGTCGCCGACCAACAACGGGCCCGTTGGCGAGGGCTTCAAGTGGCGTGAGTCGCGCACCATGTTCGGCAAAGAGGCGACCGAGGACATGTGGATCAACGCGTGGGCGCCCCCGGCCGGGTACACGGTCGAGGCGCGGTCGCACGGCTGCCATTACCTCACGCCCATCACCTTCGAAGACCTCGGCAACGGGCAGACGAGGGTGTCGATGGCGTTCAACGCGACGCCCGAGACGTTGATGGCCAGGGTCATGATGAAGGTCTTTGCGTTCATGAACAAGAAGCTGGCGCAGTGCCTGGCCGACGATCTCGCGGACATCAAGCGGGCGGCCGAGGGCGGGTCGGGCGCCTCGGTCTAGGCGCCCGCCGACCCCGGCGGGCGGG
>DIYM01000112.1:7632-10773 GCA_002429045.1 Phycisphaerales bacterium UBA6054
CCGCCGACCCCGGCGGGCGGGTGCCGGCATCCGGTGAAGGTTCGCGCTTTGGTGGCATCTCGGCGGGTGTGGGGCATCTTTGAGGCGGCGGGTTCGGTGGCGGGCGGGCCCGGGGGCTGTCGGCGGGGGTGCTCGGCCCTTGTGCTGTCGGGCGCGGGGCTTCGCGCGTTTGCCCACTTTGACATCGGGAGGGGTTCGGGTGCGATTCTGGGGCCCGGGAGGCCGCGGTATGCAGAAAGAAAGTGGTTTTTCGAGGTTCGAGGCTGATTTTGGGCGAGGTTGCAGTACCATTTGAAACAGTTACATGGTTTCGGTGGGTCGGTTTGGGGTCGTCTCTGATCGGGGCGACTATCCGTTCTGAGTTCTCCCGTGGCGGGGATCTTCGGATGGGTTCCAGAGAGACGGCCTGCGTGCCGGCCCGGGCGATCGGTTGTCCGGGGGAGAGTTTAGAGATGATGAAGAGAGGGAATCAGATGAAGCGCATTGCTGCAATCGCTGTTACCGCGTCGCTCGCCGCCTCCGCGGCTGCGGACGTGAACGTTGCTATCGACCAGTCGGACGCCCCCTGGCTCGGGTTCATGAACGTGTTCGAGTTGGACGGCTCGACGTTTGTGTTCGGGTCCGGCTGGGGCGTGCCGGACCTGGCGACGTCGTTCGACGACGGTGCCGGTTCGATGACGTTCGGTCCGAACACCATCGGCGACCCGAACGAGTTCTGGTACCAGGGCGGGCGTCCGGGCGAGGATCCCGGGGATCCGAACGACAACGGCGGGCCCGGTGCGCCGGGCAATAAGGTGATGGAAGCGAACCTGTTCCAGGAGTTGACCGGCGGCGCGTTGAGCGGCGAGACGGTGGTCTTCTCGGGCTCCATCCTGTCCGACACGCTGACGGGCGCCCATGTCGCGTCGGTGTTCATCCGGGATTTCTCGTCGGACTTCAGTGATCTGAACGAGACCATCGTTCAGGTGAGCGGGGCGGGCGATTTCAGCATCAGCCTCGACACGATCGACGATGACACCCGCATCGTGCAGTGGGGCGTCCAGGTCAAGGGCGTGAACGTCTGGGTGACGGATGTGGCTCCGTTTGGTGACATCACCTTCGCGACGGTGCCCGCGCCGGGCGCGTTGGCGTTGCTGGGGCTGGGCGGCATGGTCGCCGGGCGTCGGCGTCGCTGATGGTTCGTTCGCCCCGGGCGTGACCGGGGTGTTGCGGCAACGATCGATCGTTTGTGTTTTCCGCGGGCCCGCGTCTTCAACGACGCGGGCCTGTTTCTTTGGGTTTGTTGCGTGGTACGCTTCGGGTATGGCGATCTCGAAGACAACGGACAAACCGACAACCGTGGCGCAGTATCTCAAGGCGTTGCCGTCGGAGCGGCGGGCGGTCTTGGCAGCGATTCGGAAGGAGATCAACGCGAACCTTCCGGAGGGGTACAGGGAGGGGATTCGGTATGGGATGGTTGGGTGGTTCGTGCCGCACACGGTGTACCCGGCGGGGTATCACTGCGATCCGTCGCAGCCGGTGCCGTTCGTGAGCCTGGCGAGCCAGAAGAACCACATGGCGGTGTATCTGTTCTGTTTGTATTGCGACAAGCGGGCGTTGGCGCGTTTTCAGAAGCGTTGGAAGGCCGAGACGGGGCGGCTGGACATGGGGGCGTCGTGCGTGCGGTTCAAGGGCATGGAGCAGGTGAGCCTGGGGGCGATCGGTGACGCGGTGAGGGCGATGCCGGTGGATGCGTTCATCGCGGCGTATGAAGGGGGCGTTGGGGGGGCTCGCAAGCCGGCGTCGAAGAAGAAGGCGCCGAAGAAGAGGGTCACCAAGAAGGCGGCGACCAAGAAGGCGACGGGGAAGAAGAAGGCGGTCGGGGAGGCGGGTTCGAAGAAGGTTTCGGCGAAGAAAGCTGCTCGGAAGGGGGGAGAGAAAGTCGGCCGACGTCGGTGAAATAGATCGGGTCGATCCGGTGTACGCTGGGGGTATGTTTTCGAGGCTTTCGGTTCGGGTGTTGATGCCTTTGGGGCTTGCGTTGCCGGTGGCGGTGGTGGCCGCGGTGATTGGTTCGATCGCGGTGTCGGCGGGGCAGCGGACGGTGAACGATCTGGCGGGTCGGCTGATCGATCAGCTGGCGATCCGGATCGAGCAGCGGATCGAGGGGCAGCTCGAGTTGGCGATGATGTCGAACCGCTCGTTGCTCTCGTTGATCGAGGCTGGGGTGCTGAACCCGGACGATCTCCGGTCGTGGCGTGGGCCGCTGTGGGATCAGATGAAGGCGTTCGAAGGCATCAGCGCGATGAGCTGGGGGGATGCGCGCACGGGCGACACGGTCTGGCTGGCGAAGTACTCCGAGGATTCGTTCCACGAGTTCGCGATCAAGGACGATCGGACGGGTGGGATGCTCGAGCAGTGGGATCTGACGTCGGACGGGCGGTTGGGTGAGACGCTCAAGTCTGCTTCGGAGTACGCGTTGGTGGATCGGCCTTGGTTCGCGGCCGGTGCGGCGGGGGGGACGATCTCGGAGCATGACGGGCGGATTGTTGGGAACCCGCGCTGGAGCCCGGTGTATTCGTGGTTTATGTCGGACGGGAGCGGGGGGACGCTGGGGCTGAGTCTCGGTCGGCCGGTGTTTGATGACGACGGGTCGTTGCGTGGTGTGATCGATGTGGATCTGGAGCTGAACGCGCTGAGCGGTTTCTTGAACGGGTTGCGGATCGGGAACACCGGCTGGGCGTTTGTGGTCGAGGGTGCTGAGGGGATGCTGGTCGCGACGAGCCGGCCTCAGGCGTTGGTGGGGCAGGACGGCGGGCGGGTGTCCGCGTCCGGAACGACGGACGAGCCGACGCGGCGAGTGGCGTATCGCGAGTCGATGCTGCGTGCGGGCGAGGACCGGTGGGTCGGGGTGGACGACGCGTTCTGCATCCGGGATGACGGGTTCGACGCGGTGTGGGTTGGCGGGCGTGACGTGGGGCGTGAGTTCGGGTTGGATTGGCGGGTCGTGGTGGCGGTGCCGGAGGAGGACCTGCTGGGGGAGGTGCGCGCGGTGGAGCGGCGCGCGATCCGGGCGGGGGTTTCGGCCGCGTTGCTCGCGTTGCTGGCGGGTGTTGGTGTGGGTGCGGCCGCGGCGACGCCGATCCTGAAGCTGCGTAAGCA
>DIYM01000113.1 GCA_002429045.1 Phycisphaerales bacterium UBA6054
CGCCGGACCCGCCACCTACTACCGCGTCGTCCTCGACGACCTCCCGCCGCCGGCCAGGGCCCTGTGGCTGACCGTGCGCGATCACGCCGGCGCCGACCACAAATGCCAGCAGGACGACGCCCGCCTCACCGCCGTGCTCTCCGAACGGATGGGAGATCCCAAGGGGTTCTTCGGGCGGCACGCCGGGCAGTGGGACGATCTCCGCTCCGAACTCTTCGGGCGACGGTTCACGGACCAAGCCCTGCTCGGGCTCATCGACCCCTCCTGGACCGTCGCGGATCTGGGCTGCGGCACGGGGAACGCCGCCGAGTTGCTCGCCCCCTGGGTCGAACGGGTCGTCGCGGTCGACGAATCGCCCGAGATGATGGACGCCGCGGCCCAGCGCTTGGCCGATTACCGCAACGTCGAGTTTGTCCAGGGCGATCTGACCAAGCCCAGCGTCCGTCCCGGCTCGGTCGACGCCGCGGTCTGCCTGCTCGTCCTGCACCACCTCGAAGCGCCCGCCAAAGTCGTCGAACAGATGGGCAGGATGCTCCGCACCTCGAACCACGGCGGGATCGCCCTGGTCGTCGATATCACCCCCCACGAACGCGACGATTATCGACACGAGATGGGGCACAAGCACATGGGCTTCGCGCCCGAAGTCATCGAGACCATGTTCACCAACGCGGGATTCACCGGCGTGCGCGTCCGCACGCTCCCCCCCGCCATCGACGCCTCCGGGCCCGCGCTCTTCGTCGCCACCGGACGCATCACCAACTCCGACCGACCCGATTGAAACCGAAGGAACGAACCGCCGCCCGAACCCGCGCGGCACGAAGGGAGACACCATGACCATGACCGCCGACCAGCCAACCATGACCGTCGACACCGCCAACGGCATCCAGTTCCGCGTCCGCGACCTCTCGCTCCATGAGTCCGGGCGCAAGGAACTCCGGCTCGCCGAGAAGGAGATGCCCGGGCTGATCGCCCTCCGCGAACGCTACGGCGCCAAGCAGCCGCTCAAGGGCCTCAAGGTCGCCGGCTCGCTCCACATGACCGTCCAGACCGGCGTGCTGATCGAAACCCTCGTCGACCTGGGCGCCGATGTCCGCTGGGCGTCGTGCAACATCTTCTCGACCCAGGACAACGCCGCCGCCGCCATCGTCGTCGGCCGCACAGGCACCCCGGACAAGCCCGAGGGCGTCCCGGTCTTCGCCTGGAAGGGCGAGACGCTCGCCGAGTACTGGTGGTGCACCAAGCAGATGCTCACCTGGCCCGACGGCTCGGGCCCCGACCAGATCGTCGACGACGGCGGCGACGCCACCATGCTCCTCGTCAAGGGCCTCGAGTTCGAGAACGCCGGCTCCGTCCCAGAGTACGTCAAGGGCCAGGACCCCGAAGAGTACAAGCACGTCCTCGAGACCATCCGCAACACCATCAACGAGAACCCGGGCTGGTTCAAGTCCGCCACCCCGGCCGTCAAGGGCATCTCCGAGGAAACCACCACCGGCGTGCACCGACTGTACGAGATGGAAAAGGCCGGTACCCTGCCGTTCCCCGCGATCAACGTCAACGATGCGGTCACCAAAAGCAAGTTCGACAACGTGTACGGCTGCCGCCACTCGCTGATCGATGGTCTCAACCGCGCCACCGACGTCATGCTCTCGGGCAAGGTCGCGGTCGTCTGCGGCTACGGCGACGTCGGCAAGGGCTGCGTCCAGTCCCTCAAGGGCCAGGGCTGCCGCATCATCGTCACCGAGATCGATCCGATCTGTGCGCTCCAGGCCGCGATGGAGGGCTACGAGGTCACGACCATCGAGGACGTCGTCGAGACCGCCGACATCTTCATCACCACCACCGGCAACAAGGACATCATCACGCTCGACCTCATGCGCCGCATGAAGGACAAGGCGATCGTCGGCAACATCGGACACTTCGACAACGAGGTCCAGATGGAGCCGCTCCAGGACGACCCCAACGTCGAGCGCATCAACATCAAACCGCAGTACGACGAGTTCGTGTTCAAGGATCAGGACGACAAGTCGATCCTGATCCTCGCCGAAGGACGCCTGCTCAACCTCGGCTGCGCCACAGGGCACCCGTCGTTCGTCATGTCGGCGTCGTTCACCAATCAGGTCATCGCCCAGATGGAACTGGCCGCCAACCTCGACGCCTACGAGAACAGGGTCTACGTGCTGCCCAAGCACCTCGACGAGGAGGTCGCCCGCCTGCACCTCGACAAGCTCGGCGTCAAGCTCACCAAGCTCAGCCAGGACCAGGCAGATTACATCGGCGTCCCGGTCGAGGGCCCCTACAAGCCCGAGCACTACCGCTACTGATCGCCGCGATCGACATCCGTTTCTCGCCGGGGTGCGCCGAAAGGCGCACCCCGCGTCTTGTCCAGCCCTCGGGAACGCACGCCCATGATCGGCTCGCTCCAAACCTGGCAATGGGCCTCGTCCGACGACGCACGCCCGCTCCACGACGCGGTCGCCGCCGCCTCGTCGATCCGCCGGCAAGCCAAACTCCGCGAGTCATGGTCGCCCGAACAGATCGGCGTTGTTTCCGAACTCCTCACCGCCCGCGCGAAAGCATCCCGCAAGTTCCCCGATCACGCCGCGACCCTCATCGCCGACCGCGAAGGCCTGGAGATGGCCAGTTCCGCCAGAGCCGCAACCCACAAAGCCGCACGATTCAAAGAACACCTCGGCGAAGACGCCCCGATGATCGATGCGTGCTGCGGCATCGGCGGCGACACCATGGCGTTCGCGAGCGATGGGCTCGACGTGACCGCGATCGATGTCGATGAACGCAGAGCATGGATGGCCGGTTCCAATGCCCACTGCGATCACCGAACCGCGGACATCCGCTCGTTGCCCAAGACAAAGGCGGCGATCCACATCGACCCCGCACGCCGGTCAGGCAGCAATCGCACGCACGACGCAGACGCGTTCGAACCCCCGGTGGCAGACATCGCTGGTCTCATCCACGGCGCCCCGATCGCCGCGATCAAGCTCAACCCCGGTGTCCAACCGGGCATTCTGCCGCCCGGGGAACTCGAGATCATCTCCGAGCGAGGAACGCTCACCCAGGCGATCCTCTGGGCCGGGCCCTTCGAACCGGGGCGTCGCCGCGCGACGCTGCTCGCCGCCAACGGCTCCACCCACTCGCTGTCCGGATCGCCAGACCGAACCGCCGAATCGAACGATGCCGACGAGTTCATCCACACCACGGACCCGAGCCTCGAACGGGCCGACCTGGTGCCGGCACTCTTGGAAGCCCACCCGTTCCGACCGGTTCACCCCGGCACCGGCCTGTTGACCAGCGACACCCCGCTCACCACGCCCTGGACCACCGCATTCCGGGTCCATACCGAGTGCGCCTGGACATCGCGCAACGTCAAGCACGCTCTCCGCGACATGAACGCCGGCATCGTGACCGTCAAGACCCGCGCGGGGGTCGTCGACCCGGACCGACTCAGCCGCCAACTCCGCGGCGACGGCGACACCGAGGCCGTGGTATTCATCCTCCCGTTCGGAGCACGCATCCGAGCGCTGGTCACCGAACGCATCCATCAAACACCGAACGCCCTTCCGCGATAGGCTCTGCCAGCCGATGACCCACGCCCAGGACCTCTTCAACCAGACGCCGACCTCGTTCTCATTCGAGTTCTTCCCGCCCCGCACCCAGCAGGCAGCGGAGTCGCTCTACGACAGCATGGTCCGCCTCGAACAGCTCGGCCCGTCCTACGTGTCCGTCACCTACGGCGCCGGCGGCACGACCCGCGAACTCACCCGCGACCTCGTCCTCCGCGCCCAGAACCAGACCGGGCTGAACACCGTCCCGCACATGACCTGCGTCAAACAGACCGAGGGCGAACTCCGCGACCTGCTGGCCGCCTACGCGCAGGCCGGTGTCTCGAACATCCTCGCGCTCCGGGGCGACCCCCCGTCCGACGCCGAGCACGACTGGGGCACCGAGCGATTCCGCTACGCCGCTGAGCTGGTCTCGTTCATCAAGGACCAGGCCAAGCCGCTCGGGCACCCGGACCCCCGCGGCTTCGGCGTCGGGATCGCAGGCTTCCCCGAAGGGCACCCCGGCACCCCCAACCGCATGGCCGAGATGGACCACCTCAAAGCTAAGGTCGACGCCGGCGCCGACTTCATCATCACCCAGATGTTCTTCGACAACCGCGATTTCTACGACTTCCGCGACCGCTGCGAGCTGGCCGGCATCAGGGTCCCCATCATCGCCGGCATCATGCCCGTCCAGTCCGTGCCCGGCATGCGCCGCATGTCCGAGCTCGCCCTCGGCATGCGCTACCCCGCCCCGATGCTCCGCGCCCTCCGCCGCACGGACGGCTCGGACGAATCCGTCCGCCGCGTCGGTGTCCACTGGGCCACCGAGCAATGCCGCGACCTGCTCGACCACGACGCCAAAGGCATCCACTTCTACACCCTCAACAAGTCCGGCGCGACCGTCGAGATCTACCGAACCCTCGGCGTGTCCAACTCGAAGCAGCTGCTGGAAGGCAACGATCTGGGGATCTAGTCGTGTTCAAGCCCAGGAAGAAAACACGACTTCCCTACGAGATGGTCATCGCCATGTTTGTCATGGTGGCAGCGGTGCTATCGCTCTTAAGATTCACGGGACCCATTTGATTTCGCCGCCTTCACCAGCCGCCTGAACAGCCCCTCGCCCAGCGCCTCGTCCGCCGTCCGCTCCGGGTGCCACTGCACGCCCACGCAGAACGGCAGTTCCGGGTGGTACACCGCCTCGATGGTCTGATCCTCCGCGTGCGCCAGCACCGCCAGGTCGCCCGTCCCCACCACCGCCTGCTTGTGCCGGCTGTGCACCACGCCCGACGCCAGCAGTTCCTCGTCGGCCGAGGTGATCGCGTGGTCCGCGTCCCAATGCCCGGCGTGCCCCTCGTGCGTGTCCGGCATGTACTGATTCAGCCCCCCGCCCCGAACCAACACCATCATCTGCATCCCAAGGCACACCCCCAGCACCGGCTTCTCGGCGTGCTTCTCGAACACCGCGTCCAGAAGCGCCGCCTCGAACGTCTGCCGCCGGTGGTTCACCGGCGTGACCCGCGAGTCGGTCTCCACGCCAAACGGCTCCATCACCGGGTCGTCCCCGCCCGTGAGCACGAACCCGTCGAACCGCTTGGCGATGTCCCTGGGCTTGCCCGCACCCGGGACCAGCAGCACCGGCTGCCCGCCGCCCGCCCACACCGCGTCGGCGTACGCGGTCGTACAGATCGCGGTCTCCCGCCCGTTCCGGTCGATGAGGTCGGTCGTGATCGCGATCAGGGGAACAGGCATGCCCCGATTGTCGCCCCCCGCCCCCCCGGTTGTCCACCCGCCCCTCACCGCGCGGGGCGCAATCCGCCGATACAGTCACCCGATGCGCATCCGCACCGTCCTCATCTGGTTCGTCGTCGCCGGGCTCCTCGCCGCCGCCGTCGCGGCCTCCCGATCGGGCGGCCCCGGCGCCGCGAACCCGACCGAGCCCTCCGCCAGCGCCCCCTGGACGATCCCGCTCGATCCGGCACGCGTCGACCGGCTCAGCCTCGCGACGGACGGCGCCGAACGCTTCGCCGCCGAACGGCTCGCCACGGGCGTCGACCGGTGGAGCCTCGCCTGGAACACCGGCGCCGGCTCGTGGACCGCCGACCCCGAACGTGTCCGCGCCGCGATCCGCCTGCTCGCGTCCACCCCCGTCACGCCATCGCCCGACGAAACCGAGACGCTCACACCGGTCGCGACCGTCACACTCAGAGACGCGGACGGGCGATCGATCGACATCGGGTTCTCCGACCGCGCCTCGGGCGGGCAGGTACCCGTCGTGGTCGACGTCCGCAACGAGCAGGACATCGCCGAACGGCGCGTCGTCGGGCGGCTGCCCGCCAGCACGTTCGACGCCTTCGTCCGAACACCCTGGACCGCGTGGCGCAGCACCCCGCTCTTCGACGCCGTGACCGCGAACGCCAGATCCGTCGAGATCGTCGCGGGCCCCCACGCCGTCCGACTGCAACGCGGCGCCCGCGGGTGGGCGATCACCCGCCCCTACGCACTGGAAGCCGACGCCGAAGAGGTCGAGCGAACGCTGAACGCCATCGCGTCCCTCCAGGCCGCGCGGTTCGTGGACACCGCCCCGCCCGACAACGCGACGGGTCTCGACACGCCGATCGCATCGATCGGCGTCGAAACCGACGCCGGCATCCGATCGCTCGACCTCGGCGCGGGCACGGACGGCCAAGGCAACACCATCTTCGCTCGGATCACGACGCCCACCGCCACGAGCATCGTCCACATCGACCGCGAATCGGTCGCCAAGCTCACCGCGGTTCCAGAGGCCTACGCCCGACGCACCCCGCTCGGGATCTCCGGCGCGGACATCGCCCGCGTGCGGTTCATGGCCACCACCGGGCGTGCCCGCTTCGAGGCCCGCCGCAACGCCGGCGATTGGGTCATCGACGGCATCCCCGCCACGCCCGACCAACGCGACGCGATCAACCGGCTCGTGACCGTGCTGACCCTGGAACCCGCCGCCCGCGTCGCCGCGGTCGACAACTCCGACCAGACCAACACCCCGCTCGGCGAAGCCCGGCTGCTCACCGAGGAAGGGCTCCCGCTGGCCGCACTCACGCTCGCGATGGGCGACGAACTCCGCCTCGTACTATCGCGCCCGCTCGACGGCGAACGCTCGATCGAGTGGACCTGCGTCAGCGAGAACGCCAAGGGCGTCGCGCTCTGGGCCGGCGCCATCGCCAGCCAACTCAGCCCCTAGCCCCCATCAGCCCCCATCACCCCATCGCCACAAAGCCAGAAGAACCGGGCGCCCCTCAGCGGCTCGCACCCGCCCCGGATTTGGCGATGTCACGCCGATACTGCGCCCCGGCAAAGCGGATCTGCTCGCATCCCCGATAGGCGAGCACCCGGGCCGATTCCCGGTCCGGACCAAGCCCGGTCACGCCGAGCACCCGCCCGCCCGCGGTCCGCACCTCGCCCGCGACCACCCTCGCGCCGGCGTGGTGGACCCGCACGCCGGGGATCGACTCGGCCGCATCGATGCCCTTGATCGTGTCATCGGGCCTGGGCGAGTCGGGGTACCCGTCGCTGGCCATCACCACGCACACCGCGTGCTGATCGCTGAACCGAACGTCGACCTCGTCCAGGCGCCCCTCGGCGGTCGCCAGCAGCAACTCCAGAGCGTCAGACTCCAACCGCGCAAGCAGGGGCTGGCACTCCGGATCCCCGAACCGCACGTTGAACTCGAGGACCTTGGGCCCGCCCGCGGTGAGCATCAACCCCGCGTAGATCACCCCGCGGAAATCGATCTCTTCACGCCGCAACGCGTCCACGATCGGCACGAACACCTCGGCCTCGATCAGCCTCATCGCGGCGTCGTCCACCGAGCCCGCCGGGCAGAACGCGCCCATCCCGCCCGTGTTCGGGCCCGCGTCACCGTCGAGCAACCGCTTGTGATCCTGGCAGGGAGGCAGGATCAGGATGTTGCTCCCGTCCACCAGCGCAAGCACCGACACCTCGGTGCCCTGCAACCGCTCCTCGACGAGCACCGTCTTCCCCGCGGCGCCGAACACCTCACGCTTCATCATCGACTCGATCGCCGACAGCCCCTCTTCGATCGTGTCGGGCACGATCACGCCCTTGCCCTTAGCCAGACCCGCCGCTTTGACGACCATCGGCTCCTGCCGCGATCCGTAGTACTCGACCGCCCGCTCGTAGTCGGTGAACGCGCGCCCGTCGCCCGTCGGGATCGACGCCGCCCGCATCATCTGCTTGGCGAACGCCTTGTCCGCCTCGAGCTGCGCCCCGGCCTTCCCGGGCCCGAACACCGGACGCCTCGTCCCGTCGGCACGCCTGGACAACTCGTCGGCGTACCCCTCGTTGAGCGGGTCCTCCGGGCCGATCACCACCAGCCCGATGTCCTCGCGGTCGCAGAACTGCGCAAGCCGGTACAGTTCTTTGCCCGACACCGGCACGTCCACCGGCGTCCCGAGTTCCGCCAGCCCCGGGTTGCCCGGGTGCGTCACGAACAGAGTGCCCATCCGGGCCGACTTGCACATCGCCTCGGCGAGCGCGTGCTCGCGACCCCCACCGCCGACCAGAAGAACATTGACAAGACGTTGACCGGAACCGCTGCTCATGCGCGATCCTAGGCCGAGCACGCGCGCCTGCTATCACCGCACCGGGTCGCCACGCCGGACCCACGAACGCCCGAGCACGCTCACCGGAACCACCGCCCCCTCCCCGGCCGCGAACACGCCC
>DIYM01000003.1:0-19969 GCA_002429045.1 Phycisphaerales bacterium UBA6054
GGCGGCGGCGCGGGGCGAGGTGTCGCGCCTGGATGCGAGCGGAGAAGCATCGCGCCTGGCGCGCGAGCGGGCCGAGGCACAGGTCGAGCAGTTCGGGCGTGAGGTCGGGCGGTTGGAAGCCGAGCTCGGCGAGGCCGGGGCCCGGGCGGACGAATCGTCGCGGCGGGTGCTGGAGCTGAGCGAGGCCCGGGCGGACCTGGCGGCGAAGCTGAACGCGTCGGAGAGGCGGCACCAGGAGTTGGTGGGCGACGAGCAGCGCATGAAAGCGCAGTTCGAAGCGCTGGGCTCGAAGACGATCCGCGAGAGCCAGGAGACGCTGGGCAGGGTGCTGGCCGAGCGCTTGAAGGCGGCGGATGAGAAGACGAGGGCCGAGGACGAGCGGCGACGCGAGTCGGTGGAGGCGCTCGTCAAGCCGATCAAGGAAACGCTCACGAAGGCGAGCGAGCAGATCACGCAGCTCGACGAGCGTGTGAAGGCGTCGAGCGCGTCGAATGATTCGCTCAAGGAAGAGACCGCGCGCCTGGCCCGGGCGCTCTCGCGCCCGGAGATCCGCGGGCAGTACGGCGAGATCCAGCTGCGCCGGGTCGCGGAGCTGGCGGGGATGACGAGCTATTGCGATTTCTCGATGCAGGACAGCCGGCGCGACGGCGAGGGTGCGCTGCAGCGGCCGGACATGATCGTGCGGCTGCCGAACGAGCGTGTGGTGGTCGTGGATGCCAAGGCGAACGTGCAGGCGTACATCGATGCGGTGAACGCGTCGGACGACGAAGAGCGCGAGGCGCACCTCACACGGTTCGCCCGGCACGTGGGCGAGCAGGTGAAGAAGCTGAGCGACAAAAAGTACTGGTCGCTGTATGACGGGCGGTCGGCGGAGTTTGTGGTGATGTTCGTGCCGGGGGATCACTTTATTGATGCGGCGCTGGCGCGTCGGCCGGAGCTTTTGGAGCGGGCGGCGCAGGAGAACGTGATCCTGGCGAGCCCGAGTACGCTGATCGGGCTGCTGCGGGCGGTGGCGGTCGGGTGGCGTGAGCAGGCGTTGACCGAGCAGGCGGCGGCGCTGTTCGAGCTGGGCAAAGAGCTGCACGAGCGCGCGAGCACGGCGTTCGAGCACGCCGACAGCCTGGGCAAGGCGATCAAGGCGAGCGTGGAACGGTACAACAAGCTGGTCGGCTCGATCGACACGCGGATGGTGCCGACGCTGCGCCGGTTCGAGGACGCGGGGGCCAAGAGCCCGAAGGCGCTGGTGGAGCCGAAGCCGGTGGAGGGGGAGCTGCGCGGGCTGGCGGCGGGTGAACAGTTCCCGCTGGACGGTGCCTCCGGCTAGCTACGCGTCCAACTCGGCCTCGAGTTCGTTGATGCGGAGGGTGTTGGCTTTCGCTTCGTCTTTGTAGAGTTTCGCGAAGGTCATGCGGCTGCAGTTGGTGCAGCGGGCGAGGATGCGCTTGCCCTTGGATGAGGCCTGGATGCGGGTGATGCCGCGTTCGAGGGCGGGGGCGGCGTGGCCGCACTTGGGGCACTCGACAACCCATTGCTCGGCGGAACGTCGGCGCGGGTTGCCCTCGGGGAGGTTCTCGACGCGGCGTTGTATAAAGCGGGCGAGCATCGCTTGCTCCTTCGAGAATGAAGGTAGCAGGTTTCGGTGCCGAACGGAAGCGTGTGGTCGCGGGCGGGCGTTCGGGTTATCTGCCGGGGCTCAGGCCGCGGGGACGGGGCTGCTGGGCGCGGCCGGGGCTGCTTTGGGGACGTAGCCGAAGCGTTTGGCGATCTCGACGGTGCGGTACCTGAAGATGTTGACGACGTCGCGTTGGACGAAGAACTTGTTGACGATGGGGGCGAGCGGGCCGCCGGCGGGGCGGTACTCGACGCGGTCTTTGCAGAGGGTGCCCCCGTCCGGGGTCGGGGTGAAGGTGTGGGTGTGGTGCCAGCGTTCGTAGGGGCCCTTGAGTTGCTGGTCGACGAAGCGGTGCGGCGGGTCCCAGACTTCGATCTCGGTGCGCCAGCGGATGGGGATGCCGCGGACGCGGAGCCTGTAGTCGATGAGGGCCCCGGGCTTCATGTCGATGGGCTTGGGGGTGAGCACCTCGAACTTGAGCATGCCCGGCGTGAGTTCCTGCAGGTTGTACGCGTCGGCGAAGAATGGGAAGAGGTCTTCGAGCGGCGTGGTGACGGTTTGCTCGCACTCGAGGAGCCAGTAGCGGCCGTGCCGCTGGACGGAGATGCGGGCGTCGAGATCCTCGTAGCGCGGGGTCGTGCTCATGCCCAAAGATTCGGCGGAGCGCGCCGGCGCGATGCATGACGGTCGCGAGCACGAAACAAGTTTCGGTGGGCCTGCGGATTGGGCGGGTGGTCCGGGGTGGATTATCGTGGCCTATGACCACAGCCACCATGCCGCACGCCGATCTGACCGAACTCATCGATGCCGTGAACCCGGGCGACCTCTATCGCTCGGCGATCGAGGAGACCGCCGACTCGATCGCGCCCGTGATCGCCCAGAACAAGGCCTACCAAGACGCTCGGGTGTTCGAGCGGATGCTGATCCCCGACCGGGTGATCCGCTTCCGGGTCGAGTGGGTGGACGACTCGGGCCAGGTGCGGGTGAACACCGGCTGGCGTGTCGAGCACTCGAACCTGATCGGGCCTTACAAGGGCGGGCTGCGGTTCCACCCGAGCGTGACCGAGGACACGCTGCAGTTCCTGGCGTACGAGCAGTGCTTCAAGAACGCCCTGACCGGGCTGCCGATTGGCGGCGGCAAGGGCGGGAGCGACTTCGACCCCAAGGGCAAGAGCGACCACGAGGTCATGCGCTTCTGCCAGTCGTTCATGCGTGAGCTGGCGCGGCACATCGGGCCGGACATCGATGTGCCGGCGGGCGATATCGGGGTGGGCGGGCGTGAAGTGGGCTACCTCTACGGCCAGTGGGTCAAGATGACCAAGCGCCCGGTCGGCGTCCTGACCGGAAAGCCGGTCGGTTCGGGCGGGTTGCCCGGGCGGAGCGAGGCGACGGGCTACGGCACGGTCGCGTTCGCCCGCGAGATGCTCGGGGATGGGGGCGACTCGCTCGAGGGCAAGCGGGTGATGATCTCGGGCGCCGGCAACGTGGCGCTGTACGCCGCCGAGCGGGCGCGGCAGCTTGGGGCGACCGTGGTGTCGCTCTCGGATTCGGGCGGCACCATCATCAGCGAGGGCGGGCTCGGCGACGAGCAGGTCCAGGAACTGATCGACTACAAAGAGAACCAACGCGGGCGTCTGAAGGACTGGTCGGGCTCGGGCGTGGCGTTCCACGCGGGCGAGACGCCCTGGGGCAAGACCGACGCGTCGGTTGTCCTGCCGTGCGCGACGCAGCACGAGCTGGACGCGGAGGGCGCCAATAAGGTGCTGGAGCGTGGCGCCAAGGTGGTCGCGGAGGGCGCGAACATGCCCTGCACGCACCGGGCCCGCGACCTGCTCATCGGGGGCGGCGTGCGGTTCGGGCCCGGCAAGGCCGCGAACGCGGGCGGGGTGGCGTGCTCGGGCTTCGAGATGCACCAGAACGCGACGCACGCTTCGTGGACCAAGAAGGACACGTTGAGCAAGCTGGACGACCTGATGAAGGACATCCACGAGTTGGCCCGGAAACACGCGACCGACGCGGACGGCGTGCCGAACTACGGCGTGGGCGCGGACCGGGCCGGGTTCGTCAAGCTGGCGGACGCGATGGTGTCGATGGGGGTCTGAATAACGGGCCGCTCGGCGGGGTTGCTGCTCGGTATGGCTGTTGCTCTCAACGTGATCCGCGAGGCCCGGGCGTGCTCGGTGTGCGAGCCGCACCTTCCGCTCGGAGCGCGGCCGTTGCTTGGCGGCAACACCAAGTCACGCGTCGTGATCATCGGGCAGGCCCCGGGGCGGGTCGCACACGAGTCGGGCATCCCCTGGGACGACGCGAGCGGCGAGCGGTTGCGATCGTGGCTGGGTGTGGGCGACGCGTTCTACGACGAGTCGGTGTTCGCGCTGATGCCGATGGGGTTCTGCTTCCCGGGCGTCGGGCGGTCGGGCGACATGCCGCCGCGTGCGGAGTGTGCACCGCTGTGGCACGGGCGGGTGCTCGGGGGCTTCCGATCGATCGAACTGCGGGTATACATCGGGAAGTACGCGATCGATGGGTATCTGAACGCGGACGGCAAGCGGTTCGAGAGCGTGACCGACGCGGTGCGGGCGTGGGAAGACCTGCTGCCGGGAGAGATCGCGCTGCCGCATCCATCTGGGCGCAACAACATCTGGCTCAAGAAGAACCCGTGGTTCGAGCGGCGGACGCTGCCGGCGTTGCGGGCGCGGGTCGCGGGCCTGATCTCGGGCCTGGTCTCGGGCTGAGCCGCCCCGGTCCGGCGTGGTGGCTCATGCCGGGTCGGGCAGCGTGCCGGCGGGGGGCTCGGTGTCGGGTTTCTCTTCGACCTTGGGGTCGGCTGAGGTATCCGCGTTCGAGCGGGCGCGGTCGGCGCTCAATAGATCAGCGACGGTGGGCTTGGCGAGTTCTTCGCCGCGCATGAGCTTGTGGACTTCGTCGGCGGTGAGCGTCTCGTGCTTGAGTAGCGCTTCGGCGACGGCGACGACCTGGTCCCAGTGCTCGTTGAGCATGCGCTGGGCTTCTTCGTACGCCTCGCCGGTGATCCGCTTGACTTCTTCGTCGATGATCTTCGCGGTGTCTTCCGAGTAGTCTTTGTCGGGGATGAAGGCTTCTTTGGTGTCTTGGCCGCTGTAGCTGACGAATCCGAGGCGGGGCGACATGCCCCAATCGAGGATCATCGCTCGGGCGATGGAGGTGATCTGGCGGATGTCCTGGGAGGCTCCCGAGGACACGTCGTTCATGGCTTTTTCTTCGGCGATGCGTCCGCCGCAGACGACGCGCATGGTGGCGAGCAGCCACTTGAGGCTGTAGCCCATGCGGTCTTTCTCGGGGAGCGAGAAGGTGGCGCCGCCGGAGTCACCCCGGGGGATGATGGTGACCTTGTGGAGTGGGTCTGAGTCTTTGAGCAGGGCCTGGAGCACGGCGTGGCCGGCTTCGTGGTAGGCGACGAGCTTGTTCTCGTCCTTCTCGCGGACGCGGCTCTTCTTGGCGCGTCCGAACTTGACCTTGTCCCGTGCTTCTTCGAGGTCCTCGTGCTCGATGAAGTCTTTGTTCTGCATGGTGGCGCCGATGGCGGCTTCGTTGATGATCGCGGCGAGGTCTGCTCCGCTGAACATCGGCGTGCCGCGTGCGATCTTTTCGAGATCGGCGTTGGGCCCGAGTTTGACCTTTTTGCAGTGGACTTTGAGGATCTCGAGCCTGCCCTTGACGTCGGGCAGCGGCACGGCGATCTGGCGGTCGAACCGCCCGGGCCGGATGAGCGCGGGGTCGAGGACATCGGGTCGGTTGGTGGCGGCGATCACGATGACGCCGTCGCCCGAGCCGAATCCGTCCATCTCGACCAGGATCGCGTTGAGGGTCTGCTCGCGTTCGTCGTGCCCGCCCTGGCTGAAGCCCGAGCCGCGTCTGCGTCCGACGGCATCGATCTCATCGAGGAAGATGATGCAGGGCGAGCTGTCCTTGGCCTGCTTGAACAGGTCGCGGACTCGGCTGGCGCCGACGCCGACGAACATCTCGACGAAGTCCGAGCCGGAGATGGAGAAGAAGGGGACGTCGGCTTCGCCGGCGATGGCCTTGGCGAGCAGCGTCTTGCCGCATCCGGGCTGGCCCGAGAGCAGCACACCGCGGGGGATGCGTCCGCCGAGGCGTGTGAACCGCTTGGGGTTCTTGAGGAACTCGATGATCTCGGTGACTTCGTCCTTGGCTTCTTCGATGCCGGCGACGTCCTTGAACGTGATGCCGGTCATCTCTTTGGTGAGGGTGCGGTGCTTGGACTTGCCGAAGGAGCCGAGCATGCCTCCGGCCCCACCGCCGGCGGCCCGCATGCCCCGGGCGATGAAGAACCAGAGCACGAAGAGGATCAGGATGATCGGCCCGAACAGGTAGAGGAAGTTGACCCATCCGGGCTGGGGGCGGAGCTTGACCTGCCCGCCCGTGAGCTCGAAGAGGCGATCCGCGACGGTCTCGCGGGACGCGATGTTGATGGGGACGCGGACGAGTTCGGGCTTATCCGAGACCTGGGGCTGGCTGAGGGTCGCGGTGATCGCGCCCTCCTTGAAGACGACGGAGGCGTGGTCGATCTGGCTGGTCTTGTAGTACTGCTCGAACTGGTCGAAGGTGATCTCGCGTCCCTGCTGGGATTGGGAGAGGAAGAGCATGAGGACCGCCGCGAGCATGAGCGCGACGATGAGGCCCATCGGCCAGCGGGAGCCGCCCGGCGCCGGGACGGGCGGCTTGCCCCCGGTGTCGGGCTTGCCCTCCGGGCCCGGGTGAGGCTTGGGAGGTTTGGAGCCCTTGCGTGTCCCGCCGTTGGCGGGGCGGTCCTGATCGGTGCTGCGGTTCTTGTCTTTGCTCGGGTCCGCCATGGGCTCTTCGGGGCCTCCTGGGTCTGCCTGCCGCGCGGGGTTGCCGGGGTCGGGTCTGTTGGGCTTGCCCGTATCTGGCATCGGTCCCGGCGGCACGCTTGTTCCCCGCGACCGACCGGAACGGGTGCAGATTGTGGTCCATCGGGCGTCGCGGAACGGCCGCGGGGAGCCCGTCTTGTGATGTTAGGGGGCGGTCGGTCGGCAGGCCCCGGTCTGTGTATACGAAGAAGGAACCGGGGAAGATGGCGGTTTTGACGGGAAACCTCGCCCGGATGGGTTACCAGGCGGCCCTGAGAGACTCGACGATGT
Organism: Phycisphaerales bacterium UBA6054; assembly: GCA_002429045.1. Classification (GTDB taxonomy): domain Bacteria; phylum Planctomycetota; class Phycisphaerae; order Phycisphaerales; family UBA1924; genus UBA6054. The sequence goes on from DIYM01000003.1 coordinate 6,775, forward strand.
CCCTGGCGAGTTCGTCGATGGCTTCCCGCTGACCGACCTCCAGGCGTTCCCCCACGCCGCGGGATGGCGCGAACACCCCGGTCGCGGTGAAGTTCTCACGGCTGACACGGGGCTGCCCGGTGCGGTTGTCCAGCCACGTGTACCGAACGGTGATTCGGTAGGATTGTTCTTCGACCAGGCCGGTCTGGGGGTCGTCTGAGAGTCGGCGCAGGTCGGTCTGCGTGATCGCGCCGGAGAGGGTGGTGTCCGCGGTGTCTGAAGCGACGACGCGGTAGGGCGTGTGGCGCTGCAGGCGTTTGACGATGGCGTCGGTGAGCTGGGTTTCGAGACCGCGGCTGAATGTCTCGTTCTTGAAGATCGGCACCGAGACGGTCTGGATACCGGTGTCGTATGTGTCGGCGAAGGCGTAGCCGGCGGTGGGGTCGGTCGAGCAGCCTGCGAGCAGGAGGACACCCCAGGCGATCGAGGCGGCGGGGGCGAGCAACGGTCGACGGTTCATGCGTCGTCCTCCGCGCCCGTATCGGCTGGCTCGGCCGGCCCGGCGCCGTCCGCGGGCGGGTCGATCGCGAGCCATCCGCGCCCGAGCATGATATCGATCGCTTCGTTGGCGGCGTTGGTGCCGAAGTGGCGGCGGATCATGCGGGCGAGCACGAACCGTCCGCTGGTGTCGTCGCCGGTCTTGAGGTACCAGCGTGCGGTCTGGAGCGCTTGCTGGGCCGCGGATTCGTCGACCCAGGTCTCGAGCCCGTCGATCACGCCCGTCCGGGCGGTCTCGCCGGGGTAGGTACGTCGGTACTCTTCCATGAGCACCTTCGCGTCGATGAGCCCGGATCCGTCGTAGCGCGGGCCCTTGAACCGTGCGATGCTGCACTCGATCTCGCGGAGCATCGCGAAGCGGTAGTGCTCCGAATCGGGGTAGTTGACGCGGAAGATCGAGTACATCTCGGCGGCGAGGGCCAGCTCGCGACGCCCGTAGTAATGGGCGGCCAGGTCCAGCGCGGCTTGCTCGGCCAGCGCCGAACCGGGGAGCCTTTCTTGCACGCGGATGAGCAGGTCTTCGCCGGTGAGCCTGGCGTTCTCCCAGCGGATCCCGAGGAAGCGCCGGCGGAGCCCGTTGATGTACGCCAGGCCGATCTCGTACTCGCGCTCGACGGCGCGGGCGTAGAAGGGCGTGGCGGAGAAATCGCGGATGACCGTCTCGTAGTCGAAGAGCGACTTGTACTCCCGGTCGTCGGCCAGGCGGGCTTCGGCGCGGAGAAAGTATGCTTCGGCGAGGTAGGGGTTCCGGGTGCGGTCGTTGGCGTCGAGCCACTCGGTGAGTTGCTCTTCGGCCCGGCGTGGCTTGCCCTCGGCCAGGAGCTTGCGGGCCTGCCACATGGCGTGCTCGTCGGTGCCCGCCTCTGGCGCGGCGGTCTGCTGCCACCCGCCGTCTTCTTCGAGCGTGAACTCGGTGCCCTGGGCGTGGGCGACCGAGGCGAGCAGCAGCGGCAGGGCGAGCAGGGTCCTGATCATGCATTCAGGATAGCGGGCAGACGGTTTGGCGGTGCGATAGGCTCCCGTGATGGACCTGCGGACGATGCGGTACATGCTGATGGTGGCCGAGCACGGGCACATGACGCGGGCGGCCGAGGCGATCGGGGTCTCGCAGCCGGCGCTCTCGGCGGCGCTGCGGAAGCTCGAGTCCGAGCTCGGGGCCGCGGTGTTCCATCGCACGGGCAAGGGCGTGGCGGTGACCGACGCGGGGCGGGTGTTTCTTGAGCACGCGGCCCAGGCGGTGCGCCAGGCGGAGCAGGGGGTCGAGGCGGTGCGCGAGCTCGTGGGGCTCGAGTCCGGTTCCATCCGGGTGGGGGCGGGCGCGACCGCGGCGGGGTACCTGCTCCCGGCGGCGATCCGTGCGGTGCAGGTGGAGCACCCGGCGCTTCGGTTCTCGATCCGGGAGGCCGGGAGCCTGGCGGTCTCGCAGGGCGTGGTGTCGGGGGAGTTAGACCTGGGCATCGTGACCATGCCGCTGGACCACCCGCGGGGTGAGGACCTGATGGTGGTGCGGACGATCCGCGACGAGCTGCGCCTGATCGTGCCGCCGGGGCACCGGCTGAGCGCCCGTCGGACGTTCCGCTGGGAGGATCTTGGCGGGGAGGCGGTCGTGGCGTTCGAGGCTGAGAGCGCGGTGCGTCGCCTCATCGACGCGTTGGCCGAGGACGCGGGCGTGGGACTCGACGTGGTGATGGAGCTGCGCTCGATCGAGTCGATCGTGCAGATGGTCAAGGCGGAGATCGGCGTGGGGTTCGTGAGCAAGTACGGGCTGCCCGAGGGGGCGGGGCTGCGTCTTGCCGGGGGCGCGATCGAGCGTCGGCTCGGGGTGGTCCGGCGGAGCGACCGCGTCCCGAGCCACGCGACCGCGGCGTTCGAGCGTGCGCTGCTCGCGAGCCTGCCGCCCGATCGGTCTCGCTAGCCCGACCGTCGAATGCGCACGCCGCCCGGTGTTCCCGGGCGGCGTGGCGTGTGGAGAAATGGCTCGGAGTCGGGGACGCCCTACCCTGCGTCCCCGCCCGGAAGAGCCTTGCGGTGCCGGTCAGGACCGGCGTCGGCGCCCGGCGAGCAGCCCGCCCATCGCGAGGAGTCCGGCCGAGGCGGGGCTGGGCGTGATGGTGATGCGGGCGATGAGATCGCCCTCACCGAACGAGGTGGTGATCAGGTCGCCGTTGGCGGCGGTCGAGCCGAGGAACGAGTCGATGTACGCCTGGTCTCCGTCGAGGGTGAAGAAGTTGCGCACGACATTGAACTCGGGCAGCGACTGCCCGTCGTTGGTGGAGAACGCCGCGTCGTTGGCGGCCGAGTTGACCTCGGTGCCGTTGTCGTTCAGGTCGCGTCCGTAGATCTCGATCACGCGGGGGCCGAGGAAGTTGCCCCCGGCGTCGAAGAGCTCGATGGCGGTCGGGTTGCCGTTGGCGAAGAACAGGTCGTTGCTGGGAACGAGCATCGAGGCGTAGGAGAAGTAGCGGTTGACCGACGCGTCTCCGACGTCGAGGCTGAACGCGGAGGATTCGCCCGGGCTGAACACCGGGGCGTCCTGGCTGGTGGCGGTGACGGTGGCGTCGACGCCGCCGGCGAGACCGGCGGCGGACGCGGCGAAATCGCTGGAGATCTGTGCGGTCGAGCCGATCTCCGCGACTTCTGTGATGCCCGGGAACGAGAACGCCCCGCCGTCGTACGAGTCGAAGCCGCCGTTGTGGGCCGCGACCCAGACGGGGGTGAAGAAGAACCCACCGTCGCCCAGCGTGTTCTCGATGCTGATATCGATGATGCCGGCGTGAGCGGAGCCGGCGAGCGTGAGCGCGGCGATAGCGGCGATGCGATTGGACATCTCATATCTCCTAGTTCAGAGTTTCCTACCCGTGACGGCCGGGCACCCGCCCGGCCTCTGCTGCGCCGCGTCGCTGGCGGCGTGCCGGATCAACCGCGTTGGAGAATGCGGTATTTCGGGTGGAATACACCGGCATCGCGATGGGTTCGATCACCGGGCGCGATGGAACACGCGCCGATGCTGTTGATGACCCGCACGCTCAGGATCTCGCCTTGGACACCGTGCTGTTGCGATCGTTTCGGACCGCCGCCGATCTCGGCGGGTTCAGCGCCGCCGCCCGAGAACTCGGGATCGCCCAGTCCGCGCTCTCTCAGCATATCGCCAAGCTGGAGGATCGTCTGGGGGTGCGTCTGTTCGATCGCGCCGGGCGTGGCGTGACGCTGACGACCGCGGGGCGTGCGTTGCTCCCGCGTGCGAAACGGCTGGTCGATGAGTCCGATTCGCTGCCGATGCTCCTCCGCGAGGATCTGCACGGCGGGCGTGTGCAGCTCCGGGTCGGTTCGATCCCGACGGTGTCCCCATCGTTGATGCCGGGTGTGCTGGCCGCGTGCAAGGCGAAGCACCCCGACGTGAGCATCTCGTTCTCGGAGGACACGACGGACCGCCTGACCGGGTCGCTGCTCTCGTTCGATCTCGATCTCGCGTTCATGGCGTTGCCTGTTGAGGATGAGCGTCTGCTGTACGAGCCGATCGGTGATGAGCGGCTCGTGCTGGTCACGCCCGCGGGCGACGAGTTGCTCGGCAAGGAGATGGTCTGCGCCCCGGACCTGGACGCGCGTGGGATCATCTCGCTGCAGGAGCCTCACTGCCTGGGGACCCACGTGCGCGAGTTCTGCGGCCGGGCCGGCGTGCGTCACTCGGTCGCGTGCCGGACGACCCAACTGGCGACGATCGAGCGGTTTGTCGAGCGGGGGCTCGGCGTGTCCTTGCTTCCGGAGATCGGGGCGTGGCAGTCACGGTCCGATTCGTTGGGATACCGCGCGCTCAAGGAAACGGTGCCTCCTCGGACGATCGTGGCGGTTTGGCACGCGGATCGGGAGCGGGATGCGACCGCGCGGTGCCTGACCACGTCTGCCCGTGAGGAGTTCGGGTCGCAGATCGCCTCGGCCCGCGCGTGGTTCGCGGGGTCGGCAGGGTGACGGCGGTGCGGGGTCAGGGGCACGGGGAGTTGAACAGGGCGATGTAGGCGGAAACGTCGAAGAAGTTGAGCACTCCGAACGGCGCGGCGATGTCGGCCGAGGGATCGCCGGCCGAGAAGAGAGTGATGAACCCCGAGATATCAAAGAAGGTCGGCGTGCCGCCGTAGGGAGGGGCGATGTCGGCGGCGCAGATGCGCGGGAACTCGTTCGCGCCGATGTCGACGATCGGAGCGCTTCCGGAGCCTGTGTCGGGCGCCAGGGGGTCGTCGCTGATGCGGGTGAACCGGTCGGCGTCCAGCGGGGTCGGTTCGAAGATGTCTCCGTCTTCGTCGCGGTCGGTCAGGTCGGGCGCGACGCTCGCGTTGCGTCCGGCGTCGATCGCCGGCGAGCCGGGGAGCAGGTCCAGGAAGCCCCGATCGATGTCGTCGAACATCGGGTCCGCGAAGAAGTTACCCGAACCGACGAAGGTCGCGATCTCCGGGAAGATCGAGTGCCGCGTGGTGATCCGGCTGGGGTCGCCGACGATCCCGGGACCGCTGTTGTTCCAGATGATCGTGTTCTCAACGTCGAACCTCGGCGCGCCCGTGCCGCTCAGACCGTTCTGCGATCCGCCGCGGTTTCTTGCGAGCGTGCAGTTGATCACCTCGACGATGGTCTGGACGCCTCCTCCGGAGAACTCGAGCGCGCTGATGCCGCCCGACCCGAACGGGGTCGTGGCGGTGTTCGACCAGAACTCGCAGTTGCTGAACAGCGCGACGGCCTGGGGGGTTGCGTTGAAGGGCCCGCTCGAGGCGACCCGAACCGCGGCGCCGAAGTCCGCCTCGTTCACATCGAAGTAGGACGTGTCGACGATCGCCTCGGCGCGGTTGTTGATCGAGGACACGAGCAGGCCGCCGCCGAAGTTCTCCGCCACGTTCCCGATGAACACGGTCTGATTCGCGATCAGATCGGACTCGAACAGCGCGATCCCGCCCCCGCTGACCGCCTCGTTCGCGCGGAACAGCGCGCCGCGGATGTCGATCGACGCTCCGTCCCTGGCGTCGACGCCCCCGCCCGTGCCGACCGCGGTCCCGCCGTCGAAGTTCAGATCGCGACCCCGGAAGGTCGAGCCGATGACGGAGACCGCGCCGCCGTTCTGGCCCGCGTCGTTGGAGCCGAGGTAGTAGCCGGTGACGATCGCGACCGCGCCGCCCTCTAGGGCGATCGCGCCCCCATTCCGTGCGGCCTCGTTGGCGACCATCTGCTCGGGCGGTTGGGGGTTCGGTCGCCCGCGGGCCTCGATCGTCGCGCCGAACGCGGAGATCGCTCCGCCGTCATCGCCCGCGGTGTTTTGCGAGAACGCGGTGTCCACCAGCAGGACGTCCGAGCCGGTCAGGACGAGCAGACCGCCGCCGTCAGAGGTCGCTTCGTTCCGGAAGAAGAGCGAGTCTCTGATCTCGACCGTCGCGTTCAGACCGACCGAGACGCCCCCGCCGCTGATGGCGAGGTTGTCGCGGAAGTCCATGTTGATCATCAGAAGGTCGGCGCCCGAGTCGATCTGCATCGCGCCGCCGAGGATGCCGTCGCCGTTGCGAACGATGAGGTTGCTCATGAAGACGCGGTCGCCGGCCGATCGGACGCGGATCAGCGGGGCCGCCAGCCCGGTGCCGTCGATCGTGGGCCGGTTCGCGGCCGCGCCGCTGACCGAGATGTCCTTTCCCAGGGTGTCGATGCGCTCGTTGTACGTGCCCGCTTGGACGATGACGCTGTCGCCGTCGGACGCGAAGTTGATCGCGGCCTGGATGGTCGGGAAGTCTTGGGGCACGAAGTAGGTCGCGCCGGCCGAAACACCCGAGACGATCCACAGCATGCCGATGACCACCAACACCGGGTGGGTACAGATTTTGTGATCCAGAATATTCATCCGATCGTCTCCCGTGCGACCCGGTGACTGTGCGACGCCCGATCGGAGAGCGAGACCCACGCCGCCGGATCACGCCGAAACTCCCGAGCCCCGAATCCCAAACTACCCAGTCGCGGCGGGATTCGGAACACCGGAGACACAGAAATGCTCACCGAACTGGCGCTGGCCCTGACGCTCGCTCAACCGGGATTGGACGATCGCACGACCGTCGCAGCGACGCTCGCCGGAGGGAAGTTGGTTCCCAGCCCCGCCGGCATCTACGCCGGGCTCTACAACATCGGTGACACACCGGCCGGCTATGCCGAGATGGCGGATGTTCTCGGGCTTACGCCCTCGATCGTTCTTGCCTTCCACGACTGGAACGGCGCGGGGATCGAAGCCCCGAAGCCCGTGCTCCAGGATCTGCTGGCTCCGATGGAGGGCGAGATCACCGGCTCGGTCCTCGGATTCGCCGAACAGATCGCTCGGCATGGCTCGGTCCTCGCCCTGGTCTGGGATCCGATCACCTACCTCGTCGAGCACCCGGGCTACACGTTCCTGCCCGGCGGCCCGAACTCACCCATCACATTCGATGACGTGCTGGGCGGTGTGTACGACGATTACATCCGGACGGTCGCAAGGCAGATCAAGGCGTTCGGCGGGCCGATCATGATCTCGCCGTTCGGCGAATACAACGTCATCGGGTTCTGCGCGTTCGGTCGGGATGGAAACGAGTTCATCCTCACCGCCAACGGAGGTGATCTGACCGGGCAGCACGGCGATCCGAGCATCCCCGACGGACCCGAGCGTGTCCGCGATACCCATCGCCACATCGTGGACATCTTCAACGAGGAGAACGTGACCAACGTGACGTGGTTCATGTATTCGCACTCGGCGTACCTGAACCCCGCCGACCTGGATCCCGCCGAACTGGCCGTGCTCGATCTCGTCCATCCCCGCCACTATTACCCCGGCGACGCGTACGTCGATTGGATCGGCAACAGCGCGTATGTGTCCAACGACGATCCCGAGTTAGATCTCGGGTACGCGATCGGGCACGTGATCGACGCGTACAACGCGATGGGCGTCGACAAGCCGTTCTTCCTCACGGAGTTCGGCGTGACCGAGTCAGGCGGTGACAGCCGAGCGGACCGGATCACGCGGTTGCTGACGCAGGAGGTTCCGCGCTTCCCGAGCATCAGGGCGGCGACCTTCGCCGACGCACCGCTCTTCGAAGCGTTCTTCCAGATCCCCGACCTCGCATCGAACCCGGACGAGGCCAAGGCATACCGCTCCGGCACCCGCGACAGCGGGCTGTACACCACACGGTTGAGGGTGCGGCGGTGACCAGACTATTCGATCAATAAAATCTATTGATATTGTAAAACCAATCGATTTGATTCATGTTTTCGCGCCCCCGATACTTCGGCAAGAAGCAAGGAGCACGACATGACCAGCGACCCGTTCAACGCCCAATCCACCCTCTCCGTCGACGGCGAGGACTACCGCTACATCCGGCTCGACGCGCTCAAGGAGAAGGGGCTCGGCGACATCGACCGCCTGCCCTACTCGATCCGCGTGCTCCTCGAAGCGATGCTCCGCAACCTCGACGGGTTCATCGTGACGAACGACGATGTCTCGGGGCTGGCGAACTACAACGCCGCGGACGTCAACCGGGTCGAGATGCCCTTCATGCCCGGGCGTGTGGTGCTGCAGGACTTCACCGGCGTGCCGTGCGTGGTCGACCTGGCCGCGATGCGCGACGCGATGAAGAACCTGGGCGGCGACCCGGCGCACATCAACCCCGCGGTCGCGTGCGACCTGGTCATCGACCACTCGGTGCAGGTGGACGACTTCGCGACCCGCGTGGCGCTGACGATCAACGCCGAGAAGGAGTTCGAGCGCAACAACGAGCGCTACACGTTCCTCAAGTGGGGCCAGGAGTCGCTGGACAACTTCCGGGCCGTGCCCCCGGCGACGGGCATCGTGCACCAGGTGAACCTCGAGTACCTCGCCCGCGGCTGCCTCGTCAAGAACGCCGGCGGCGCGAGCTGGGTGTACCCCGACTCGCTCGTTGGGACCGACAGCCACACCACCATGATCAACGGCGTCGGCGTGCTCGGCTGGGGCGTGGGCGGCATCGAGGCCGAGGCCGTCATGCTCGGGCAGCCCGTGTACATGCTCACCCCCGAGGTGGTCGGCTTCAAGCTCAAGGGCAAGCTGCCCGAGGGCACCACCGCGACCGACCTGGTGCTCGTGGTGACCCAGATGCTCCGCGCCCACGGCGTGGTCGAGAAGTTCGTCGAGTTCTACGGCGAGGGCATGGCCGAGCTTTCCGTGCCCGACCGGGCCACCATCGCGAACATGGCGCCCGAGTACGGCGCGACCTCCGGCTTCTTCCCGATCGACGACAAGACCATCGAGTACTTCCGCTTCACCGGCAAGACCGAGCACGAGGTCGCGCTGACCGAGGCGTGGGCCAAGGCGTCGGGTTTCTACTGGACGCCCGACGCGCCCGAGCCGAGCTTCAGCGCGACGCTCGAGCTGGATCTCGCGACCGTCAAGCCGTCGCTGGCCGGCCCGAAGCGCCCGCAGGACCGCATCGACCTCGCGTCGATCAAGAGCGCGTGGGACACGATGCTGACCGCGCCCAACGGGCCTCAGGGTCTGGGTGTGGACAAATCGAACCTCGGGACCACGGTCAACGTCGCGCACACCGTCGAGCGCACCGGTCAGACGCCGGGCATGACCAGCGAGCTGACGCACGGCTCGATCGTGATCGCCGCGATCACCAGCTGCACCAACACGAGCAACCCCGATGTGCTGATCGCCGCGGGTCTCGTGGCGCGCAAGGCCGCCGCCCTTGGCCTGACCCGCAAGCCGTGGGTGAAGACCAGCCTCGCGCCGGGCTCGAAGGTCGTGACCGAGTATCTCGACAAGGCGAACCTGTCCGCCGACCTGGACGCGCTGGGTTTCCAGACCGTCGGCTACGGCTGCACGACCTGCATCGGGAACTCCGGCCCGCTGCCGCCCGAGATCGAGCAGGGCATCTCCGAGGGCGACCTCGCCGTGGCGTCGATCCTCTCGGGCAACCGCAACTTCGAGGGGCGCGTGCATCCGGCGGTGAAGGGCAACTTCCTGGCCAGCCCGCCGCTGGTCGTGGCGTTCTCGCTCGCCGGGCGGATCGATATCGATGTCTACAACCAGCCGCTCACGCAGACCGCGGACGGCCGGGACGTCTACCTCAAGGACATCTGGCCGACCAAGGCCGAGATCGACGCGATCAAGGCCGAGTGCGTGACCACCGAGCAGTTCGAGCGCAAGTACGCCAAGGTCTATGACGAGAACGAGACCTGGAACAGCGTGCCGGTCTCCGAGTCCGAGCTGTTCCCCTGGGAAGACAGCAGCACCTATATCCAGAACCCGCCGTTCTTCGAGGGCATGACCGGGGACGCGCCTGGGTTCGGCACGATCCGGGGCGCCCGCGTGCTGTGCCTGCTGGGCGACTCGGTCACGACCGACCACATCTCGCCCGCGGGGCGTATCGAGCCCGAGACGCCGGCCGGTCAATACCTGCTCAAAGCGGGGGTCGAGAAGTCCGCGTTCAACTCCTATGGCTCACGGCGCGGCAACGACCGCGTGATGACCCGCGGCACGTTCGCCAACGTCCGCGTCAAGAACCGCATCGCGGCCGACGGCTCGGACCAGCCCGAGGGCGGCTGGACCCGGAACTTCACGAAGGGCAACACGCTGGCCGACGCGCCGGTCGAGTACATCTACGACGCCGCCCAGGACTACAAGGCCGCCGGCATGCCGCTGGTCGTGGTCGCGGGCAAGGACTACGGCATGGGCTCGTCGCGCGACTGGGCCGCCAAGGGCACGATGCTGCTTGGCGTCAGGGCGGTCATCGCCGAGTCGTTCGAGCGCATCCACCGCAGCAACCTGGTCTTCATGGGCGTCCTGCCCCTCATCTTCCAGAACGGCCAATCGGCGTCGTCGCTCGGGCTGAAAGGCGATGAGACCTTCGACATCCACATGCCCGACCCGGTCGAGCCGCGCTGCGATGTGAAGGTCACCGCGACCAGCCCGGACGGCGAGACGATCGAGTTCACCTGCACCAGCCGCGTGGACACCCCGGTCGAGATCGAGTACTTCCGCAACGGCGGCATCCTGCAGACGGTGATCCGCAAGAAGCTCAACGAGGCGAAGCAGCCGGTCTGAACATCCGCTTGATGTGAGCACTGGAAAGCGCGCCGGTCTGGGCGCGCTTTTTCTATACTGTGACAATGGCGGCACGATCCAGACTCGCGAACGCTTTGCTCTGTGCTTTGATCGGACTCCTTTGCGCCGGCTGCGTGCACAGCTGGGAGAGATACACCGCGGAGGCGCTCGACCCCGCGGGTCTGGTTGAGAGCGAACGAAGCTACGGCTCGTTGTACGTGAACGTCTCGATCAACGGGACCGGGCCGATCCGGATGCTGCTCGACACCGGCGCGTACATCAACTCGGTCTCGAGCGAGACCGCCGACCGGATCGGGCTTGTCCCGCGCGGGACCTGGGACATCCGCGACTTCAACGGCCAAGCGGTGCGGTCGAGCCGGGCCGCGGTCGATGAGATGATCGTCGGCGGGCTGACGCTGCGCGACTTCGAGGTCTGGATCAATCCGGCGCGAGAGGAACATGGCGACCAAGGCGTGCTCGGCATGATCGGGATCCAGGATCATACGCTCGCCATGAACTTCGAGACCGGGCAAGTCGAACTGAGCGACGAGCGGCTCAACCCCGATGACCCGGGCGTCATCGAGTTCCGGCTCTCCGAGGATTACAAGGCCAAGATCCCGGTCTTGATCGAGAAACCGTCCGGCGCGTTTGAGCGTGTCTGGGCGACGCTCGACACAGGTTTTCGTGGCACGCTCACGCTCGGTCGGCGGGAGTCCCGTGCGCACCGCCTCGAGGACCGCTTGGTCTTCCGAACGCGGATGTACGGGACGCATGGACCATCGAGCTCGTGGGCCGCTGAGAAGCATCTGCTGGCGGGCGATCTCAAGATCGGCGGGATCACGTACTCGCGGATCGTCGCGGCCACCGATCAGCCCGGCACCAATGCGGGCGCGGCCCTCTTTGAAGGCTGCCTGGTCACGATCGACTGGCCGTCCAGCCTGCTGAAGATCGAGCGCGTCGATGGCGCGAGCCGGATGCTCGACCTGGCGTCGTATGGGATCCTCCCTATCGATGACGGGTCCGGCAGGCTGACGATCATCGCGGCATCCACTCAGCCCGATCCGGACGGGATGGCGCTGGACTATTCCAAGTCGATCGAGTCGGTCAACGGGCTGGAACCCGACGGGCGATTCCAGCACCGGAAACTCTGGCCGATCGGAACCGACGCACGGGAAGTCGTGATCAAGTATCGCGATCCGGACACGGGTGCAACCGGCGAGCACCGCCTCCCGATCGACAAGAGCCCGGCGCCACGATGACCGATCTGAACAGCCGGCTCCACCGCTTCGCCTGTGCCGATGTCGCTGTCGCTGGCCTCGACCGGGCGATCGCGTTCTGCGAGGGGGCGCTCGGCGTGCCCTGTCACCGCGAGTCCGACGGCGGCTGGAAGTCCGCCGTCATCGACCACAAGGACGCCAGCGGCGGCACGCCCCCCACGCCCGAGGAGGTCGGCGTCCAATGCAGCCCGACTCGGGTGAGCGATCATCAAGGACGTCCACCCCATCGGGCCGAAGGGGTTCCGAATGGTGACCAAGGACAGCGAGGGGAACAGAGCCGCGTTGCTCTCGAACACCGACGCCTGGACACCTAGCTCGGCGGGACCACCATCATCACGCAGCTCGGCGCGGGCGGGTACTCGAGCTCGGCCCGGTACCCGCGGTACTCGTCGAGTGAGCCCCAGCGGCTCATCGCGAGCGCCTCGCTGACCATGCCCGGGTAGCCGCCGAGCCTCGGGGTCTGCATCACCGGGGCGGTGCCGAGCCGTCGGGCCGGCTCTGGCTCGTACAGCATCGATCCGGCGCCCGCGTCGCCCGGTCCGGTCGCGGGGCGGTCTTCGAGCAGGCCCAGCACACGCATCTGCGGCTCGCCGAAGTGCGCCAGGTCCTTGTGCACGAGCAGGTCGAACATGACCGCCTCGACGGGTGTCCGCACCGTCAGCTTGTAGCGTCCCTCGGTGTTGGACTCGCTCCAGTGCAAGGGGATCGCGGACCGGTAGAGCTCGCCGGTCACGAACGTCACCGCGCCGTTTTTGCCCACCGCGCTGGGGGCCAGCTCGTCGTAGACGGTCCCGTCCGGGGCGGTGAACTGCCTGATCTCTGGCATCTCGCCCGAGCAGAACCTCGGCACCAATGGCAGGCCGTCGCCGATCGCGCCTTGCGGATCCAGCGGCTCGCGCCGGAACGACGTCTCGGGGGAACCCGAGTCGGTCTTGTTGGTCAGGCGACGGATGATCCAGGGCACATCGTCGCGGAGGCGTTCGAACCCGAACATGCCTCCGAGTTGGAGGACGTCGATCGAATCAGGGTCGTGCTCCGAAGGCCGAAGCGCCAGCGTCAGCGTCTGCGCCCGGGCCCTGACACCCCAGATCGCCGAGCCGGACCGGTAGAGCGCCTTGCGTTCTTCGGACTCGATGCGGTCGTCGCGCCCGCCCTTGGCGAGCATCGCCTCGAACGATCGGCGGTCGCCCGCGTGCCGGCGCATGAAGACCCGCAGCGAGCGGTCCGCGTCGCGCATCGCGCGGACGCGCGGCTCGCCCACCCCGTGGGCGGCGGCGGCCTTGAGCACGATCTCCACACCCGCGCTGCCCGG
>DIYM01000003.1:20044-24467 GCA_002429045.1 Phycisphaerales bacterium UBA6054
CCCGCGCTGCCCGGCATGTGGCGGGCCGCGCCGACCGGCTCGGCGTGCTCGATGAATCGGGCGATCTTCCACGCGAGTGTTTTGTCCACGCCCAGGGTCCGCCCGATCAGCGTGGGCTTGGCGCCGACCAACCCGGCCTCGTCGAGCAGGTCGGTCATCGCCGCCTGGGCGGCTCGCAGCACGGACGTGGCGTCGTCGACGAAGCCCCGGTCGCCGCCGGTGGGCGTGCCGGGCGTCAGGCCGCCCGGACGAGATCCGGATTGGAGCGAAGAGGACCCCATCTCCTGCATCCTAAACCATGGCGGGGTGCGGCCGCTCGCCCTCTGTAAAATTCTTTGCATTTTTCTCTAGAGAAATGTTGGGGATGCATGCTCTCCCGGGTACGCTCGGCTGCCAGAGCCCCCACCGGGGCGCGTGAACCCTGCCACCCCGCCGGGATCGAGCGTCGATCCGGGCGTCCCGGGGCACGTCACTAGAACGAACAGGAGAGACGACCATGAAGACCACGACCGCCACGCTGGGTGCCATCCTCGCCGCCTCGGGCTTCGCCCACGCCGGCGACAACACGATCACCCAATCGCTCGACTATGAATGGAACGAGAGCAGCGGCTTCCAGGTTGGCACGTTCGACGCGTTCGACGACGCGGGCGGGACGCGTGAACTGGTGGGAGTCTCCGTCGATGTTGACGGCTCGCTCGAGATCGGGGTTGAGGCCCTCAACTTTTCGAGCTTCGCGCTCGAGTCGGGCGAATGGTCCGCCGAGGGCATCATCAGTGTGAACCTGCTGCTCGGTGACTTCGGCCCGGGGTCCATCGAGCAGGCTCTCGGCAGCGCCGGCTTCGCCGGGCTGACCGGGGAACTCGGCGCCGGGTCGGGGAGCCCGTTCGGTGAGCCGGGCACCCCCACCGTCACCGACACGCTCTTCGGTGCCCTCAGCGCATCGTTCGGCATCGGCAGTTCCGACTTTGTTGCGTTCACCGATGGGGCGGTGACCGCCAACCTCCTGTCCTTCTCCGATCTGGCGATCAGCAACGGCCCGCCCGGCTCGATCATCTCTGTGCGCACCGACTCGGTCGAGAGTTTCGGTTCGATCGACCTGACCTACACCTACCGCGTCGTGCCCGCGCCGACGACGGTCGCGGGCCTGCTCGGCGCCGCGTTGTTCGGGGCGCGTCGACGCCGGTGAGACATCCGGATCCACCGACCGGTCTCCCCGGCGCTCCCCCCGCCGGGCCCCGCGATCGGACGCCCGGCGTGCACGCCGGGCGTCTGTCGTTGGGCATGGCCCGGCGCGGGCCCTGGGCCGACGCGCCGGCTCAGCCGCCGGGCTTGAGGAAGCCCAGGTGCGACTGGCAGTGTCCCAGTTGGAGCTTGAGCCACTCGTCGTGCGTCAGATCCCCGAAGAGCGGAGAGGGCTTCGTGAAACGCTCGCCCGCGTCCGTGCGTTCGATCTCGGCGCGCAGATGGGCGATCGACTCGCCGAACCCGACATCGGGGCCGGGCTCGAAGAAATCGGTGACGACCTTCGGTGGCTTGATCCCCGCGGGCGCCGTCTCGCCGGACACGGCTTTCTTTTTCATGAATGCCTTCACGAAGATCTTGAGCGCCAGCGGCGGCTTGAAGGTCTCCGGGAACCCGTCGATCGCCGCGGCCCAGGCCCGCGCACAGTGCTCGAGGTTCTGCGCCGGGGTCCAGTTCCCGGTCGTGCCCAGCGTGCCCGCACGGTGCGACGCCTCGATGTTCTCGAGTTCGCGCTTGAGGCAGTCCGTGCAGTTGAACTTCAACTCGCGGCGTTCGGCTTTCTTGGTGTTCACCCCTGGCATTGGTGCTCCTCGGAGACCCGTGTGATCCTGCACAGGAGCATAGCGTCGGATCCGCCCGCGGTTTCAGCGGCTCCGACGCTCGTAACGCCGGAGGTATCGCTCGACACAAGAGACATCCGCGGCGTCGGCGGCTCCGTCGTCGTTCAGGTCGACCGGTGATCTGGTCACGGCGTGCAGGTCGTCGATCGACGTCTGCCCGTCCGCGTCGATGTCAAAGAGCATCTCCCCGCACGGGCACACGCTCTCGATCACCAGCCCCGCGTTGGAGGGGACATCGAGCCGGACGGTCCGTGTCCCGTCCGGCCAGGTCACCTCGATCCGCAACGGCGTGTCGGCTGGCGCGAACCCGAAGTGCGCCGATGCGGGCTGCTGCCCGGCGAAGCTGGAGCCGGCGGTCACGAGGCGTGCCATCACGCGCCCGTCATCGAGGAACACCCGGATGACCGAGCCGATCCCGCGCCGGTTCATGCCGGGCATCCGCAGACGCACCGACAGCCACCGCGACCCGCTCGCGTCGGGATCGTGCGTGTTGTCGAGCAGGCGGAGCAGACCGGTCTGCGTGGGGGCGAGCAGGTCCAGATCCCCGTCGCCTTCGCGATCGAACGCGACCAGGCTGGTCGTCGGTGCGGCCGTGCCGAAGCCCGACGCGATCGAGACATCCTCGTACGCGATCCCGCTCCCGGTGTGGCGCCAGAGCTTGGTGGGCACCGGGGCCGGGACCTCCGAGGTGTTCGCCGCGGCCAGGTCCTGCCATCCGTCCAGATCGAAGTCCGCGAACACGGCGCCCCATCCCACGCCCCCGTTCTCGACCCCGACGGACTCGGCGATCTCGACGAACGAGGGGGTCCGCCCCGCCGAGTCGTTGCGGAACAGCACGTTGTGTTCGAGCCCCTGAGCGCCCGGCCCGAATCCGTAGATGTTGGTCATGTAGAAATCGAGGTCGCCGTCGTTGTCGGGGTCGCCCGGCGCGACGCCCATCTCGTTGAACGCCGTGTCTATTCCGGCCGCGTGCGCGATGTCCTCGAACACCGGCACACCGTTCTGAACACCGCGGTTCATGAACAACTCGTTGGGGCCGAAGTCGTACGACAGCAGGACGTCGAGCCGGCCGTCGTCGTTGAAGTCGTGGACGATCGGCTGCCAGTCTGTTCCGATCGATGTCGCGATGCCGGACGCCTCGCCGACTTCCGCGAATGTCCAGTCGCCGTTGTTGAGATACACCCGGCTGCGTGCTTCCCACAGCGACGCGACCAGATCGAGGTCTCCATCGCCGTCGAGATCGCCGGCGGCCATCCCGCCCGCGTGCATGTCATACAGATCCAGGTACAACCCGTCCACGCCCGAGCCCTCGGTGACATCCGCGAAGCCCGACGGGCCGTCGTTCCGGTACAAACGCATCTCGTTCTGCAGCGGGATCGACTGGCGTTGGAACGAATCGGACAGCACCGCCAGATCCAGGTCATCGTCGCCGTCCGCGTCGAACCACAACGCCGAACGGTTGTTGCGGGTGCTCGCGAGCCCGACGGACTGGGCGATCTCCTCGAAGCTCCCGTCGCCGAGGTTGCGGTAGAGCCGGTCCGGTGCGCCGAAGCGGGTGGGCACGAAGATGTCCGCGTCGCCGTCGTTGTCGTAGTCCGCGACGGCCACGCCGGTGCTCATGCCCAGCGCGGGCTGATACAGCAGGATCCCGCTCTCGGGCCCGACCTCTTCGAAGGAGATCGGGCCGGCCAAGGCCGCGGGCAGCCCCGTCGCGATCACCACACACGCTGCCGAAGCATTCATCATCGCTCTCCCCCCGGCACTGTAACCGGGCCGATCCCGAGGCCCAAGCGTCGCGTGGGGGGCTCGCGCGTTCTTCGCGCACGCCCAGCAAAAAACCGCCCGGGGGGCGGTTTGCTGGTCCGACAAGATCATCGGGGGGCGGGGTCAGGCGTTGGCGGCCGCGGCTTCCGCCTTCTTCTTCGCGTCGTCCAGGGTGCCGACGTACATGAACGCCGACTCGGGCAGGTCGTCGCCCTCGCCGTCGCAGAGACGCTCGAACGAGTCGATCGTCTCCTCGAGGCTCGAGTTCACACCCGGGTAGCCGGTGAACACCTCGGCGACGTAGAACGGCTGCGAGAGGAAGCGCTCGATCCGGCGGGCCCGCCCGACGATCAGCTTGTCCTCTTCCGACAACTCGTCGACACCGAGGATCGCGATGATGTCCTGCAGGTCCTTGTACCGCTGGACGATCTTCTGCACGCGCGACGCCACGTTGTAGTGACGCTCGCCGATGATCGCGGGATCGAGAATGCGGGAGGTCGACGCCAGCGGGTCGACCGCGGGGTAGATGCCCTTCTCGGCGATGCTGCGGGAGAGGGTGACGAACGCGTCCAAGTGGGCGAACGCGGTCGCGGGGGCCGGGTCGGTCAGGTCGTCCGCCGGCACGTAGATCGCCTGCACCGAGGTGATCGCGCCCTTGGCGGTCGAGGTGATCCGCTCCTGGAGTTCGCCCATCTCGGTCGAGAGCGTCGGCTGGTAACCCACCGCACTCGGCATGCGGCCCAAGAGCGCCGACACTTCCGAACCCGCCTGGGTGAAGCGGAAGATGTTGTCGACGA
>DIYM01000003.1:24587-24841 GCA_002429045.1 Phycisphaerales bacterium UBA6054
TCGGCCATGGTCAGGCCCGAGAGAGCAACGCGCAGACGCGACCCGGGGGGCTCGTTCATCTGACCGAAGACCATCGCCACCTTCTCGAGCACGTAGGCGGTGTTGCCTTCCGCGTCGGTGTACTCAGCCTCGGCCATTTCGCGCCAGAGGTCGTTCCCTTCGCGGGTGCGCTCGCCCACGCCGCAGAACACCGAGTACCCACCGAAGCCACGCGCGACGCGGGCGATCATCTCCTGGATGATGACGGTCTTGCC
>DIYM01000003.1:24900-25573 GCA_002429045.1 Phycisphaerales bacterium UBA6054
TCCTGGATGATGACGGTCTTGCCGACACCCGCACCGCCGAACAGACCGATCTTGCCGCCGCGGACGAACGGGCAGAGCAGGTCGATGACCTTGATGCCGGTCGCGAGGATCTCGGTCCGGGGGTTGAGCTGATCGAACTCGGGCGGGGCGCGGTGGATGGGGCGACGCTCGGCGTTGTCGACAGGCGGCTTGTTGTCGATGGGATCGCCCAGCAGGTTGAAGACGCGTCCGAGCACGCCCTCGCCGACGGGGACGGACACGGGGGCCCCGGTATCGGTCGCGGTCATGCCGCGGGTCATGCCGTCGGTCGAGCCGAGGGCCACGGCGCGGACCTGACCGCCCCCGAGGTGCTGCTGGACCTCACCGACGAGTTTCATCGGCTCGCCGCCGTGCGTCCACTCCACGACGATCGCGTTGTAGATGTCGGGGAGGGTCCCCTCCGGGAACTGGGCATCGAACGTCGAGCCGATGACCTGCGAGATGGTACCTTTGGTGCCCTGGGCCATGGAACGCTTCCTTCAAAGTGGCTGCCTGGGCAGCCGGTTGATCCGGGCAGCCGCCCGGAACGGTCCAAAAACGGTGATTCCACGCCCAAAAAGGCGGGAGCGGAGGATATGCCCCGCCCCCCCGAAAAGCCACCGCACCCCGCCCATCCCCCCGGCACGCCCGGACG
>DIYM01000164.1 GCA_002429045.1 Phycisphaerales bacterium UBA6054
CGGGTCGAGGGTGGCGAGATCCGTCATGAAATCGGGAGTCGAAACTGTGAAGGAATGGTGAGCTCGGATGCATTAAGTAGGTGTGAGCCCGTTGCGAGCACGTCGTGAAGATGCAGCCTGACTATTTGTATCGATTCGCGGTACTGTCGCAGTGTGTCGCCCAACCTTGCATAGTTATATAGAAACGGCATGAGCGGGATCGGATCGTATTCGGTGGATTCTGTGCTTGGTGCTGCGTGCAGTTGTAGTACAGGATTGTGCGTGGCCTTGGCGATATGGGCGTCCAACGGCAGCTAGGAAGACGATGAGCATTGATAATCCGGTCTGGTGGTCGAGCGTGCGGCCTGGTGCGAGATCCTGCTGCACCGATTTCTGCATCTTTGTTTCGCCGCGGTCGCGCTAAGCCTTGGATTGGTAGTAGTTTGCGGCGTGTTGCTTCAGTCCCGCCCCGCCCACTCCGCTCGCGCTCGTGCCGGGGCCGTGCCCTTCCCGCGAACCAGGGGATGACCGGGCGCACGGCGTTTGTTGTGTTTGCGGCATCGCCCGGGCTCTTCGCACATCTCATCAAACCTTACACGGTTCTGAATCCGCGCCGGGTTCACGCGTTCGTACGGTGGGTTCCCAACGGGCGCTGTGCTCGTGCGATCTTCATTCGCAGATGAGAAGGGATTCATCATGCAGACTGTACTGACCGCGATGGCGTTGGCTTCGGTCGCCGCCGGTGCGAACGCCTCTCTCCCGACCATGGACGTGCTCAGCGCCGATCGCGAACTGTTCGTGATCGCGTGCGGCTTCGACTACGAGTTCGACGATTGCGCGGGCGCCCGCGAGTCGTCGCTGGCCACCTCGGGCTTCTACGACAACCAGATCATCGCCGACCTGAACGACTATTACGGCGGGGACATCGCCGACGCGGACGGCCAGATATTCTCGAACATCACCGACCGGCGGATCGAACTCGAGTACTTCGCGAACGCCGAGGTGCTGGACGGCGGCATCTTCTCCGCCGATGCGAGCGTCTACGGCGATACCGACGTCGAGTTCGAGTTCCTCGACGACGTGCGCGTTGTGTTCGAGGGCTACGCCGAGGGATACACCCAGAGCTATTTCACCGCGGGCGGATCGCTCCGCGAGGTCGGTGGCCCGGTGATCTCGTCGTTCGCGGTCCAGGGCGCGGGCGACGATGACGCGCGGTTCGTCGGCTGGCTGTACGCCGGGACCTACAGCGTCTCGGGCGACCTGGACGCGAGCGCGTTCTTTGGCGTGCCGGCCGCGGGTGAGTTGAGCCTCTCGTTCCGTGTCTACCACAAGACGGATTTCAACACCGACGGCTCGATCGACCGCGCCGATCGCGACGCGTTCATCGCCGAGTACCGCGCGCGGACCGCGGCGGCCGACTACAACGGCGACGGCGTGACCAACCGAAGCGACCGGGTCGCGTTCATCGCCGACTGGCGTGCGGCCCGCGACTGAGCCAGATCCCAACCGGCGCCACGCCACCCCGCACCGCCGGGAGACCGGCGGATCGGGGGTTCCGGGAGCCCGTGGTTCGGCATCGTGTGCGGAAGCCCGATTCCCGCAGCAACCCCCGCTCGAACCGCGCAGAAACGCGATCGGGCCACGCCTGGGCCACTTTCGGGATTCCTCGGAATAGGGGCGGATGCCGGGCGGTTGGTAGTGTGTACTAACATTCACTGCTGCAACAGGAGCCAGCCATGTCCGCCAGTCTCTCCCGTCGTTCGTTTCTCGCTGCCTCGTTGGGTGCCGCCGTGCTGATCGGTGTCGCCGGGGCTCCCGTGTTCGCCCAGCCCGGGTCGTCGTCGGTGCAGCCTGCCGAGCCGGTCCGCAATGTGGCCGAGTACAGCCTGGCCAAGCGGAACAACCTCGCGATCCAAGGGTACGACCCGGTCGCGTACTTCCCCGAGTTCGGAGGCAAGGCCGTCAAGGGCAAGTCCTCGATCGAGACCACGTACAAGGGGGTTCTGTACCGCTTTGGCAGCACCAAGAACCGCGACGCGTTCCTCGCCAACCCCGCCAAGTTCGAGCCGGCGTACGGTGGCTGGTGCGCCTGGGCGATGAAGGACGGGGAGAAGACCAAGATCGATCCGAAGTCGTTCATCGTTCGCGACGGGCGCCTCTTCCTGTTCTACAAGGGATTGCTGGGCAACACCCGGGCCAGTTGGGTCAAGCAGGACCACGACGCCCAGGCCCGCCAGTCCGACGCGTCATGGAAAAGGGTCTCGGGCGAGGAGCCCCGCACCGGCAACGGCTGAGCGGCTTGCCGAACAAGCAGCGGGCGTCGCACGCTAGGATTCGGTGAATCCCGGGCGTTCGGCGCCCGTTGTGTTGTCCGAGGGTCATCCACCGGAGCCCGCTTGAACGTCTACGACCTTGCCTATCTCGCCGCGGGCGTGCTGCTCTCGCCGGTCTGGACCCGCAAGAAGCGGGACGGGTGGCCAGAGCGGTTCGGGAAGATCGATCACATGCTCGAACGGGCCGCCGGCGGCCGGCCGCGGGTTGTGCTGCACGCTGTATCCGTCGGCGAGGTCGCCGCCCTGCGCTCGCTGGTGCCGTTGCTCGCCGGGCAGGCGGACGTCATCGTTTCGGCGACGACCGACACCGGGCTGGAACGCGCCCGGGCGTTGTACTCGGACTCTTGCGATGTGGTGCGTACGCCGTTGGATTTCTCGTGGGCGGTCCGTCGGTTCCTTGAAAAGACGCGCCCGGACGTGCTGGGGTTGGTCGAGTTGGAGGTCTGGCCGAATCTGATCCGCGGGTGCGTGCGGCGTGGTGTCCCCGTCGGGGTGATCAACGGGCGGTTGAGCGACCGGTCGTTCAAGGGTTACAAGCGGGCCCGCCCGATCATCGGTCGCTCATTCCGCAGGCTGGACTTCGCCTGCGTTCAGGACGGCGTGTACGCCGAGCGATTCCGGGCGATGGGCGTCGCGCGTGATCGGTTGTCGGTCACCGGCTCGATGAAATGGGACGCGGTCGAGGTCGCGGAGAGCGACCCGCGCACGGAGGAGGCGGTGGCGCTGGCGGTGACGCTCGGGCTCGACCCGGAGCGCCCGATCGTGATCGGCGGGAGCACCGGGCCCGGTGAGGAGGCGTTGCTCCACAACTCGGTCCCGGAAGGCGTGCAACTGGTGTGCGCCCCGCGGAAACCCGAACGGTTCGAGGAAGCGGCGGCGGCGTTGCCGGGCTGCGTGCGTCGCTCGGGGCCGCCCGAGGCCGCACGCCCGGGGGCAACGCGGTTCCTGCTGGACTCGATCGGGGAACTCTCGACGATCTACCGCGTCGCGGACGTGGTGGTGGTCGGGAGGTCTTTCGGGGATCAGTTCGGTTCCGACCCGATGGAGCCGGCGGGGCTCGGGCGTGCGACCCTGATCGGGCCGGCGCACGGGGACTTCACCACGGTCGTGGGGGCGCTCGGGGCGGCGGGGGGGATCCGGGTGGTGGACCGGGCCGGTCTGCGTGGATCGATCGCGGCGCTGCTGGATGACCCTGTCGAGCGGGCGCGGCTCGGGACGGCGGCCCGCGCGTGCGTGCGCGGTCATCAGGGCGCGTCCGGGCGGCATGCCGGGGTGCTCATGGAGTCGATCGGTTTCGGCTGATCCGCGTTTGGTTTCGCCTCGGGATCGGGCGTACCATAACCCCTTCGCGCCGGATCGCCGGTGTGGGGGACGGGAGCCTAGCTCAATCGGTAGAGCAACGGCCTTTTAAGCCGCAGGTTCAGGGTTCGAGTCCCTGGGCTCCTATTCACGGGTTTCCCGCCGACCACGAGCGGCGGGGCGTGCCGGCCCGGACGCCGCATGGAGCGGGCGCCGGGCGGTGCGCGACGCAGCCCAGCACCGGGAGGAGCCCAGCGTGGTGCAAGCAGCGGCGTCGGTCGACGCGGAGACAGTGGTCATCCACGCGGTCCATTCCGCGGGTCGCCTCCATCTGTGGGCCGAGCACCCGTTCGAGCCCGAGGCGGGGGACACGCACCCCGGGGCCCGGTTGCCCGGGGGCGTCCAGGGCGAACCGGCCGAGGTGACGGTGCGTCTGCCCGCCGCAGACGGCAAGGTCCTGCCCAGCGCGGCGTTGGCGATCGCGATGGGCGCCGATCACCCCGAAGGCGACGGGCTCGTCGAGGTCGGTGTGCCCGCGCTGGCGGTCGAGTCTTCCCGGATCGGCCCGCTGCTCGAATCCCTCGCCGAACGAGAAGCCGGGTCGGACGGAGACCTCGTGCTCGGTTCGGGCGTCGTGTACTTCGATGCGGCGGCCCGCCTGGCGCGGCACCTGCTCGCCGGTCACCGGTTCGTGCCGATGATGCTCCAGGACGGGGACGGGCACCTGACGGCGTCTTGGTGGCCCTGGCTCGCCGACGAGATGACCGCCCGGCGTGTGTCGCTGCTGGTCGGGTCCATGCCCGCGTCGGCCCGTGCGGCGGTCGACGAGCATGCGCACGACGCATGGTCGATCACGCTCTCGTTCCTGGCTTCGGTGACCGACGCGGCATGCCGCCAGGTCCTCGAAGCCGAGGAGATGGACGACACGCTCGAGGACACGGATCCCAAGGCCGACCCGCAGGTTGCGTGGCTCAACGGGCTGCTCGACGACACCGTCGAGGTCCCGGCGCCGAGCACACAGCGCGCGGAGATCACCAAGCGCGTCCGGCTCTGGATCGGTTCGCTCGAAGAACGCGGGGAGAGCTCGGAGTGGCGTTTGGGCTTCCGCTTGTCCGAGCCGATCGCCGACGGGCTTGATCCGAACATCCAGCAGCCCGACGACACGATCAACTGGTCGCTGAGTTTCTTCTTGGAGAGCTGCGTTGATCCCGAGGTGATCGTGGAAGCGGCCGACGTGTGGCTGCTCTCGCGGGACTCGGTGACGGTGCAGGGTTTGACCCTCGACGAGCCCCAGGAGCTGCTGATGGCCGAGCTCGGGCGGGCGAGCCGGTATGACAAGAAGATCGAGGAAGCGCTCGAGGGCAACGAGCCGATCGAGGTCCTGCTCGAAACCCAGGACGCGTACCGGTTCCTGCGCGAGACCCGCCCGATCCTGGAAGAGCAGGGTTTCGCGGTCCAGACGCCGGCGTGGTGGGATTCCCCGGCGGGCCGGCTTGGGGCGCGTCTCCGGATCGAGTCGGACCCCGCCGAGTTGCTGACCGAGCAGGGCGGCGCGGACGCGAGCGGGCCGCAGCTCGGGCTCGGCACGCTGGTGGGCTACCACTGGGAGATCGCGATCGGCGACACGACGCTGACGCTCAACGAGTTCGAGCAGTTCGCCAGCCAGTCTTCGCCGCTGGTCCGGATCGGGGGCAAGTGGGTCGAGATCCGCCCCGAGGACGTGCAGAACGCGATCAAGTTCATCAGCGAGAACCCCGGGGGCGAGATGGAACTGGGCGAGGCGATGCGCCTGGCGCTCGCGTCCGATCCCTCGCAGACCGGCGTGGCGGTCACCGGGCTGGAGGCGACGGGATGGGTCGCGTCGATCTTCGGCGGCGGTGACTCCGAGGGTGTCACGCTCCAGCTTCCCGAGCTGGAAACGCCCGAATCGTTCAAGGGCACGCTGCGTCCATACCAGGAGCGTGGGCTGAGCTGGATGGCGTTCATGGAGCGCTTCGGGTTCGGGGCGTGCCTGGCCGATGACATGGGGCTCGGGAAGACCGTCCAGCTCATCGCGTTGATGCAGCACGAGCGCAAGGTCGCCCAGGGCGCCCCGGTGGATCCGACGCTGCTGGTCGTCCCGATGTCCGTGATCGGCAACTGGGTCAAAGAGACCGAGCGGTTCGCGCCGGAGCTCAAGGTCATGGTCCACCACGGGCCGGAACGCAAGCAGGGCGAGTTGTTCGTCGAGGCCGCGAAAGAACACGACCTGATCCTGACCACCTACGCGTTGGTCCACCGCGACCGGGAGATCTTCGAAGCGGTGCCGTGGGGTCGGATGGTGCTCGACGAGGCCCAGTTCGTGAAGAACCCGCAGGCCAAGCAGAGCCAGGCGGTCCGGGCGATCCCCGCGCCGCGCCGCATCGCGCTGACCGGCACGCCGGTCGAGAACCGGCTCAGCGAGCTCTGGTCGATCATGGACTTCCTGAACCCGGGTTATCTCGGGCCGGCGGGGAACTTCCGCCGCAAGTTTTCTGTGCCGATCGAACGCCATCGGGACCGCACGAAGATGGACAAGCTGCGCGGGCTCGTCCGCCCGTTCATCCTCCGTCGTGTCAAGACCGACCCGACGGTGGTCGCGGACCTGCCCGAGAAGCTCGAGAGCCGCGAGTGGTGCCCGCTCTCGAGCGAGCAGGCTTCGCTCTACGAATCGTGCGTCAAGCGGATGCTCACGGAGGTCGAACAGTCCGAGGGGATCCACCGGCGTGGTCTCGTGCTCGCGGCGTTGATCAAGCTCAAGCAGATCTGCAACCACCCCGCGCAGATGCTCAAGGACAGCGATCCGCACGCCGGGCGTGTCATCGATCCGACACGCTCGGGCAAGTGCGTGCGTCTGCTCGAGATGGTCGACGAGGTGATGTCCAAGGGGGATCAGGCGCTCATCTTCACGCAGTTCCGCCAGATGGGGCACCTGCTGTCTGGCATGCTGCGGCACGAGCTGGGGAGGGAGGTCCTGTTCCTGCACGGCGGGACTCCGCAGGGCGCCCGCCAGAAGATGGTCGAGCAGTTCCAGGAAGCGACCGGCAAGCACCCGATCCTGATCCTCTCGCTGAAAGCGGGGGGCGTGGGCCTGAACCTGACCGCCGCGAACCACGTGTTCCACTTCGACCGCTGGTGGAACCCCGCGGTCGAAAACCAGGCGACCGACCGTGCGTACCGCATCGGGCAGACCCGGACGGTGTTCGTGCACAAGTATGTCGTCCGGGGCACGCTCGAGGAGCGGATCGACGAGATGATCGAGAGCAAGACCGAGCTGGCCGAGAACATCATCGGGCAGGGCGAGCGCTGGCTGACCGATCTGGACACCGACCAGCTGCGCGACCTGCTGACGCTCCGCGCGGACGCGATCGCGGACGACATCTAAAGGGGATCGCGGTTGGCCAAGAAAACAACCACCAAGAAGGCGGCGGGCAAGAAGCAGGACGCGCCGAAGGCGTCTCCACCCGCGAAGGACCGCACGGTCAAGGTGATCGCCAAGCCGCAGCTGAGCGGGACGATCCCCTCGGTGCCGGTGCGCAAGCGCCCCCAGATCGCTTCGTTCCGTTCGACCAAGAAGCCGCTTGTGAACCCCCGGAAAGTGCGAGGCGGGGTCAAGCTGAAGTTCAAGGCGGGCGAGGATCCCAAGAGCTGGGTGACCCAGCGGATCCTGCGGGTCGCGGAACAGGCCGCCGCCGGCGAGGCGTACCGCGAGGGGCTCGACTACGCCCACGAGGGGCAGACCAAGCGGCTGACGATCGAGGGCACGCTGTGCGAGGGCGTCATCCAGGGGCGGGCCGACAAGCCCTACAAGACCGAGCTGCGGCTCGAGACCTTCGAGCAGCGCGAGCAGGAACAGGTGATCGGCACGATGGCCGAGCAGGTCCGCTACGCCGCCAAGCTGCTCGCCGGGGAACTGCCCAGCAACATCGAGGATGTGTTCGCGCCGCTCGGGCTGCGCCTGCTGCCCACCGAGGTCGATGACATCTCGCCGGTATGCACCTGCGCGGATTGGTCGGAAAGCACGCCCTGGTGCAAGCACGCGGTGTGCCTCACCGCGATGGCCGCCGAGCGTCTGGGCGACGACCCGATGCTGGTGTTCGGCCTGCGCGGGATGCCCGTGGACGATCTGGTCGAGGGGCTGCGCCAGCGTCGCGTCGTCGGAGCGGGCCTGGTCGGGCCCTCGCCCGTGCTGCTCCCCCATGTGCCCGGCGTGACCGACGCGACGAGCGCGCCGCTCGAAGAGTCCGTGTCGAGTTTCTGGGATCTGGGCGACGGTCTTGAGGACCTCGACACCCCCATCGTCCCGCCCGAGGTCAGCTGTGTGCTCTTGCGACGGCTCGGGCAGAGCCCGTTCCCCGAGGGGCGTTTCCCCCTCGTGGGCTTGCTCGCGACCTGCTACGACCTGATCGGGCGTGAAGCCATCGAGGGACGCGAGCAAGACGCCAGCAGCCCCGACCCGGACCGCTGATTCACCCCGCCGGGGAGAGGGTCGGGCCCGTTGACCGGGCGGCGTGCGGGGCTACGATCCCGCCTGCGGAGCCGATCGTGACGGACGCGGGTTCAAAGCCCGCCGAGGCGTGATCAAGGGTCCCCGCTTCACGGAAGTTCCGTGCGGCCGGCGGGGGTCCAAGCTCCAAGTCGGGTGCTGGTAGCGACTTAGTTCGCTCGGGCGTTCGGCGAACGTGCCGCGGTCTGGCTCGCTTGCGTGCCCGGTCCGCGTGGATGCGGGATCGGACACCGGGGAGATCGTTCCCCCCAGCAGGCGGAGACAGGCGGCGAAGCCCGATAGACAACCGAGAGACGATCTCACGATCGTGAGGACCACTTACCCCGTGGTGTAAGGGTAGCACAGGTGTTTTTGGTACATCTAGTCATGGTTCGAATCCATGCGGGGTAGTTTCTCTCTCGGGTGATCGAGCGATCGGGTCACGCCGTCGGCAGCACCATGCCGGATCACAGCGACATCGCGAGCCCGCCCCAGGCGCTTCTTCTGGCGGCCGGCAAGGGAACCCGGATGCGGTCCGACCTGCCCAAGGTCTGCCACCCGGTCGGGGGGCGCCCGATGGTGTGCGCTGTGGTAGACGCGTGCCTCCGCGCGGGATGCGAACGGATCGTCGTGATCGTCGGGTACAAGCAGGAACTCGTCCGTGAGGCGTTGGCCGAGTACGGCGACCGCGTGGAGTTTGCGGTGCAGGAAGAGCAGCTGGGCACCGGGCACGCGGTGATGTCGGCCGCCGGGGTGTTCCCCGAGCCGACGCGCGCGGGCACGGACCTGTTCGTGCTGTGCGGCGACGGGCCCCTGATCCGCTCGGAGACCCTGGCGGCGGTGCTCGGGCGGCACCGTTCATCGGGCGCCGACGCGACGCTGGCGACCAGCGTGATCGATGACCCGGACGGGTACGGGCGGATCGTCCGCGACGGTTCTGGCCGCTTCGTGCGCATCGTCGAGCAGAAGAACGCGACCGAGGACGAACTGAAGATCAGAGAGGTCAACCCGAGCTACTACTGCTGCGATGCCGAGGCGATGTTCGACGCGTTGGCGAAGGTCGAGCGCGACGGGCTGACCGGCGAGTATTACATCACGGATATCTTCGAGCAACTGCTCGCGTCGGGCGGGTCGGTCGGCGTGATCGACGCGGTCCCGCCCGAGGACATCCTGAGCATCAACACTCTCGATCATCTGGCGGAGGTCGACGCGATCTTCCGCGGGCGTCAGTCATCCGGGTCCGGATCGGGCCCGGTCGGAGCGGGGAGCGCGTCATGAACGGTGACTACGGCGACCTCAAGGTGTTCTCCGGGCGGAACTGCAAACAACTCGCCAAGCGGGTGTGCGATCACCTCGGCATCCCGCTCGGCGGTGCCCGCACCAGCCTGTTCCCCGACGGGGAGATCATCACGAAGCTCGAGGACGATGTCCGCGGGCGTGACTGCTTCGTGATCCTGTCGACCTGCGAGCCGGTCAACGACAACATCATGGAGCTGTTGGTGTTCTGCGACTGCCTCCGCAGGGCGAGCGCGGCGCGGGTGACGCTCGTCATGCCGTACTACGGCTACGGACGCCAGGACCGCAAGGACGAGGGGCGCGTCCCGATCACGGCCAAGCTCGTCGCCAACCTCATCACGGCCGCCAAGGCGGACCGCGTGCTCGCGATCGATCTCCACGCGGCCCAGATCCAGGGCTTCTTCGATCTGCCGGTGGACCATCTCAGCGCCACCCCGGTCTTCTTCGAGCACTTCATGTCGCAGCGGGAAGCGCTCGGCGATCTGTGCCTGGTGTCGCCGGATGTCGGCAACGTGAAGGTCGCCGAGTCGATGGCCAACCTGCTCGACGCGGACCTGGCGATCATCAACAAGCGGCGTCTCTCCGGCACCCAGGTCGATGTGGGCAACCTGATCGGCAACGTCGCGGGAAAGAACGTCCTGATGTTCGATGACATGATCTCGACCGGGGGCACGGTCTGCGAGGCGGCACGTCTCGTGATGGACGAGGGCGCGACCGATGTCATCTCCGCCGCCACGCACGGGGTGCTCGCGGGCAAGGCGATCGAGCGGCTCGCCGAATCGCCCATCTCGCGGGTTGTGGTCACCGACACCATCCCCATGACCGACCGTGTCGCGCCGCTCAACGACAAGCTGACCGTGCTTTCGGTGGGGGACCTGCTCGGGGAGGCCGTGGGGCGGATCCATAACAACACCTCGGTCAGCGAGCTGTTCCGCAGCACGGCGGGCGTGAAACGCTGATCGGGACAAGAACCAGCGAACGAAGCAGACAGAAGACACATTTCCAACGAGAGGACTCAGATATGTCAGACGACAACCCAACTTTGGTCGCCAAGAAGCGGGAGAAGGTCGGCTCGCGTTACGCCAAACGCGTGCGTGAGTCGGGCGGTCTGCCTGGCGTGGTGTACGGTCACAAGCAGGACCCCAAGCCGATCACGCTGGACTTCCGCGAGGCGGTCTCCCACATCAGCAAGGGCGAGAAGGTGTTCTCGATGGACATCGAGGGCGAGTCGGAGTTCGTGCTGCTCAAGGACATCGGCTACGACTATCTGGGGACGAACATCATCCACGTGGACTTCGCCCGCGTGGATCTCAACGAGCGCGTGGACACGAGCGCCCGGTTGCGTTTCGTCGGCGAGCCGAAGGGGCTCAAGACCGCGGGAGCGATCCTGATGCACCCGGTCAACGAGCTCGCCCTCAACTGCCTGGTGACCAACCTGCCCGACGACATCGAGGTCGACGTGTCGGATCTCGACGCGGGCGACACCATCAAGGCTGGCGACGTCACCCTGCCCAAGAGCACCATGATCCTCCTGACCGATCCCGAGACCGTGGTCGCCCAGATCACCGTGGTCGCCGAGGAAGAGTCGTCGGAAGCTTCGACCGTCGAAGGCGGCGCCGAGCCCGAGGTGATCACGGAGAAGAAGGACGAAACGCCCAAGGGCGAGGGCTGAGCGTGATATGAAGCTGGTCGTCGGGCTCGGCAACCCGGGCGCTCAGTACGAGCGCACGCGTCACAACGCCGGATTTCTGGCGGTGGACGAGCTCGCGCGCCGGCACGCCCCGGGGATGATCCCGAGGGCGCGTTTCAACGCCGTGACCCTGGACGCTTCCATCGGGGGCGAGAAGGTGCTGCTGATGAAGCCGACGACGTTCATGAACCTGTCGGGCAAGTCGGTGGGCGAAGCGGTGCGGTTCTTCAAGCTCGAGCCGACCGAGGACCTCCTCGTGATCGTGGACGAGCTCGCGCTGCCCGTCGGGCATGTGCGGGTCCGCGAGAAGGGCGGGGCCAACGGGCACAACGGTCTGAGCGACATCGACCGCGTGCTCGGCGGGTCGCCCTACCCCAGGGTCCGGGTCGGGATCGGAGAGAAGCCGCCCGGCTGGGTCAAGTCCGACTGGGTGCTCTCGCGGTACTCCGATGCGGAAGCCGGGGGTGTTCAGTCGGGCACGGAGGCTGCGGCCGACGCCATCGAGTGCGTGATCGCCGAGGGCATCAAGCCCGCGATGAACCGCTTCAACAAGAAGGTCACTCCCCCGAAGCCGGAGCCCCCGGCGGGAGAGGCCGGCGAAACAGAATCCAAGCAAGAAGAAACCAACAGATCAGAAAGAGATCAGAACGGAGCCTTGAAATGACGACCGAAACCGCCGCCCGCACGGGCGTGTACGAATGCATGTTCCTGGCGAGCCAGGCCGCCGCCGCCCAGTTCGGTGACCTCATCGAGCATATCAACGATCTCGTGGGACGCGCCCAGGGCGAGATCGTGGCGATGCGCAAGTGGGACGACCGCCGTCTCGCCTACGAGATCGACAAGCAGAAGCGTGGCGTGTACATCCTCGCGTACATCAGCTGCCCCGCGGATCAGGTCGGGCACCTCGAGCGGGACGTGCAGATCTCCGATCGCCTGCTCCGCGTGCTGGTGACCAGCGCGGCCCACCTCAGCGACGAAGAGATCGCGGCGGCGGACGACCGCCAGGCGCTCCGGGACGAGGCCAAGATGCGTGCCGAGCGCGCAGAGGCGGGCGAGGACGAGGGGGCGAGCAAGGTCCGCCTCGGCGCCCCCGAGCAGCAGCCCGCGGCTGCCGCCCCCGAGCCCGGGCCGGAAGGTGACGCCCCCGCGGAAGCCCCGGCGGAGTGAGCCGATCGGGCCCGTTCCGGTCGGGCATGCCCCCGGGGTGGACGGGTTGTGTTTGGATTCGCGGCGGATCGCCGCTAGCATGACTCGGGGCCGATCGCCCCGGAAGGAGTCGCCATGCCCGGCAGTTTCAACAAGGTCATCCTCATGGGCAACCTGACCCGTGATGTGGAGGTCCGCTCACTCCCCAGCGGGATGACGGTCGCTCAGTTCTCGCTGGCGGTCAACGAGCGGTACAAGGACCGCGACGGCAACTGGGTGGACCGCGCCAACTTCATCGACTGCGAGATGTTCGGCAACCGGGCCGAGGCGTTCGCCAAGTACCTCAGCAAGGGCAGCCCCGCGTTCATCGAGGGCAAGCTGCGCCTGGACCAGTGGCAGGACAAGGAGGGCAACAAGCGCTCCAAGCTGAAGGTCGTGGCGGACAACTTCGAGTTCGTTGGCGGGCGCGGGGATTCCGGGTCCGGGGGCGGTGGTGGCGGCGGGGGCGGGTACGCCCGCTCGGGAGCCGGCGCTGCGGCCCAGGATTCGGGGCCCGCGATCGACCACGACGACATCCCGTTCTGATCCTCGGGCCTGCCAGCTCGCGGACGGGCGGCAAATCTTGATCCTCGCGTGGGCGTCCCCGAAGCCTGGACGCCTACGCTTTTCTTCCCGATCCGGCGAACACCGGGCTGGGATCGACCGTTGGGGCCGATGGGCCCGGGCACGCGTCCGGGGTCGGCTCCTCAACTCGCCGGAGCGGCACGCCCCCTCCGGCAAGGACAGCGAAGGAACCCGATATGGCATCGTCTTACGTCAAACTGCTGCTCACCGAGAATGTCGACAACCTCGGCATCGTCGGTGACGTCGTCCGTGTCCGGACCGGTTACGCCCGCAACTTCTTGCTCCCGTTCGGGCTGGCCACCACGCCCAGCGAGGACCTGATCAAGGACCTCGCCGAGAAGCGTGCCGACGCCGAGAAGCAGGTCGCGGCCCTCCGCAAGGACCGCGAAACGATGATCGGCAAGCTGGACGGGCAGGAACTGACGATGGTCCGGGCGTGCAACGATCAGGGCCACCTGTACGGCTCGGTCACCCAGCAGGACATCGCGAGCGCGCTCAACGAGGTCGGCTTCGCGATCAAGCCCCGCGAGGTCCGCCTTCCCGGGACGATCAAGCGTGTCGATTCGTTCGATATCCACGTGAAGGTCGACTCGGACCTGGGCGCGGACATCAAGCTGTGGGTCGTCGCCGACCGCGAGTTGGAGACCGACGACGACAACGAGATGGAGTTCGACGACGAGGGCGAACTGATCGAGAAGTCGGCCAAGCCCGCCGAAGCCCCCAAGGAAGAGGCCCCGGCGGACGCTTGATCCCGCCGGCGCGGGCGGGTCTTCTGCGCCCGAGCACCGGGCTATCAGCATCATCCGTACAAAGGCCCCGTCCGACACGGACGGGGCCTTGTTTGTTCAAGCGTCGTTTGTTCAAGCGTCAGGCGGTCGGTCTGGCGCTCCGATCCGTCGGCTGAACCGATCCCGCTGGGGATCACCCGCCGGCCGCGTTGACGGGCGGGCTGAACTCGGCGATGACCATGTCGCCGATCGCGAACCGCTCGATCTGTGCGCCCTCGGTCACGATCACGAGGATGACCAGCTTCTGGTCGTCGCGTGCCGAACTGATCGTGGGGGTGTCCGAGACACCCGAGAGGGTCGATCCGGGGGTGTAGCGGACTTCGATGAGTTCCCGGTCGACGTAGGTGTACCCGATGGCTTCGTACTCACCTCCGCGGCTGTCGATCAGCACCAGCGGCTCGTCGGTCGGGGCGCTGCGGGCGGCTTCCCCCAGGAAACTGATCGGTCGGTCGCGCGAGACATCGATCTGGACGAGGACCTGCCCGCGCCCGACCGCGAAGCGCTCGACTTTCAGTTCGCGGCTGAGCCCACGCTGGGCACGCTCCTCGGGGAGGAACTTGGCTTCGCCCGAGAGGATGAGGTTCCCGTCATCGAGGTTGAAGCGGCTGCGTGCGGTCTGCGATGCGAACGACTCGCCGATCGAGTTCGAGATCGAGAACGCGGGCGACCGCCCGCCGGTCGCCGAGCCGTCGATGCGGACGGCCAGTGAGTCGTCGAGTTCGGGCCCCGACGCGACGCCCCCTTCGAAGATCGAGCCGGACCGGATGCGGAGGTCGCGGTCGTTGGGCGAGTCGAGCACCATCGGCGCGGGGGAGGTGTCATCGAGCAGGCGCCGCGTCTGGCGGACGGTCATGGCGATGGGTGTGTGCCCGTCCGGGATCACGAACTCGAACCCCATCTTGACCTTGGACTGGCCGCCGACCGAGGAGATGAAGACCTCGCGTGCGTCGAACGCCCAGCGTCCGAGTTGGCCGGGCTCGTTGCCGCGTTCGCCCTCGGAGATGACCGCGATGGGGTAGACGGGGGTGGTCTCGCCGTTCTGATCCTCGGTGATGAGGCTGATCTGCCCGTTGGAGACGATGACCTGCGATCCCTTGGCGGACTGGCCGCCGGCTTCCTTGGCGCCGGGCTCGAACTCGATGATGTAACCCTGGAGGTGCCCCTGGCCGACGGTATCGCCGTGGACATCGGTATACCTTTGGGGGGTGCTCGCCCCCCTCGGTGTGAGCAAGTCGGCGATGGGTTGAGCTGCCTGGGGCGTGCCCACGGTGTAGGCGGCGACGATGCGGAAGTCGTCGGGCTTGATGGTGTTCCTGCCCGCGCCGTTGCCCTGCGAGATCCGCGACGCCATCCCGGCGGCGTGCAGGGTGGGGTACCACCTGTCGAGCGGCTGCGACGTGGACATCGATCCGACGGACAGGCCCGAGTAGATCCACCCGGTGAGCTTGTCGGCGGGCAGCCAGAGCGAATCGGACAGCACCAGGCTGCCCCCGCCCGTCCCGCGGTCCTCGGTGTACCAGAGGGGCTGGTAGCCGAGGAAGTCGGCGGGCACGCGGATCGACTGCACGCCGATCGTTGTCACGCCGGCGCAGATGACACCGATCACGGCGCCGCACAGCCCGCCGCCGGCGTAGTCCACGGCGCCCACGTTCTTGATGTTCGCTTTGACGACCTTGTCGGAGACGACCCGGAGTCCGACGAGCGCGATCGCGAAGGGGATGATCAGGCCGATCCCCCACGCGGAATCACCGATGAAAGACAGGAAGCCCCGGTCCTTGCTGACGCTGACCAGCAGATAGGCCAGGGGCTCCCATACGGCGAACGCGATCGCGCCGGCGATGATCGTGCAGAGCATCTGGATGAACGCGTTGAACAAACCGCGGACCATCCACGCGTAGGTCAGCCCGAGCACGAGCGCGATGACGATGAAGTTGAAGATCATGGCGTTTCCTTCGTCCGGTACGGTTGCCGGCCGGGCGCCGCCCGGCAGGCGGTCGCGGCGCGTTGGTGTTACTTCTTCTTGGGCTTATCGCTGCTGAGACGGGTGACCTCTTCGATGCTCGTCAATCCCTCGACGGCTTTCCGCAGCGCGGCCTGCTGGGCCGAGGGCAGCTGGCGCTTGCGCATCGCGGCCCTCAGGCCCGACCAGTTCCCCTCGCCGATCAGGGCCTTCTCCTCGGACTCGATCGGGAAGACCCCGAAGACACCGGTCTGGCCCATGTACCCCACGCCGTTGCAGACGGGGCAGACCTCGGGCTTGTTGCGGACGAGCACCTGCCCGCCCTTCTTGAAGAGCTGCTTGACGCGATCGCCCGGCAGCCCGAGCTTTTTGAGCATCTCGGGCGTGGGGGGGTAAGCGACCTTGCAGTTGCCGCAGAGCACCCGGACCAGGCGGTGCCCGATCACGCCCCTGAGCCCCTCGGCGGCGAGCACGGGGTCGCCGACCGCTTTGGCGTAGATCTGCACCGCCTCGAGAGCCGAGTTGGCCTTCATCGAGATGTACACGCGCGAGCGTTCCAGGTCCGAGTTGGCCACGTTGGCGGCGGTCTGGGGGTCGGGCAGCTCGGCGAGCGCGACGACGTCGGGGTCGCGCCGGAGGGTGGAGCGGACGAGGGTCGCGTAGTCGGGGGCGTCATCGGCGGCGGGGTCGAACTGGATCTGCTTGACGCCCTCGATCGCGTCCTGCACGTCGAACTCGAGCGAGGTGATGCCCTGGGTGTACGCGTCGTGGAGGCGTATCACCGAGTACATCGTGGTGGTCCGCCCGCCGTCGGGCTGCCCGGCGATCAGGACGACCCCGCCCCGCTCGTTGTTCCACTCGCGGAGCATCTCGATCTGGGAATCGAGCAGCCCGAGGTCCTCGGGCTTGCGCCGGACGGCCTCGGCGGGATTGAAGAGCATCGACAGTCGCATGCCCGAAGCCGAACCGCTCGATGTCATGCGGACGGGCGTTCCGCTCATGCCCTCCCCGGACACGGAGACTTCCCCGGTCAGCTTGCGGCGTCGGTCGTTGATGTCCATGCCGGCCGCCGATTTCCAGAAGTCGATGATCTGGATCGCGTCGGCCTTGGGCAGCGGGTCGCCCGCCTGTCGGACGCCGTCGACGAGGTAGGACGCCGCGTATGTGGACTCGTTCGCGGGCAGGATGTCGACCTGCGACGCATGCACGGTGAAACCCTTCTGGAGCACCTGCTCGGCGGCGACGCGCACGGCGTACTCGGGGGCCTCCTTCGGCGGCGGGGGGACGC
Organism: Phycisphaerales bacterium UBA6054; assembly: GCA_002429045.1. Lineage (GTDB taxonomy): Bacteria > Planctomycetota > Phycisphaerae > Phycisphaerales > UBA1924 > UBA6054. The sequence continues at coordinate 16,908 of DIYM01000164.1, forward strand.
CCATCTTGTTCGCGCCGACGATCGAGAGGGCGCTGCTGCCGAGTTGCTTGGCTTTCGCCTTGTCCTCGCGGGCCGTCTTCATCTCTTCGAAGTTCAGCGTGAGCTTTTGGTGCTCGGGGACACGCTCGTCCTTGTTGGTGATGGCCGTGAAGATGCCGATGTTGCCCGCGAGCAGCGCGAGCACGATCAGCAACGCCGCCGCGAAGCCCGCGATCCCTCCGATCGGGACCAGCACCACGGCGGCCAGCGCGGCCATCCCGAAGATCATGTGGATCAGCGCCCACTTCTCGCGCCCCAAGAAGAAGCGCTGGGCGTGCTTGTCGAGCACGGATGACACGAACCACGCCCAGGCAACGAACGGGGCGAAGAGGATGATCGGCTTCCAAGGCGAGACGAGCATGAACCCGGACGCGAGCGTCAGCGGCGAGCCGGTTCCCTGCGCGAGTGTGAACGATTCGAGCACCTGGCGGTCCTTCCTGCGTGGCGACGTGCGGCGCGGCACGGGCCCCGCGGGGCCCGTGCGATCGGCACCGCCGAGGATCACTTGAACTTCTTGAGCTTCATCTGGAGGTCATCGACGTTGGGCGAGGCTTCCATCGCCACACGCATGTGGATGTATTCCTGCTCCACGAGTTGCACCAGCGAGTCGTTGAAATCGACCATCCCGACCTGCCGTGCTTCGATGGAGTTGAGGATCTCGCGGATCTCGCCCTCGCGTTCGTCGAGGATGTACTTGGCGACCACGCCATTGTTGATCAGGATCTCGAGCGCGGGGATTCTGAAGATATCCTCGTGCAGCGTGGGCAGCAGCTTCTGGTAGACGAACGCCCGCATCTGATAGGCCAGGATCTTGCGGACCTGCTCGACTTCTTCCTGCGGGAACAGGCCGTAGATGCGGCTGAAGGTCTGGGTGGTGCTCGAGGCGTGGATCGTCCCGAAGACGAGGTGCCCGGTCTCGGCGGCGTGCAGCGCGGCCTCGAAGGTTTCCTGGTCGCGCATCTCGCCCACGAGCACGATGTCGGGGTTCTCGCGGACGAGGGCGCGGAGGCCGGTCTTGAAGTCCAGGCAGTCCAGCCCGATCTCGCGTTGGTTGATGGTCGCTTTCTTGTCCTCGAAGATGTACTCGATCGGGTCTTCGAGCGTGAGGATGTGCACGCTCTTGCGCGCGTTCACGTAGTCGAGCATCGAGGCGATGGTGGTGGACTTGCCCGATCCGGTCACGCCGCACAGCAGCACGATGCCCTGGGGCTGCATCGCGATCTCGCTCATGACCTCCGGGAGATGGAGCTTCTCGAAGGGGAGGATCTCGCTGGTGATGTTGCGGGCCGCGACCGAGATCGTGCCGCGTGCCATGAACAGGTTGACGCGGAAGCGGTGGTCCTTGTCGTAGTTGTACGCGAAGTCCACCGAGCCGAAATGCTTGAGGTCTTCGATCTGCTGCTCGGTGAGGATCGCCTTGGTGATCTCGAAGAACTCTTCGGACGAGACCGGCTCGACGTCGAGCGCTTTGAGCGTGCCGCGGAGCCGGATCTTGGGCTTCTGCCCGGACTTCATGATCAGGTCCGAGCCGTTGAACTTGATGGTCGCCTTGAGGAAGTCGCCCCAGCGGGTCGCGTGCGGATCGGTCTCGCGCTTCAGCGCGGTGATGTCCGTCGCGATGTGCCCTGTCTGGTTTTCTGTTGCCGGGGTGTCGGTCACGCTCATCGTGGGTAGATCCTCTCGCCCCGCCGGCGCAAGAACTGGGCCGGCGGGTGCAGGGCGTTTCGGGATTGCAAGGGTACGCGCGGGAGTGGGCCCCGGCACGTTCGATTCGCGTTCAAAGCCGTTTCGGTTCCCGCACGCGACCCGAACGGGGATCGCGGGTCCGGCTCGGAGCCGGCCATGAAAAACGGGCCCGGCGAACCGGGCCCGTGGGCCGGACACTCGTGATGGATCACGCCCCGACGGGCTCGGACTCTTCCTCCTCGACCGTGCCGAGGAAGTTCGATTCGAGCTGCACGCGGATCTTCTCCATCGCCTTGTTCTGGATCTGTCGCACGCGCTCCTTGGTCACGCCGATGATCTGTCCCACCTGCTCGAGCGTCATGGGCTTCTCGAGCCCGCCCGTCTCGAGCCCGAAGCGGTGCTCGATGACGGTCCGCTCGACGCCCGAGAGGTCGGCCCGGTTGGCCATGACGATCTCGCGGACCTCCTCGGCGGCGTCCTTCTCGAAGTCGGCCCGCTTGGTCTCGAGGAAGTTGGATTTCTCGAGCTTGGGATCGAAGTCCGTGGGGAACCGCTGGCGGTACTTGCTCAGCTTCATCCCCTGGCGGCTGAACGCCTTGAGGATCGCCCGGCACGCGTAGGTGGAGAACTTGAAGCCACGCCCGGCGTCGAACTTGTCGACCGCGCGGAGCAGCGCCATGTTCCCCTCGCTGACCAGGTCGGCGAAGTCCACCTCGCTCATGCGGGTCCGTTTGGCCATCGCGAGCACCAGTGCGAGGTTGGTCTCGGCGATCTGCTCGCGGATCCGCTCGGCGCGACGGTACCACCACAGCAGCTTCTCGGCTTGCTCGGCCGTCGGTTTCTTGTCCGGGCGGGCCCAGGCTTCCTGCTGGAGCTTCCACACCCGGTGGCGGGCGTAGTTGAACTGGTGGAACAGCACCCGCTCCTCGGCACCGGTGAGGATGACCTGCTGGGCGCTCTTCACGGTCCGTGTGCGGCTGGTCGCCGAGATGTCGTCCATCACCGGGTGGTACCAGGTGGTGTCCGGCTTGGCGACGTCCGGCGCTTCCTCGTAGATGTGCTGCTCGGCGTCCTCTTCATAGAACACCGGGGAGTCGATGTAGTCCTGCTCCTTGGCAAGGATCTGGTTCAGCAGCCGCTCGTCCTCGTGGGACAACTGGCGGCTGACCTTGCCTTCTCGGGTAGACGTGCGAGACACACCGACGCGCTGGCGGCGTCGCATCTGCTCGAGGGGGCTTGGGCTGGGTGTCGATGACTGCGTCATTGCCTATCCGTTCCTCCGCTGCCTTCCTGCAGCGGCTCGGGCGCTCGGGCCCGCGTTGAATGGAGCGCCCGCTGGCTCGCGGGCACCCCTTGATTCCTGCTCGCAGTTCCCTGCGTGTTCTCCATGCCACGCCGGACGGATGCTCCGAACGGCATGGCGACAACCCTGAGAGCCTTCGACTCGACCGGGCGGGCCGACAGCCCGCGTTCGGTTTCATCGGGCCCGATCCGTCGGGCCGGGCTGGGTTCTCGGTGGCCTGCGACGGCACCGATGTTCGCGCCTTGGACATCCCGGTTTGATTGGGAAGCACGACGAGTGTCTTGCCCATTCTCACCGAAACTGCCAAGCCCGCCTTCGATCCCCGGCTGGGAACTCTCCGACCCACCCTTCTGGCCGGTCGAGCCTCTGGAACTGGCTCAGAAAGGAATCGGGTATGAGATGCTTACGTTCTCAAGCCGCCAGATGTTTCTCTGCGATGACCGAAAGTACTGCGAATTGGTGGTTTTCCTCAGCAACAACCGGTGGCTCGCGGCGGGGTGCTCTGGCTGGATTTCGAACGGAGATCCCGGCGCTCTTGATCGGCCGAAGACGGGACCAGAGCCCGCCGATGGTGATGGCTTCCGTGCGGGACATCGCCGTCGATCCTTGACAGCGATTCCGAGTGGTTGACGCCCGATAAAGGGCGGCCTAAGGTCCCGGGTCTGGCTCGTCGAGCTTGACGCAGACGCGCCGTCTCTGTGCTCGAACCGTCCCCGAGACGGGAACTCCGATCCTATCCTACCACGACGCGTCCGGCAATCAGATCACCCAGCTTTCCAGGAACGGGGCCAAGAAAAACCGAAAAGCGGTACTTTCTGCGTCCCTCCGTTCGCGATGTGCGTACTTTGTTTGGGTAAGTCGGGTTCCCCGACGCGAAGATATCCCCAGGAGATCCAGATGGCATTCTCGCTCCCCGCGCTCCCCTACCCCATCGACGCCCTCGAGCCGCACATCGACGCGAAGACCATGGAGATCCACCACGGGAAGCATCACGCGGCCTATGTGAGCAAGGCGAACGACGCGCTTGCCGGCACCGAATGGGCGGACATGGGCGTCGATCAGGTGATCGCGCAGCTCGACAGGCTCCCCGCTGACAAACAGGGCGCCGTTCGCAACAACGCGGGCGGGCACGCCAACCACAGCCTCTTCTGGTCCGTCCTCGCGCCGGGCAAGGGCGGGCAGCCGACCGGCGCCCTGGCCGACGCGATCAACGAGGCGTTCGGCTCGTTCGACGGGTTCAAGGGCGAGTTCGCCAACGCCGGGATGACGCGATTCGGCTCCGGGTGGGCCTGGCTGGTCGTCAAGGGCGGCAAACTGGCGGTCTGCTCGACCGCCAACCAGGACAGCCCGCTGATGCCCGGGCAGTTCGGCGGTGGGCAGGGCACGCCGATACTCGGTCTGGACGTGTGGGAGCACGCGTACTACCTGAGCTACCAGAACCGCCGCCCGGACTACATCGAGTCGTTCTGGAATCTGGTGGATTGGGACGCCGTGGCGGCCCGGTTCGCGGCCGCCGGGTAACCCTCGGGACACGCGGCTATCGCTCGGGGATCCCCGCCAATGCGGGTTTGTCTGTGTCAGCGCGGCTACCGTCTCGCGTGCGCAAGAACCTCATGCTCACCGGCTGGCTGCTGCTCCCCATCGCTGTCTTCGGCGGACTCGTTGCTTGGATCTTCGTGACCGCAGCTCGCCCGAAGGCGATGGATGTGCCCGCGGTTGGGCCCGGTGCCGGTGACACGGGCGGCGCGAACGCGCTCGGTGAGTGGATCGCCGGGCGTGATCCCAACGACGTGCAGCGAGCGAACATCGCTCGGCGTGAAGGCAAGCCCATCGATCCGTTCGTCTGGCCCGGAGGGACCGAGGTGGTGGTGGCGGGGGCGCCAGCCGATCCTGTCTCGTTC